>JAZNRQ010000066.1:0-8085 GCA_045590735.1 Faecousia sp. | reverse complement strand
GTATCGCAAACGGAGCGCGGTCGGCAAATGCCAAGACGCTTGTCGTCGCAGGCATTGCCGGGTACCGCAACAGGGACATCTCAAGGAGAATACGGATTCTTCGCTTTCGCTCAGAATGACAAGGTGTATCGAAACAGCTCGGTAAATTGGAGCTTGGAGCACCGCATCGTAAGGAGCAAAAAAATCGGACAGACGGATGTCTGTCCGATTTTTCATGTAAAAACGAATCAACCCTTAACAGAGCCCATCATAACGCCGCCCTTGAAGTACTTCTGCACACAGAAATAAGCAACGATGATAGGAGCAGAGGAGATGATGATCAGTGCATAACGCACATTCTCAAGACCCTGATCAGCCTGAGACTGGTAGGTAGAGGGCATTTGGGAAACGTCCATCTTACCAACCATAGATGCCGCCGTCATGATCGGCCGCAGAACCAGCTGCAACGGATAATACCTAGCGTCACGCAGATAGATCATAGAGGTGAAATACTCATTCCACTGACCCACGATACAATACAGCGTCAGAACGGACAGGGTTGCCTTTGTTAAAGGCATCACCAGCTTAATGACCGTCTGGAAGTGGTTTGCACCATCGATCATCGCAGCATCGTGCAGCTCGCTGGGGATGCTGGAATTGATGGCGGTACGCAGGATCAGGATGTGGGAGACACCGATTGCACCGGAAATCAAAACGGCCCAAACGTTGTCGAACAGACCCAGATCACACTTCAGAATGAACACAGGGATCAAACCGGCACCGAAACGGGTGGTCATATAGAAGAACATAGTATAGAACTTACGACCCTGCAGGTAAGAACGGGACAGGGGGTAAGCAACCATAATGGTACAACTCATCTGGAACAGCACGTCCATAACGGTGTAGAAAATGGAGTTACGGAAACCTACCCAAACCTGCTTATAGGCGAGGACGAATTCGTACGCTTCCAGAGAGAAGTCCACAGGCCACAAAATAACGGAACCGACCTCCAGTGCCTTGGAGCTGGAGAAGGAACAAGAAATAACGTAGAGCAAAGGATAGCCGACGATAATGGTAACCATCACCAGGATAAAACCGGTGAACAGGTTCAGCAGCTTATCACCGAAGGTATCATGGATCTTGACATTTTTAATTTTCTTAGCCATAATACCCCTCCTTAGAACAGACCCATCTCGTTATCAGTCAACAGGTTTGTGACCCAGTTAACCACAAAAACGAGCACAGTATTGATACCGGATTGCAGCAATCCGACGGCCGAACCGAAGGACATCTTACCATTTCGGATACCTTGCTTATACACATAGGTAGAAATCAACTCGGAAACGTCGATGTTCATAGAGTTCTGCATCAGATATGCCTTCTGGTAGCCCACGGACATAACGGAGCCAAAACGCATAATCAGCATAATGGCAACGGTAGGCATAATGGTGGGAAGGTCAACACTCCACACACGGCGCAGACGGCTTGCACCATCCAGCTTTGCAGCTTCGTGCAGCTCATCCGGCACAGCAGACAGTGCAGACACATACATAATGGTCGACCAACCTGTACTCTGCCAAATATCGGACCAAATATACAGGTGACGGAAGGCCTCTTTACTGCCACGGATATCTTCGTAGGCGAAATTACCGAAGGTACGGTTAATGTAGCCCAGGAAGCCGGAGACAGGGTTCAGAACGGTATTCAGAATACCGATCATAACGACCAGAGAAATAAAGTGAGGCACATAGGACACGTTCTGTGCGATCTTCTTCAAGACCTTGCCGGTGTGAACGTGCAGGATCAGTGCCAAAATAATCGGAACAGGGAAACCAACGAAGATGGAATACAGTGACAGTGCCAAAGTATTGACCACCAGATTGGTCCACTTGTAATAACCGAAGAAATCCTTCAGGTTATCCAAGCCGGTCCACTCACTGCCCAGAATACCTCTACGGGGAGAATACTCCTTGAAGGAGATCTGAATGCCGTACATAGGTGCATAGTGGAACAGGAGCAGATATGCCACAGGAATCAGCATCATCAAATGAAGCTGCCAGTTGCGTTTAAAGTTCAACCAAAAACGGCGAACACCGGTTTTGGGGATCAGCGAAGGTGCTGCGACAGCCGCTTGATTTGCCATTTGATTCATTCCTTTCTAATTGTTTAACCTACGCAAGCCGGGAGTCAAGCTCCCGGCTGCGCATTACGCTAATGTCAGGTTTTAGTTATGAACAAACGGAAATCAACCACGGTCGTAAGCGTTCTGAGCATAGTCCAGCCACACCTGCAGGCCCAGTTCATCCATCTGCTTCAGATATGCATTCCAGTCGGAATCGCTGTTGGGATTCAGAACGCCGGTGCAGAATTCAGCCTGTGCCTTCTTATAGCGGTCGCCGGTGTTGGTACGCTCCATAGAGGTGCGCTCCTGCTCTTCCAGAGTGGTTCTCAGGTAGGGGCAGATCACCTCGGGGTTGTTCTCTTCCTCAGCCTCGCAGAACAGCTTGTAAGACTCAGCATGCATTACGGACTTCTTCTTGGTCCACTCGTCCATATCGGGAGCAACCTGAGCGGTCTCGCCTTCCGCGAAAACGTTCAGGGTAGAAGCGATCTTTGCCCACTTAGCAGTGCTCTGCTGGGTCAGGGGGTCAGAGATCAGAGCGTAAGTAGCATCCAGACCGATGTCGGACTTAGCGCCTTCATCGGGCATACGCCAGTTGACGTCCTTCTCGCCGTAGCGGATACGCATAGAGCCGTCCCAGGACCACATGGTCATCAGCATCTCGAATGCCTTCTCGGGGTTCTTGCAGCTCTCGGTAATGAAGGTGGTCTGAGAGCAGGAGGTGTCCTGACGGACAGCGCAGCCCCAGTTCTTCAGGGGAACATACTGGTACATAACCTCGTTGCCCATAGCTGCATGAACAGTCAAGTGACCGGAGAACATACCGCACAGTGCAGTGCCGTTGGAGGGAGTGGAGATCTGCTTGGCATCGTTGCCGCTAGCAGTCCAAGCCAGGGAGGTCAGCAGCTTCTCATCAGTCAGGTACTTAATGAACTTCAGAGCCTCACGGTACTCGTCAGTGGTGAAAACGGGCTTCAGCTCACCGTTTTCCACCAGCCAGGGGCGGTCTTCACGGTAGTAAACAAACAGGTTGATCAGCCAGTCGATACCACCGTTAACGTCGTGGGGGGTGAACAGGGGGATCTCGTCGTCCTTAGAGCCGTTGCCGTTGCAGTCATTGTCACGGAAGGCCTTCAGAACAGTAACCAGCTCCTCGTTGTTGGTGGGAGCCTCCAGCTGCAGCTTATCCAGCCACTCCTGGTTGATCCAGATCTGGTAAGCCATCTTATCGATCAAAGAGGTCTCAACACAGGGAACGCTGTAGATAGCGTTGGTCTCAGCGTTGGTGATCTTACGGATGATCAGGTCGCGGTCGTACTCGGTCAGCTCGTTCTCCAGACGATCCCAGAAAACCTTTGCCAGGCCTTCCTTGTCTGCATAGTAGTCAGACAGGTCCAGCAGGTAGCCATCCTCACCGTAACGGTTGATGACAGACTGGTCCAGTTCCACACCAAACAGAATGTCGGGCAGATCCTGACGTGCAGCAATGGTGGTGGAGATCTGGGTGGGAACGTCGGTACCACCGGCGTACTCAATAAAGGTCAGCTCCACGTTGCAGGTCTCTTCGACCCATCTGGTCAGTGCGTTGTTGTTATGGTCCAGAACCATAGCATTGGTGGGGATGCCGATAGACAGCTTCACCTTGCCGTCAGCGGTCATGCCGTCACCGGAATCACCGGAGCCGCCGTTGCCGCCGCAGGCGCACAGGCTCACAACGCAAGCCAGTGCCAAAACGATTGCCAATAACTTTTTCACTTTTTTTCCTCCTCAAAAATATTATGTTTTGGGACTCAGATCCCTTACATATATAACAAACTGCTTCGCAGTATGCCAAGACAAAAGGGCGGAATGACCCTACCTGTCCGTGTTTAAGTTTAACACATTTGGAAAGCAAATACAATACGTTGTTTCGCACAAAAACAAGTGCCAAAACTTGACATATTGCACAAAAAATATAGATGTTGCACAAAAACCCCTCCGTTTGCCACTTTGCCGCATCCATACCGCCTTCCCCCCGCCCTCTTTTACCTTATATAGTATAGGTACACAGATGCACAGTTTTCCATAAACCGCACCACCAAAACAAAGCACTTTACTCAAAATTCGTTTTCAAATGTCTATTGAATTTGACTTTTGCTGTGCATCTGTGGTAGAATTTTCCCGAACAGACTAGCAAATTTCAATTTGTAGAGCTATCGCTTGATAAATTGAAATTTGCAAAAACAGGAGGGTTTTTATTATGCAAAAAAAATGGTGGCAGGAAGCGGTAGTCTATCAAATCTACTGCAAAAGCTTCTGCGACAGTGACGGCGACGGCATCGGCGATATCCGGGGCATCATCTCCAAGCTACCCAATCTGAAAGAGCTAGGCATAAACTGCATTTGGTTGAACCCGGTATACTGCTCTCCCCAGGTAGATAACGGCTATGATATTTCCGACTACTACGATATCGAACCTACCTACGGTACAATGGCAGATTTCAAAGAACTGCTGGAGACCGCCCACGGTATGGGCATCCGGGTAATCATGGACCTGGTGCTGAATCATACCTCTGATCAGCACAAGTGGTTCCAGGAATCCCGCAAGTCCAAGGACAACCCCTACCGCAACTACTATATATGGAGAAAGCCCAAGGAAAACGGCAAAGAGCCCAACAACTGGGGCAACTATTTCTTTGAAGGCAAGGGTTCCGCCTGGGAATTCGATGAGACCCCCGGCGAGTACTACCTGCACAACTACTCCAAGCACATGCCCGACACCAACTGGGAGTACGAGCCTTTGCGTCAGGAAATGTACCGTATGATGCGCTGGTGGCTGGATCTGGGCGTTGACGGTTTCCGTCTGGATGCCATCAACCGTCTGAAGAAACCGGAGGGTCTGCCCGACTCCACCCGTCCTCCTATGCCCCCCGTAGGCATTCACGGTTATGTTGTTGACCGGTTTATCTGCACCAATGTGCCCGGCATCCACGAGTTGATTCAGGATATCAACAAGAATGTATGGTCTCACTACGACTGTATGACCGTCGGTGAAATGGGTAACACCACCGCTGATGTAGCTGTGGATTACATCGCCCAGGGTCACAAAGAGATCGATATGCTCTTCCACTTTGAAATCGGCAAGAACGCCAATCTCATTACTGTGCTGGACTACAAGACCACCCAGGCTCGCTGGGCAAAGCTCCTGGATCGCAACGCCTGGCTGACCCAGTATCTGACCAACCATGACACAGCACGGCAGGTCTCCCGTTTCGGTAACGATCGGGAGTACCGGGTTCCCTCCGCCAAGCTTCTTGCCACCCTGACCCACACCATGCCCGGCACACCTTTCGTCTATCAGGGTGAAGAGATCGGTATGGCCAATGTGGAGTTTGATTCTATTGAGGATTACAACGAGCGTTACATCGTGGGCAAATACTGGACTATGGTGGAAGCTGGTGAAGATCCCGAGGTCGCCCTCGCCAGCCTGCGTCCCACCAGCCGTGACAATGCCCGTACCCCCTATCAGTGGAACAACAGCGAAAATGCCGGCTTTACCTCCGGCAAGCCCTGGATCAAAGTCAATCCCCGGTACACCGAGATCAACTACGAGGCTGACCGGAAATCCCCCGACTCTGTTTTCGCTTACTATCAGAAGCTAATCGCTATGCGCAAGGAAAACCCCGCAATTCTCGACGGTGATCTGGAATTCATCCTGAAGGATCATCCTCAGCTGGTGATCTACACCCGTAAGTGCGCCCGTCAGAAGCTGTTGGTCATCGCCAACTTCTCCAACGACGAAGTCAGCCAGCCGCTGCCCGAAGATATCACCGGCCGCAAATGGGAGCGTTTGCTTGCAAACTACGAAACCGATCCCACGGTACAGACCCAAAAGTGGCTGCCCTGGCAGGCCGAGGTCTACGAATTGAGCGAATAAATTCCGGTTTATCGAGCGATTACAATTTTCGTTGTCATTGCGAGCCAGTGCGCACACTGGCGTGGCAATCTCAAGGAGAATACGGATTCTTCGCTTTCGCTCAGAATGACAAGGTGTATCGAAACAGCTCGATAAATTGGAATTTGAAACACAAAAGGAGAGCTTTGCAATGAAGAAACGATGGTGGCACGATGCGGTAGTTTACGAAATCTACTGCAAAAGCTTTTGTGACTCTAACGGCGACGGCATCGGCGATCTGCCCGGTGTGATGTCCAAGCTGCCGGAATTAAAGGAATTGGGTATCAACTGCATTTGGTTTACTCCACTATATAAGTCCCCCCAGGTGGACAACGGCTATGATGTGGCAGATTACAAATCCATTGACCCTGCCTACGGCACCCTGGAGGATTTTAAAAAGCTTTTGGATATGGCACACGGTATGGGCATCCGGATTATTATGGATCTGGTGCTGAATCACACCTCCGATCAATGTATGTGGTTCCAGGAGGCCACGAAATCCAAAGACAATCCCTACCGTAACTACTATATCTGGCACGACGGCAAGCCCGACGGTTCAGAGCCCAACAACTGGGGCAATTACTTCTACGAAGGCAAAGGCTCTGCTTGGGAGTGGGACGAAACCACCGGGCAGTACTATCTGCACTACTATTCTAAGCATATGCCCGACCTGAACTGGGACTATCAGCCCCTGCGGGAAGAGGTCTATGCTATGATGCGCTGGTGGCTGGACATGGGCGTGGATGGCTTCCGGCTGGATGTGTTCCCCAGCCTGAAAAAGCCCGAGGGCTTCCCGGATGCGGAAGGTCCGCTGGATGTAAACGGCTATGCCCAGGACCGGAAAAACCGCTGCAATGTACCGGGACTCCATAAGATCCTCCATGAGATGAACACCGAGGTGTTCTCCAAGTACGATTGTATGACCGTGGGCGAGGCGATCCGGGTCCCCTCCACCATTGCCTCCGACTACATCCGTGCAGAGCGGAAGGAGCTGGACAGTCTCTATCACTTTGAGGTCTGCCACCGGCTGCCCAAGGTCCCCACTGTACCGGAATACAAGGCCGCCCAGATCCGCTGGGCCAAGGTGGTGGAAGGCGATGCATGGCTTGCCCAGCATCTTTCCAATCACGACTTCCCCCGGCAGGTATCCCGGTTCGGTAACGATCAGGAATACCGGAAGGAATGCGCTAAGCTGCTGGCTACCCTGACCCACACCCTCCCCGGCACACCCTATGTGTATCAGGGTGAGGAGATCGGCATGACAAATGTGGCCTACGAGACCATTGAGGAGTACAATGATGCCTACACCGTAGGTCAGTACCACTCCATGATCCGTGCCGGTAAATCCGAGGAAGAGACCTGGGCGCTGCTGCGACCCATCAGCCGCGACAATGCCCGTACACCCTACCAGTGGAACAACAGCGAGAACGCCGGCTTTACCACCGGTAAGCCCTGGATCAAAATCAATCCCCGGTACACAGAGATCAACCTGGATGCCGACCGGAAGGATCCCGACTCCATTTTCGCTTACTATCAAAAGCTGATCGCAATGCGTAAGGACAATCCGGCAATCGTAGACGGTCTATTTGAAATGCTGATCCCGGACCACGAGAAGATCGTGATGTACCTGCGTAAATGCACCCGGCAGACATTGCTGGTAATCGCCAATTTCTCTGACGATCCTAGGGAGCTGCCCTTGCCGGAACAGGTTTCCGGACACCGCTGGAAGCTTTTACTGCACAACTATCCGGGAGAAGATCCTCTGCAAACCCAAAAATTGCAACCCTGGGAAGCCGCCATTTTCGAGCTGACCGAATAAAATATAAACCAACAGGGCGCGCTGACAAAACCAGCGCGCCCTGAAAATTTCATATACACAAATTCAAGTTTATCGAGCGATTACAATCTGCGTTGTCATTGCGAACCAGTGACCGATGTCACTGGTGTGGCAATCTAAAAACCAAGTGTTACCAATAGATTGCCACGCCAGTGTGCGCACTGGCTCGCAATGACAATTGGGTTGTGCGAGTTTGAACAGCTCGATAAATTG
>JAZNRQ010000065.1:0-6929 GCA_045590735.1 Faecousia sp. | reverse complement strand
CAATTGTCATTGCGAGCCAGTGCGCACACTGGCGTGGCAATCTATTGGTAACACTTGGTTTTTAGATTGCCACACCAGTGACATCGGTCACTGGTTCGCAATGACAACGAAAATTGTAATCGCTCGATAAATTGGAATTTGGGCAAAATAAACCAGCAGGGACGATGACCGTCCCTGCTGGTTGGATTATTTCTTGAAACGCATAATGGCATAGGAGCATTTTTCCGGAAGGGTCACGGTGATCAAACCGTTTTCAAATTTCACATCCGGCTTTTCCTGGTGGAAGGGTGTGTAAACCTCCGGTGCCGTTTCCCCTCGCAGCTGCAAAGTTCTGTCGATACCGATGGGCTCGATCTTGCTTAGCAGGTTAACACGGCTTCTGTGGAAGCGGATGCTGTCCAGCTCGTGATCAATATCCACGTCGTAATCCTCTGCCAAAAACTGCACGGTGATCTGCTCCTCTGTTTCCTGCATCGTACACAGGTAGCCCTGCGCACTGACCAGATTCACCGGCAACGGTTTTCCGTATTTCCGGCAAAGGGCGATCAGTTCGGTCAGGTTTTCCCCGTCAGCCACACGGCAGGGGTTATAATAAAGACCCGGAATCGGCTCGCTCCACACATTTGCATCTCCGCTGGGCGCAATAACTGTGCCTCCGATCCAGGCTGCGGGTCGAATCCAGGCGCCGCCCTCCGGCACATCGGAAAACAGCTTTTCCGTAGGTACATCCACCATTGCAGGCAGTTTCCAGCTATTGGTACAGCCGGGCAGCTCCGTAGGACCGGTAACGATCACCTTACCGCCGGTCTTCAGGTAGGTATCCAGGTCATCTCGTTCCTTTTCGGTCATCTTTGCCACGCTGCTCAGCACCAAAAGCGGATACTGGCTGGCATCCCGCGGGATCTCAAAGACCGTATTGGGACTGAGACCCTCCCGGAACAGACCGGAAAGCGTATCCTGATAGTCCCTGAAATAGCCCTTGTCTACCGCACCAAACATCGTGTGATTCCGGGTTTCGTAAGAGAACAGCACTGCCAGCTGACCCAGGTTATCGCCTTCAAACAGCTCCGGATGATTTTTCTCAAAGCCGAAGGCCTGTCCCACAATATCCTGTTCATCGGGAATGGTGTCCAAAATATGTCCCGGAAGACCCAGTCGTGCCTTCAAGGTGCTGACCCAGGCATCGGCACCCAGCATCTTGGACACCGCCCAAACGTGGTTCGCACCGCTTACGGAGTGGGTATAGCCGCTGCTGAACGCCCGGACACCCCGCTCCCGTGCCGCCGCCTGATGGTGGGATGCGTTGGCAAGCCGATTCCGTATCGGCACATTGACCGTGTGGGGGTCGTGCTTATAAGGCGGTGTATTGCCGCTCATTTCCATATTGACATAGTTGCAGCCACGGAGGAAATGACGGGCATCGGTAGCATTGGCCACAGCACCACCGGTAGCAGAGCTGCCGCCACAGCCGGTCAGCACAAAGCCCTCCGGCAGTACCTTGCCCAGATCCCGGTAAAATTCACCGCTGCTGTCAAATCGCAGATCCGCCCAGTCCCGCCAGGCGGGATTGTCCCAGTTCATCCAGAAGCTGCGATCCTCCACAGGCGGCAGGTCGATACCGCTGCGGCGACGCAATTCTGCACGGCAATGTTCACAGCTACAGGCGTTATACTGCATATAGTACATAGCATCGTCGGCAGAAAGTCCGTCAATACCGGTTTCGGCAATCAAGTTCTTGGCATAATCCTGATATGCTTCCTTAAACTCGGGATTTCTGGGACAGAAGCCCTCTGCAGTATACTGAGGCAGGTACAGGGGTTTCCCCGTCCGTACATCCATCATCCGCCAATCATTCAGATACTTACCCTTGTACTGCCAGCTGGCAGCTGCTTCCCAGGTGGGGCTAAAGGGCAGGTGCGGACCGCTGTCCATAATCACATGGCGCATTTCCTCACGGGTACTGTAGCGGTGTACCAGGTTTACAGAGTGATGGTCATAAATCTTAATGCCGTACTTGTGCAAATGTTCTGCAACGGTAGCAATATAGTCGTGCAAAATCGGGAAAAACGGCATCCAGTCCCAACGGAAATGGGCACCAAACAAAATAACTGTGGAAACGTCCGCCTTTGCGAGTGCCTCTGCGTGGGCTTTGATCTTATCCAGATTATCGTAATTTGGCCAATTCAGATCCTCCCAACGGATCCACCAGGTTGCGATTCTTTCAGACACGCTTACCCCTCCTTACACGCTGTTTTACCAAAATTCTTCCTTGCCGTAATTTCTTACTACAGCTATTAGAAATTTTACTCTTTTTTCTCCTGCAAACGGCGACTGCGGCGACTGCGGCGGGACACCTGTCTTTCCTCCGGCTCTGCCTTTTCCATCCGCTTTGCGTAGGCCTCTGCCGCCTCAGAAGTACCTTCGTAAGTCAGGCGGCTGACCCGAACCGTTCCGTCCGGCTGACCGGACAGGCGCACACGGATCAAAAACTTTCCATGCTTGGGGCAGGTGGCCATATCCATATACCGGTGACCGGGCTGGGCAAACCAGCGGTTGCCCTCCATCTGCCGTCCGCAGGTGGGGCAAAGGTTCTCCGGACCGGACATAGCGCCCAGCGCTTCCCGCTTATCCACATAGTCATAAAACACTTTCCGGCTGATACAACCGGGCAATTCCGCACCGTGGAATCCGTTTACATGGCTTTTCAGTGCTTCGCCATATTCCCGTGTTCCCTTTTCCAAGTCCAGCTTGGCGCAGATCAGCGCAGTATGGTAGGCATCGCCCAGTGCATCGTGAGCAGGGCGGGTAGCCTCGATCTCAAAAATCTCCATAGCGGTTTTCAGTGCCTTCTGAGAACTGGAGCCATCGGTCTGGGCATTAAAGATCATTTGGGCATTGTACCACCGGTCTGCCCAATCCCCGGGAATGTCGTAAAGCTGCAGATTCTCCCGCAAAATGGTAATGTCGTCAAAGCCCCAGGTGAGGAAAATAAAATCTTCACCGCACCATTCCCGGAAGCGCGCCATTGCCTCATACATGGAAACGCCCTCTTCCCGCAGCTGGGACTCCTTGATACCTGTCAGCTTACTGACCCGGCGGTTTAATCTTCTATAAAATTTCGGCTTGATCAGCACCTGAAATTCATCGGCTACCTCCTGTTGTTCCGTAACACGGACAGCACCGATCTGAATGATCTCGCCCCGGATCTGCACAGGCAGTACCTTTCGGGCAGAGGGCGAGCCGGGCCAGGGCTGATTCCATTCCATATCTAAAACGATATAATCCATAATATAACCTCGTTATCTGTTTCTTACCATATAATATAGCACATAGCGACAGAGTCTGTAAACCATCAGTTACAAAAACTTCATTGCATCTTCTATCGAAATATGGTAGCATAGAGAAAATCTTGAAGGACGTGTTACTATGTATCTGATCTCCCCCGACAAAAAACAATTTAAAGCCAACCTTCATTGCCACAGCACCCTTTCCGACGGAAATTTAACACCGGAAGAATTAAAAGCTGCCTATAAATCTCATGGCTACAGTGTGCTTGCCATTACTGACCACGAAGCCACCAATGATTTTACAGCTATGACCGAGCCGGACTTTCTGATGCTCACCGGCTATGAAGCCTACATCCGTCCCGACTATACTTACAACTGTTATGTTTCCGAGGTGCATCTGAACCTCCTTGCCCGGGACCCCCACAATGTAGGCATCGTCTATTTCCACCCCAGAAGCAGCCGCTACTTATCCGAGGAACAAAAAGCGGCTGTCCCCAAGATCGGTCCTTTGCTAGAACGGGAATACACACCGGAATTTATCAACAACTTTATCCGCTGTGCAAAAGAAAACGGCTATATCGTTACATACAACCACCCGGTTTGGTCTATGGAAAGCGAAGACAGGATCCTCTCTTACGAAGGCTTTTTCAGTATGGAGATCTGCAATTTTTCCAGCCTGCAGGGCGGCACTCCGGAGTATAACAAGGGACTTTACAATGCGCTGCTGCGCAGCGGTCGTCGAATTTTCGCTCACTCTGCAGATGACAACCACAACAAAGCCCCCCTCGACAGTGAGCGCAGCGATTCCTTTGGCGGTATGACTATGATTCTGGCAGATTCGCTGGAATACGGCAAAATCTTCTCCGCCCTGGAGCAGGGCGAAATGTATTCCACTATGGGACCGGTATTTCATCAGGTTTCCTTCGACGGTGAGCAGGTGCACGTGGAATGTTCTGATGTAACAAAAATCTTCTGCCATTACGGTGCAAAAGCACCGGTCTGTGCAAAAGCAGAGCCCGGTCAGACCATTACCGCAGCCTCTTTGACCTTACCCGAAGGCGCCCCCTTTGTGCAGATCTCTATTATGGACAAAGACGGTCATTTTGCGGACACCCGGGGCTTCTTCCGGGACGAGCTGGGCCTGCCTCCTCTGTAGATTTCGGTTTAGTGAGCTGTTACGATTATAGGTTGTCATTTCGACCGAGGCGTAGCCGAGCGGAGAAATCCGTTCTCCTACAAGGAAATTACGGATCTTTCGACTCCGCTTCGCTCCGCTCAAGATGACATCCGTTGTTTGAAACAGCTCGAGAAATCGGAATTTGTGACAGATTTGTTATTTTACCGTCACAGACCTGTCATACGACCTCTGTATCCTGTAAGAAAACAGGAAAAGGAGACCTTATTATGAATCTGCTGAAAAAATATTTCGGTTGGTTTTCCGCCGGGTTCTTATGTCTGTGCAGTTTGTTTATCTACAACTGCCTTGCCGGTTGCCGATTTTTGTCTTATGTGGTTATGGGTGCCGCAGTGGTAGCCGCAATTTACCAGCTTCTTTTTATACTGCAAAAGCACAAGCGCACTTTGGGACGGATCTTCCTTTGGGTTCTGACAGGCTTGATCGGGATCGGCCTTGCCATCAGCACCTGGGCAGGTATTCTGATCGGCAGCGCGGCATCCGGCGACCCCAACACGCCCTGCGACTATGTGATCGTTTTAGGTGCCGGTGTTAACGGCACTACCCCCTCCCTCTCTCTCCAGGAGCGTATCAACGCTGCTGCAGACTACCTGCAAGCGCATCCCAAAACCCAGTGTATCGTCTCCGGCGGACAAGGCCCTAACGAGGATATTTCTGAAGCCCGGTGTATGTTTGACGCACTGACCGCCAAGGGGATTGCGCCTGACCGTATCTGGATGGAAGATCAGTCTACCAGCACAAAGGAAAATCTTGCATTTTCTTTGAAACTGATTGAGGAAAAAACCGGCACCCGACCGGAGACTGTAGGCATTCTTTCCAGCGAATACCACCTGTACCGAGCCGGTCGTTTTGCTGCCGAGCAAGGGCTCAATGCGGTAGGCATTCCCGCAAAAACCAGCTGGCTTACCCTCTTCGTCAGCTATTTCGTCCGTGAGATTTTTGCAGTTTGCTATTACACCGTCTTTGGTTGATACATCTCCTCCTTACTTTTTTGTAAACTTTCCATAAATTTGCCAAAATTTTTTGAAAAGTTGTTGCGTTTCTCACAAGAAGGTGCTATTATTATTGTTAGCGTGATATGGGTAAGAGAGCATATACATAATGCGCTATCGTTTTTACATGAAAGGAAAGAGGAAAAATGAGAATTTCTAAAAAGTGGATTCGGGTCTGCAATATCACTTGCTCCGTTCTGCTGCTGGCATTGCTGGTTCTTCAATGGCTGCCCTTCTGGTCTATGCCTGCCTGCGAGGTTTGCCAGATTCGCTGTGAGTTGGAAGTTAACGAAGAGTGCGAAGCTTGTAAGATCAATCCCGGTTGGTGTGTTGTGCCCACCTCCTGTATTTGTGAATACAAGTGTGCCGGTAAGAACGTCAACAAGGATTGCCCCGTCTGCTCCGTTGACAAGGGTTGCTGTGCCACTTTGACACCGGCTCCTTCTTCAAAAACTGAGGCTACCAACAAAACCACTGAAGCTACCGGTGAAACCACCGAGGCTACTGTCGAAACCACTGAAGCTACTGTCGAAACCACTGAAGCTACTGTTGAAGCTACTGTTGAAGCTACCGTGGACGCTACCGAAGCTACCGTAGAGGCAACCGAAGCCACTGCGGATGCTACCGAGGCTGAGAAAGAAGCTCTGCCTTTGGTTCCCGTTGAACCTATCCCTGAAGACCGTTCTCCTGTGAAAATCGCAATTCAGCAGTTTGTATGGATGCCCACCTTCGACAGCTGCGAAGGTGTACAGGATTACTTCGAGAGCGTCTACTCCATTGATAATCCCGGCAAGGATAACGACTACGAGTTTATGCTGAATGACATTGTTCTGATGCCTGTTATCGTATTCTTCTTCTCCCTGATCGGTGCTTTCCTGGGCATCTACAAGTCCGACAAGGCCTGGGTTTCCATCTTCTCCCTGGTTACCGGTATTGCTGTTACCGTAGGTTATCTGTTTGAGCCCATCTACCAGACCGGTGCTCTGTGGCAGTATCACCTGCTGGTCGGTCAAGCGATCTTCGTAATTTCTCTGATTCCTACAGCCGCTTATATTCTCCGCATAATTGATTGGCTGAATCCCAAGAAGGGTTAATTCTCAAATCGCATCGGGGCGTGTTCAAAAGAACACGCCCCATTATTATTCCCGATTCAAATTCCGGTTTAACGAACTGCTTCAAATTCTAATTTGCTCCCATTATACCCTCTCCCGGGGAGAGGGTGCCCAGTGCGCACACTGGGCGGGAGAGGAATGGCGTGCAGTGATCGTCAGCAAAAAGCCCGATACAATGCGGTAATGATCGGACTTCTGCCCGCATTCCTCTTCCGACCTCGCTACGCTCGGCCACCTTCCCCCCGGGGGAAGGTATTGGTGCGGTGCATCAATCGAAATAGCTCGATAAATTGGAAATTATTTCTCCAAAATGATGGGAAGGTCGGTGGCAATGTCTCTGGCG
>JAZNRQ010000064.1:0-10206 GCA_045590735.1 Faecousia sp. | reverse complement strand
GCAAAAATCTTTGATTTTTGACGGATGAGGTGGAAATGTAGGTAGATTGCAGCGGTTACGATGGTGCGGTAACACCTCATCAGTCGCCTGCGGCGACAGCTTCTCCTCAAGGAGAAGCCTTTTTAACAGCTCGATAAACCGAAATTTAAAGAGGATGGGGGCGTAACCTGCAGATTATTTTTTCTTTTTCAGGGTGAGGGGAAGGTAAACGAGGATTCCTGTCCAAATGACCCCGAGTCCTACCAGAAGTGCTACCGATGCATCGGGCAGCTTGCCCAGAGCACCTTTGCCGCCGACGGACGCCAGCTGATCCAACCGGTAAAGGGAGCGGGTCTCTTCAAACAGAGCGTTTAAATATTCTTCATCCACCGTCTGTCCTCGCCGGGTGGATTTTACAGCACTTTCCACCAAATGTCCTGCCGCATCCCGGAGAGAGGCAGAGCCGTTGAAAACCGGAGTAACGAAGGTGTTTTCCGTGTTATCCAGCAACAGCCGGGTGGCATCCAGTTTTACCTTATAATAAAGGTCGGTATCCTCACCGCCCCGGGAGAGATAGTCCTGATAAGCATCGCTGTTTCTTGCCTTGTCCGTTACCGGCACATAGCCTTCTGTCTGAGAGTAGGCGATCTGTACCTCGTCGGTCAGCATAAACTGCATAAACAGCCACGATGCCAGCACCTCTTGGGGATCTTCCTTGTTGAAGATACACATACTGGGTCCCTGGGAGATCATAGCGGGGTTCTCCGGATCAAACTGGGGCACGGTCATAACCACCGTTTCAAAATCCACCATATCCTCCGGCGCAATGTCGATCAGCGGGGCATCTGCACCCATCCAGGTAGCACCGGCGGTGGAATCAATGGCGAAAATGCACTGTCCCGCATTGAGGAAATTGGCAGGATAGCCGGAGATCTTGAAGGTGGAAAAGGCCTTGTCTTCGGTGGCGTCGGCGGCGGTTTGCAGCAGCTGTGCGGTGGTATCGTTAAATAGACCGATCCGCCCGGCAGGGGTGGAGTAGTCTGCGTCCAGCTGCTTCAGCTGGGTGATCATCATATTGTCGGTGGACTTGTAGATGAAGGGCAGCATTACTTTTTTGCCGTTTACCGCGTAAGTACCGTCGTCATTTTTCTTGGCGGCAGCACGGGAAACCTCCCACACGAAGTCCCAGGTCAGGGTTTCCGGCAGGGTGTATCCCAACTTTTCCACAAAGTCTTTGTTCACATAGCAGGCTTCGGTGGATCGCATAAAGGGGACAGCGTAGTAGGCACTGTTTAAGTAACATTCAGCCAGGAACTTTTCTGTTAACTCCTGTTTTTCCGGGCCGTCGAATTTAAGCGCGCTGCCGCCCAGACCGTACCGGGGATGGTCAAACAGCTGATCCAGCGGCACAACACAATCCTTGCCCGTCAGATAGGTAGCGATGTGGTCCGGGTAGGTGATGCACACATTGGGGGTGGTATCCGTGGCAATGTTGGTGATCACATCGTTGTAGATCTTGCCGTAGTCGGTGTAAAGCTGCAGATTGACCTGGATATTGGGGTACAGGGCTTCAAAATCCGCAATGGCCTTTTCGTAGATCTGCACCTGGGTCAGATTGGTGTCGTTCTTTGCCCAGAAGCTGATTTCATAATTCCGGGAGGTGTCAAAGTTTTCGGGTATGGAAAATTCCTTCCGCTCCACCTTGCCGTGGCAGCCGGTCAGCAGCAGGCACAGGATCAGCCAGAGGGAAAGACCGGAGAAAATACGGGACTTGCAGCAGGTCTGGTGCTTGGTGCTTGCAGGTGATTTTTCGCCCGCATTCCTCTTCCGACCTCGCGTTGCTCGGCCACCTTCCCCCCGGGGGAAGGTATTTAAAAGGTATCTCATCCTTTGGTACCTCCTCTTGCCACGCCTTCCATGATCCGGTCACGGAAGCAGAGGAACAGCAGGATCAGCGGCAGGCAGACCACCACCACTGCCGCCATCATAGCGGGGATGTTAACTCTGCCGAAGCCGTTTTCCCGGATCTGCTGAATACCCACGGACAGCAGATAGTGGGTTTCCCTGTCGGTGATCAGCCGGGGCCACACGAAGCTGTTCCAGCACTCGATGACCTTTAAAATGGTAATGGTCACGATGGTGGGCTTGCAGATGGGTACCATCACCTTCAGCAGGTATTTCATATCGGAGGTGCCGTCCACCTTGGCGGCATAGTACATTTCATCGGGGATCTGGGAAAAATGCTCCCGCAGCAGGTAAATGTAAAATACAGAGGTCACAGAGGGCAAAATCAGACCCGTAAAAGTGTTGCGCAGATCCCAGTTGGTAACGGTGACGAAATTGGTGATCACCACCAGCTCCGCCGGGATCATCATCAGTGCCAAAAACAGCGTAAACATCAGATCTTTGCCGGGGAACTCCAGCCGGGAGAAGGCAAAGGCTGCCAGTACCGTTACCGCCAGCATCACAGCGGTGGTAGCACCGGTGAAGATTACGGTGTTCAGAAAATACCGGCCAAGGGAAACGGCACGAAATGCCTCAAAATAGTTGTTGATCGTGGGAGAGAAGGTATAGAGCTTTGGAATGAATTCCGCGTTATAGGCACTGTAGCTTTTCAGAGAAGTCATTACCATCCAGTAGAAGGGAAACAGCACCAGCAGCGCCCAAAAGCTCAAAAGCAGGTAAATGACGCCCTGCCTCAATCCTTTCCGGACCCGGGCGGCCTGCCCGACCGATTCATAATCCATCAAGAAGACCCCCTTACGAATAGTGGACATATTTCTTGCTGACCAGCAGATTGATCACCGTAATGGTCAGCACGATCACGAACAAGATCACCGCCGCGGCAGAGGCGTAAGACGGGAAGCCACCGGAGTTTCCGTAAAGCATATCGTATACATAGCCTACGATGGTATTCATTTTTGCCGCATTCAGATCGGTACCGAAGATGGCAACCGCATCGGAATAGGCCTTGAAAGCACCGATAAAGCCGGTGATCACCAGGTAAAATACCGAGGGAGAGATCATAGGCAGTGTGATCCGGGTGAAGATCCGGGCCTTGGAGGTGCCGTCAATGGCGGCGGCGTTGTAGTAGTCCTGCCGCACCGAAGCCAGCGCGCCGGTCAGCACCAGAATCTTAAAGGGCATAACCACCCAAACGGTGTAAAAGCACAGCACAAACATTTTTGCCCAGTAAGGGCCGTCAATAAAATCAATGGGCGCGATGCCGAAAAAGCTCAGCAAAAGATTTACAAAGCCGTCGGTGTAGGGGGTTTTCCGGAACAGCAGCATAAACACAAGTCCCACCGCCAGCGTGTTTGTTACATAGGGCAGAAAATAGATGGTCTGAAACAGCTTTCGCAGGGGCTTGATGGAGGAAAGACCCAGAGAAAGCAGCAGCGCAAGACCGGTAGACACCGGAACGGTGATCATTACCAGAATGAAGGTGTTTTTCAGTGCCTGCAGGAAGTAAGGATCCCGCAGCACATAGCGGTAATTGTAGATGCCCACACCGAAGGAGGTTTGGGAGGCGGAATTGTAGCCTTCCTCAAAGGAGTAGACCAGCACATCGATCAGCGGGTACACCAAAAATACACCCAAAAATATCAGTGCAGGCAGCAGATAAAGCCAGCCCTTCCAGCTTTTTGTCCGTTGCAAGGGGATACACGCCCTTTCCGTTAAAGTTGTATTTATTATATGTCTAAAGGGGGCACTTTTCAAGGTAAATTCCCGCACAATTTTCCATTTCGGCAAATTGCGGTTGACTTAGACCCTGAAAACCGGGTATAATTGGAAAGAAATACCAAGAAAGGCGGTGCGCAATGAAAAAATATCTGGCATTTTTAATGGCGGCTCTGACAGTTTTGTTGCTGGCCGCCTGCGGAGAAGAACCGGAAACAGCCCCGATGGAAACGGAAGCACCTGCAAAATATACGGTGGGGATATGCCTGCCCACAACGGCTGCCCAGTGGACGGCACAGGCGGAAAGCCTGTCTCAGCTCCCCGATTGCAAGGTGCTGACAGAGTATGCGGCAGGGGATATCCAACTGCAGCAGATGCAGATGCATACCCTCATCAGCCGTCCGGTGGACTGCCTTGTGGTAGCGGCGGTGGATGCGCTGGCACTAAACCAGGAGCTGCAGGAAGCGAAAAAGGCCGGGATCCCGGTGGTAGCGTATGACCGGATGCTCACCGGTACGGATGCGGTAGTTGCCTGTGTGGCGGCAGATGCGATGGAAAAGGGTCGTATGGCCGGTCAGTATATCGTTACAAAGAGGCAGCTGGATACAGCAGAGGAGGCACTGACTATTGAGTTTTTTATGGGCTCGCCGGAGGATCACAATGCCCTTTTGTTTTACGAGGGTGTGATGGAGGTGCTGGTTCCTTATCTGCAAAGCGGCAAGCTGACAGCAAAGACCGGGCGGGTCACCTTTGAAGACACCTGTGTTTACAATGCGTCGGAGGACAATGCCTGGGACAGCTGTATGAACTACCTTTCGGAGTACTACAGTGAGGTCGCGCCGGATATTATCTGCACCGCTTCCGACGATATGGCGGAAGGCTGCATCCGGGCACTGGAAAGCTTTTCCTATGAGCCGGGTGAGGGCTGGCCTCTGATCACCGGTGTAGGTATGACGGAAAATGCGGTCAGCCGAATAGAATCCCGGCAGCTGATGCTGACCTTTTACACCGACAGCCGGCAGATGACGGATACCTGCGGCCAGGTGGTGCAGGATATTTTGGAAGGAAAGGCCGTGTCAGGTGATGTTACCCGCAGCAACGGCGTGACGGAGATCCCTTGCTTTTTCACAAAGTCCGTAGCGGTAGACGCTTCTAATTATAAAAACTACATAGCATAAAAAAGCGTGCTGATGATCAGCACGCTTTTTGTCATTCTGAGGAGCCGTAGGCGACGAAAAATCCGTTCCTTTTTGTGGATGGGTAACGGATCCTTCGCTTGTGCTCAGGATGACAGTATTTTTGTTATTGGGCGGGTTTGCCCTGTACATACTTTTGGTCCCAGCTGTCGTCGAAAATGTTCATAACTTGCTTTGCCTGGGTCAGGTCTGTTGCCAGCTCCTGCAAAACGTCTGTGGCTTCCAGAGATTCCAGATAGAATTCCGGCAACGCTTCCACACCCAGCCGTGCGCCCAGTATTGCGCCGGTAATCGCGCCCACAGCGGCGCTGCGTCCCGAGTGGTTGACCGATACGATCATTGCCTCGTCAAAGTTGGCAAGGTGAATGATGCTGGCATATATCGCGCCTGCCAGACATTCCGGGGCGGTGGTGCAGCCCAATAGGGTCATAGCCGCCAGGGGAGAAAGCTCCGGATCCCGGGTAAGGGAAATGGCGGTTTTTACCTTGTCGGTAATGATGCGGACCTGGGGCCAATCGGCATCAAATTGCAGGATCAGCTCGTCACAGAGCTGCTCATACAGCGGAATCAGCGGCTGCTCCGGGTTCTGCAGAATCCGGGTAATGCAGACGGCAAGGAATGCACCGGATAAAAAGGCTTCCGGGTCTCCGTGGGTAAAGGCAACCGCTTCCATAGCCAGCCGGGGGATCTGCTCCGGGGGGATCCGGGCGGTTTCGTGGCACAGACCCACGCCCACGGCGGTGGTCAGGCTGCCGGGGAAGGGAGAGCGGAACAGAGGGTTTTCCGGTGTGCCTAAATTCTCACGGGTGAGGGCATCCAGCATCCGGGTGTCCATACAGTGCCGACGGCGCATACCGGGAACCTGAGCGATCCAGCAGCGGGTAGGCTCTCCGTTTCCCCGGAATTGCTGACTTTTTACCCACTCCCGCAAACCCATCGCGGTATAGCGGGTATAAAGCTCCGGGTTGCCCCGGACAGCCCCCAGCAAAAGGGCATTGCAGACAAAGGCTGCCAGCTGGGTATAGGAGGTGAAATCTGCGGTTCCGTTGACCAGGTCATAGCCCAAAAGCCCGTTAGGGCCGTAGTCCTCGCAAATTTCGTCCCAGTTTTTTTTATCTACGGTGTAGCCCATGGCATCGCCTACCGCAAGACCCAGCAGACATCCGCTGTAACGGGAAAGCTTTTCGTCCATATCCGCACCTCCTGTCGATTCTTGATACTATTATACTTTCCTCTGTGCCAATTGGCAACAGGAAATTCCAATTTATCGAGCTCTTTCGATACACCTTGTCATTCTGAGCGAAAGCGAAGAATCCGTATTCTCCTTGAGATTGCCACGCCAGTGTGCGCACTGGCTCGCAATGACAATTGGGTTATACAAATTTAAAACAGCTCTACAAACCGGAATTTGAAGATGAATTATGCGGGGTGGCTCTTTTTATTGGCGATCAGTTTGTCGCCCAGTGTGAAGCTGCGGTTAATGATGAAAAATACCGTCGGCAGTGCGATCAGCAGCACCGCCAGTACCAGCAGTACCTGGCTGCTTTGCACCTGCAGTTCAAAAATGCCGCCCAATATGGTAAAGCAGCAGATAAGTGCAATGCCCATTGCGCCCCAAACCAGCTTCCGGAATGTGCCAAAGGGCTTGCACACCTGAAACAGCAGCATCATACCCACCACCGCCAGCACAGCGGTACACACGGT
Organism: Faecousia sp.; assembly: GCA_045590735.1. Taxonomy (GTDB): domain Bacteria; phylum Bacillota; class Clostridia; order Oscillospirales; family Oscillospiraceae; genus Faecousia. The sequence continues at coordinate 3,646 of JAZNRQ010000064.1, read as the reverse complement.
GCTGACCTGATCCTGAGGCAGTGAAAAGGCGTTCATACAGGCCTGGGTCGCCATTACCGCCAGCACATTGGTTACACCGCCGGGCAGTGCCCGCCGCAGTACCGTAGGCAGGAATTTACCGGTGACCCGTTCGTAATTGGGCTCCATCGCCAGGAAAAAGGACGGAATACCGATGGTCAGTCCCGAGATAATGCTCATGTGTTGGGTCTCCAGAGGATAGGGCATCCGGGTCAGCAGAGAGAGCATGGAAAGTCCCAGGGAGAACATATTCTTCACAATGAAAAGGGATGCAGCCCGCTGAATGTTATTGATGACCCGGCGGCCTTCTCCCACAATGTGGGGCATTGCCGCAAAGTCCGAATCCACCAGCACCAGCCGTGCCACCTGGCTTGCCGCCTGTGCGCCGCTGGCCATTGCCACGGCACAGTCCGCTTCCTTCATAGCCAAAACATCGTTAACGCCGTCACCGGTCATAGCGACCGTATGACCCTGCTGCTTCAGTGCCCGGATCAGCTGCCGCTTTTGCTCCGGGGTCACTCTGCCGAATACGGTGTACCGGGCGGCGGCATCGTAAAGCGCTTCTTCTGTTTCCAGGGTGGTGGCATCTACAAAAAGCTCCGCATTTTCAATGCCTGCCAGCCGGGCGGTTTCCGCTACCGTGGCGGGATTGTCACCGGAAATGACCTTGATGGCCACACTCTGTGCCTTAAAGTAGGAGAAGGTCTCCCGTGCGGTGGGACGGATCTTGTTGCTTAAAAGCACCAGACCAAGGGGGGTCAGCTTTTTTGCATCCAGTCGGTTTTCTGCCGGAATGCCGTCATAGCCTGCCACCAGCAGGACACGGCTGCCGGTATATTTTTCTGCGGTCTCCCGGATCTCCGGGTAACGGCTGCCCATAATAAATTCCGGTGCGCCCACCACAAAAGTGCCTTCCTCGCCGAAGGTGGCAGCGCTCCACTTGGTGTCCGAGGTGAAGGGGATCCGATGGGTGCATTGAAGCTCTGTTTCCCCGGAGAATCGGGCGGTCATAGCCCGGGCGGTATCGTTTTCCGGTTCGGTATCCCGGTAAAAGCCGGTAAGAACCTGCTCCAAACGGGCAGGGTCGGTATTATGTAAGGGGAGAATTTCGGTAACATCCATACCCGGCTCTGTAATGGTGCCGGTTTTGTCCACGCACAGCACATCCACCCGGGCAAGGGTCTCGATACAGTTCATATCCTGCACCAGCACCCGCTTTTTGGAAAGCTTCAGAGCCGATGCCGCCAATGCCAGGGAGGTCAGCAGGTAAAGTCCGTTGGGGATCATACCCACCAGGGCGGCAACAGTGCCTTCTGCGCTGTCTCTAACGGTGCTGTCCGTTACCAAAAACAGCTCCTTGCAAAACAGGGCAATGCCCACAGGGATCATCAGAAAGCCAATGACCTTGATCAGCTTATCCAGTGACCGGATCATTTCCGGCTTTGCCACTTTGGGGTTTTTCTTTGCCTCTGCGGAAAGCCGGGCGGCAAAGGAATCGTTACCCACCGCGGTCAGACAGGCACGGCCTTTTCCTGCCACCGCAAAGCTGCCGGAAAGCAGGGAATCACCGGGGTTTTTCATAATGGCATCGGCTTCACCGGTGACCAGGGATTCATTTACATACAGCTGCCCTTCCAGCAAAATGCCGTCGGCGCAGATCTGATTGCCTGCTATAAATTCCACAATATCGTCCCGGACCAAAAGGGCAGAGGGAACCTGCAGGAGCTCCCCGTTTCGGACGACACGCATCGTCTGCTCAGCCACGAGGGTCAGCTTTTCCACCGCCTGCTTCGCCCGAAGCTGCTGTATGATGCCGATCAGGGTGTTAAAAATGGCTATGGGGAGGAAGGTGAGCTTGATAATGCCGGAGCCGCAGACCAGCAGCCACACCGCAAGGCAGACCAGAAGCAGGTTAAAAACGGTGAAGGTGCGCTGCAGAATGATCTGTCCGGCAGACATACTGGCCTTATTTTGGGTCTTGTTGCCGTAACCGGCGGCAAGCCGCTGCTGTACCTGCTGGTCTGTAAGACCCTGTGCCGGGTCCGGTGTCACCGGTGGGATTGGGATTTTTAGATTACGCTTCATAGGCACCCTCCTCCGGGAATCCTGCACAGCGGTCATAGATCACCAAAAGCGTGCCCTTTTCCACCGAAATGGTTGCTCCCTTTCCGGTGAAATGGTTGCTGACACCCAGGGGGAAGCCTGCGGTGAGCCGTCCTTTTTCCAAGGGGTAGTGCAGACCCTTCAGTGTGACATTTTCCGCGTCATTTCCCAGGCAGAATACGGAAACCGTACCGCTGCAGCCGGCAGGGAAATGAAGGCTGCCCTGTTGGAGCAGGGTGGCAATTTGGGTAGTGCCGATGAGATAGCCGGTGGCTCCCCGGTCTGCCAAAAATTGCAGGGTTTGTATATTGGCAACGGTGTGATCAATCCGGGGACCGTCCAGTGTGCCGTAAAGGAAGAACCGGTCAAAACCCATATTAAGACCCTGGCGCACCGCCAGCATAGCATCGGTATCGTCCTTTTCCACAGGGTAGACGGTGGCATTTTCCGGGGTGTAGCCCAAAGAGTCAAAATCCCCCAGAATAAGATCCGGTGTGACCCCCAGCGATTGGGTATGGGAAAGACCGCCATCAGCAGCAATGACATAAGAATCCTGTTCTATTGGTGCAATAAGACCTGCAAAGCCGCCGGCGCAGAAAATAATGCAATTTTTCACAGCCTTCCCCTCCTTTTTCTATATGATTTCCTATCATAACACATTTTTACAAAAAGTAAAAGAAAAAAGCAAATTCCAATTTATCGAGCAATCTATCGATAGAATACGTAGGGGCGAGCATTGCTCGTCCGCCCGATTTGTAAAACAAATCGGGATCGCCATCGGCGATAATTCAACGATTTCCTACGGAAATTCCAATAATTTGCTCGCAAATTATTGGACGGGCGACCAATGGTCGCCCCTACATTCACCATCGAAATAGCTCTCGCACGACCTAATTGTCATTGCGAGCCAGTGCGCACACTGGCGTGGCAATCTATTGGTAACACTTGGTTTTTAGATTGCCACACCAGTGACATCGGTCACTGGTTCGCAATGACAACGAAAATTGCAATCGCTCGATAAATTGGAATTTCATTCTCAATTCTCAACTCTCAATTCTCAATTAAAAAAGGTCACTCCGGAGAGTGACCTTTTTGGGTTATGGCTTAGTACATTCCGCCGCCCTGTGCAGCAGCAGCGATAGCGGCTGCGTCTGCCTCGGGGTTGGGCTTGTCGGTGACCAGGGATTCGGTGGTCAGCACGCTTGCAGCGATGGATGCGGCATTTTCCAGAGAGGAACGGGTAACCTTAGTGGGGTCAACAATGCCGTTGGCGATCATGTCGCAGAATTCCTCGGTGTAAGCGTTGTAGCCGTAGCCAACCTTACCGCAGGAACGGATCTTCTCGTAGACAACGCTTCCGTCCACACCGGCGTTCTCAGCGATCTGGCGGATGGGAGCCTGCAGCGCGGTAGCAATGACCCGTGCGCCGGTCTTTTCGTCACCGCTGAGCTTTGCGATCAGCTTCTCAACAGCAGCGATGGCGTTGACCTGTGCAGTACCGCCGCCTGCCACGATGCCTTCTTCC
>JAZNRQ010000063.1:0-4032 GCA_045590735.1 Faecousia sp. | reverse complement strand
GGAGCGATGGGAGCGCCGCCTGTGGCGGATGAAGCGACCTGAGCGAGTGGCAGCGGGCGGCAAAAGTCAAGACGCGTGTCGTTGCAGACATTGCCGGGCACCGCAACAGGGACATCTCAAGGAGAATACGGATTCTTCGCTTTCGCTCAGAATGACAAGGTGTATCGAAACAGCTCGAGAAATTGGAATTGGATTCTCAATTCTTAATTATAAAATAAGCTCCGGTGCAAGGTTATTTGCACCGGAGCAATATTTTATAATTATTTTACCGCACTGGTGGAGCGGAGGGTCACATCGTGTGCGCCGCCTTCCACAATGGAAACGCTGGAAACCAGCTGCAGCTTTGCATCCCGCTGCAGATCGGGGATGTTGATCACGCCTACATTACACATAGTGGATTTTACCTTGTAAAGGCTTGCCTCCACATTGTCGTGGAGTGTACCGGCATAGGTCACATAGGAATCCACGCCTTCTTCAAAGCTCAGCTTTGTCTTGCCGCCCAGGTCATACCGCTGCCAGTTCCGGGCACGGTTGGAGCCTTCGCCCCAGTACTCTTTCATATACGCGCCGTTTACCATCACCTTGGGGGTGGGGCTTTCGTCAAACCGGGCAAAGTAGCGGCCCAGCATCATAAAGTCAGCACCCATAGCCAGTGCCAGCGTCATGTGGTAATCGTGGACGATGCCGCCATCGGAGCAGATCGGCACATAAATGCCGGTTTCTTTAAAGTACTCGTCCCGGGCTGCGGCAACCTCGATCAGGGCCGTTGCCTGACCTCTGCCGATGCCCTTGGTCTCCCGGGTGATGCAGATAGAGCCGCCGCCGATGCCTACCTTAATAAAGTCCGCGCCGGCCTTGGCAAGGAACAGAAAGCCTTCCCGATCCACCACATTGCCCGCGCCGATCTTCACGCTGTCGCCATAGTTCTCACGAACCCAGGCAATGGTCTTTGCCTGCCAGCAGGTGTAGCCCTCGGAGGAGTCGATACACAGAACATCCGCACCGGCCTCCAGCAGTGCGGGGATCCGCTCTGCGTAGTCACGGCTGTTGATACCCGCACCAACCAGGTAACGCTTCTGAGCATCCAGCAGCTCCTGGGGATTTGCCTTGTGGGAAGCGTAGTCCTTGCGGAATACGAAATACAGCAGGTGGTCGTTTTCGTCTACGACGGGCAGGGAGTTGAGCTTATTTTCCCAAATAATATCGTTGGCGGCCTTCAGTGTGGTATCTGCCGGGGCAACCACCATCTTTTCCCGGGGGGTCATAAAGGTGCTGACCTTCTCGGTGCCGTCCATACGGGAAACACGGTAATCTCTGCCGGTAACGATGCCCAGGAGCTTGCCGTTGGCAGTGCCGTCGTCGGTAATGGCAACGGTGGAGAAGCCGTTTTGCTCCTTCAGTGCCAGCACATCGTTCAAGGTAGCGTCGGCTGTCAGGTTGGAGCCGGAAACCAGAAAGCCTGCCTTATGATTCTTGACCCTTTCTACCATTGCCGCCTGGGATTCAATGGACTGAGAACCGAAAATAAAGCTGATGCCGCCTTCCTTTGCCAGCGCGATGGCCAGCGTATCGTTGGACACGGACTGCATAATTGCAGAAACCATAGGAATATTCAAAGAAATTGCCGGTTCTTCCTCACCCTTGCGGTACTTGGTCAGAGGTGTGCGCAGAGACACATTGTCAGGAATGCATTCCTCAGAAGTGTAGCCGGGGATCAGCAGATACTCACTGAAGGTGTGGCTGGGCTCGTTGTAGTAAAAAGCCATATAGAAAACCTCCCGAAATAATAATCTTTATTAGAGTGAATATACCACACCTTTCGGCATCGGTCAAGGGAAAACCCCTTACTTCCCCAGAAAAGAAAGGGAGTTTTTCAGCGGTATTTTTGTAATTTTCAACAAAATCATTGCAATCGTTTTGTGTATATGGTATATTTTCTAATTAGAAAACATTTTTGGCACCCTTGTCCCCCTCTTTGAGGGGGACAAGACTGGGTGCAGCCGATCTTTATAACTACGAGGAGATGGTTATATGTCCAAACAGGAAAATATTCGCAACATTGCCATCATCGCCCACGTTGACCACGGCAAGACCACCCTGGTGGATGAGATGCTGAAGCAAGGCGGCATTTACCGGGAAAATCAGTCTACCGTAGACCGGGTTATGGACTCCGGCGATCTGGAGCGTGAGCGTGGCATTACCATTTTGGCAAAGAACACGGCAGTGCAGTATAAGGACACCAAGATCAACATTGTGGACACCCCCGGTCACGCGGATTTCGGCGGCGAGGTGGAGCGTATTCTGAAGATGGTCAACGGCGTTCTGTTGCTGGTGGATGCCGCGGAAGGTCCTATGCCCCAGACCCGTTTCGTGCTGCAAAAGGCACTGGATCTGGGTCACAAGGTGATCGTGGTTGTCAACAAAATCGACAAGCCCGATGCCCGGATCCACGAGGTTATGGACGAGGTTTTGGAGCTGCTGCTGGACTTAAATGCCACCGACGAGCAGTTTAATTCCCCCACAGTCTACTGCTCCGGACGGCAGGGCACCGGTGCCTACGGTCCCGACGAGGTGGGTACGGATCTGGTACCGCTGTTTGAGACCATCGTCAACTATATTCCCGCACCGGAGGGTGACGAAACTGCACCGCTGCAGCTTTTGGTATCCTCCATTGATTATAATGAATATGTGGGAAGAATTGCCGTGGGTCGTGTGGAGCGTGGCACCATCCGTGTCAATCAGGAGGTGACCATCTGCGACTATCACGACGAAACCGTCCGCACCAAGGGCAAGGTAGTGGCACTTTACACCTACGACGGCTTGGGCAAATCCCCGGTACAGGAGGCTTCCGCCGGTGAGATCGTAGCCCTTTCCGGTATGGCGGACATCACCATCGGCAGAACCTTGTGTGCGCCCGACGCCATCCAGCCGCTACCCTTTGTGAAAATTTCCGATCCCACCATCGAAATGACCTTTGCGGTCAACGATTCCCCCTTTGCCGGCAAGGAAGGCAAGTTCGTCACCTCCCGGAATCTCCGTGACCGGCTGGAAAAGGAGCTTTTAAAGGATGTTTCCCTCCACGTGACCGAGGCAAGCACCGATTCCTTCAATGTGGCAGGCAGAGGCGAAATGCACCTTTCCATTCTGATGGAGACCATGCGCCGGGAAGGCTATGAGTTCTCCGTTTCCACCCCCCGTGTGCTGACCAAGGAGATAGACGGCAAGCTCTGCGAGCCTATCGAACGGATGGTGGCAGACGTACCGGAGGAATGTATGGGCGCGGTGATCGAGAAAATGGGTCGCCGGAAGGGTGATCTTTTGGGTATGACCCCTATGGGCAGCCGCTACCGTCTGGAATTTTTGGTTCCTTCCCGGGGTCTTTTCGGCTACCGCAGCGAATTCTTGACAGATACCCGTGGCGAGGGCATTATGTCCAGCGTGCTGGACAGCTACGCGCCTATGAAGGGCGAGATCGAGCGGCGGCTGACCGGCTCTTTGATCGCTTTTGAATCCGGTGAAGCCTGTTCTTACGGTCTTTATAATGCCCAGGAGCGTGGCGCGCTGTTCATCGGTGCCGGCACACCGGTCTATGCCGGTATGGTGGTAGGCATCTGCAGCCGCAACGAGGATATGACCGTCAATGTGTGCAAGAAAAAGCAGCTGACCAATATGCGTGCCGCCGGTTCTGACGAAGCTCTACGGCTGACCTCTCCCAAGATCTTCTCTTTGGAGCAGTGCCTGGAGTTTTTGGCAGATGACGAGCTTTTGGAATGCACACCCAAAAGTTTGCGGATCCGCAAGCGGGAGCTGGATCACGGCATCCGTATGCGGGAACTGATGAAAAAGCGCAACCAGGAATAAGAAAATTTCATTATAATATACTGTACGGGGGGGTCACTGACCCTCCCGTTATACATTTATCCCTGTAATACAAATTCCAATTTATAGAGCTGCTCAAACTCGCACAACCCAATTGTCATTGCGAGCCAGTGCGCACACTGGCGTGGCAATCTCAAGGAGAATACGGATTCT
>JAZNRQ010000062.1:0-3512 GCA_045590735.1 Faecousia sp. | reverse complement strand
CAGTTTACAGATACTAACAGCGTAATTTGTAAAATTATTGTAGGCGGCTGCCGACTACCACTGTCATTGCGAGGAGCGCAGCGACGTGGCAATCTCAAGTATGCAGTTGGGTTTGGAGATTGCCACACCAGTGTGCGCACTGGTTCGCAATGACAAAGGAGTGCGGTAGTGCCGTAAAGTATCGTAAAAGGAGAAAGATATATGAAAGCAACTGGCATTGTCAGAAGAGTTGACGATTTGGGAAGAATCGTGATTCCCAAGGAGATTCGGAGAACGCTGAAAATTCGTGAAGGCGATCCCCTTGAGATCTATACGGAGAAGGATGGGGGCGTGATCTTCCGGAAGTATTCGCCTATGGGAGATCTGCAGGATTTTGCCACACAGATCTGTGAGTCCATCGGTGCCAACACCGGCTATGTGGCGGCGGTGGCGGACCGGGACAGCATTATCGCCCTTCACGGCGCACCTAAGCGGGAGCTGATGGACAAGCCCAATTCTCAGGAGCTGGACAGGCTGATGGAGAGCCGGAAGAACTACCGCTATGAGCCCGGCGGCGAAATGCTTCGTGCCACGGAAGGGTCTGACAAGTACCATCTTGGTGTGGCGGCGCCGATTCTGAGCCAGGGAGACCTGATGGGCTGCGTGATGCTTTTGCTGGCGGAAAACAGCCCTCCCTTGGCGGAAGCGGATCAGCGTCTTGCACAAACGGTGGCGGGATTTCTGGGAAAACAGATGGAAAGCTGATAAAGAATCGAAAAAGTTACAAAACTGCTCCGATGTTACAAATCGGGGCAGTTTAAAATTATCGGGTCAGAGAAACAAAACGCTCCACCAAACCAGGAAAAACACCGCTAAAACCCGAAAAACTAAGGGAATTTGGTTATTTTGCACAACGAAAAAGCCTTGACAGAGTGTAACAACTATGCTATAATCCGTAACCGATTGTAACTTTTAAAGAGTTGCAAGCAGGAAAGGAATTGAGTGCATGACGAAATCCCGTAACGTGGGAATGCGTGTGTTGTGTGCCACCTTCAGCGTTCTGTGCCTGCTGAGCACCGTCCATCCGGGAAAGGTGAGCGCACAGGAGCTCCAAAGCAATCAGACCCTTACCACCTATGTTCGCCGCAGCGCCAGCAGCGGCAGCGTCGCCATCGGTCAGATGGAGGACGGGATAAAGGTGCAGGTACTGGGAAAATCCGGCCAGTTTTATAAAGTCGATTGCTATGATATGGTGGGCTACATCGCAAAGTCCCAGATCGTACATACAAATGAAGAATATTATGTAAACTGCCAGGAGGGCAGTAAGGAAACGGCAGTGCTGACCTACACCGATCACGCCACCGCCCTGGAGCTGCGCAGCAGCTTGCTGAAGGGTGCGAAAAAGCAGATCGGCTCCCGGTATTCCTACGGCTCCAGCCGTCCCGGTGCTTTTGATTGCTCCGGCCTTACCCAGTACCTCTACAAGCAGAACGGCATTAAGCTGAACCGCAGAGCCTCCGAGCAGCTGTGTAACGGCATCGTGGTACCGAAGGATGCGATGCAGGTGGGAGACCTGATCTTCTTCCGGCAGGGCACCAGTGCCCCCGCATCTCACGTGGGCATTTATGCAGGCAACGGACGGATGATCCACGCAGGCACCAGCACCGGTGTTGTGTCGGTATCTCTGAGTGAGGAATACTATCAGAAGCATTTTCTCTGTGTGCGTCGTGTGGTCAATGTGGACGCGGCGCAGCTTGTGACCCAGCCGGCAATGGCAAGGAGTATGCCCGGCGCGCTGCAGTTTGTCAGCGTCAGCGGCAGATATGTGCAGTAACGCAATCGGCGTGTGTTTCAAAACACACGCCGATTTTTGTTACGGATTGACAATCCCGGTTTCTGGGTATAAAATATATAAGATTTGATTTTAAAGGAGGGAACACCGTGGACGCTGGCAGTAGTGGCAATATACCCGGTCGAAGTAGATGGCAGCGCCTGGGGTGTTGCTGATATTTTGCGCGGTGTGTTGCCTTATTTTGTAAAAAAATAAGGAGGCATACACATTGACTGAACGATTTGAGATCGTGGAAAAAGCGATCATTACCATGCTGGAAAACAAAAAGTATGCTGCCTTGCGGGATGTGCTGATCACGATGAATCCCGTAGACGTGGCGGAAGTGTTTTCCGAACTGGAACAGCGGCAGATCCCACTGCTGTTCCGGCTGCTGCCGAAGGAGCTGGCAGCAGAATCCTTTGCGGAAATGGACCCGGAGGCACAGGAGATCCTGATCAGCCGGTTTTCCGATGAAGAACTGAAAGAACTGCTGGACGAGCTGTATGCAGACGATGCGGTGGATCTGGTGGAGGAGCTGCCCGCCAATGTGGTCAAGCGGATCCTGCGGCAGGCCACACCGGAAATGCGCAGTGCCATCAATCAGATTTTGCGCTATCCGGAGAATTCTGCCGGTTCGATTATGACCACCGAATATGTTTCGCTCCGTCCTGAGATGACCGTGGAGGAGAGTATTCTGCGGATCCGTCGGCAGGGCTTTGACAAGGAGACCATTTATACCTGCTATGTGACCCAGGGAAGAAAGCTGCTGGGGCTGGTGACGGTGAAGGACCTGTTGCTGACCGCCGATGACGAGACCCGGGTCGAAGATATTATGTTAACCAATCTGATCTCCGTGAACACCCATACCGACCAGGAAGAGGTGGCGCGGATGCTCAGCAAGTACAATTTCCTTGCGCTGCCGGTGGTGGACGGTGACAACCGGATGGTGGGCATCGTTACCTTTGACGACGCAATGGATGTTATCGAAGACGAGACCACCGAGGATATGGAGATCATGGGCGGTATGTTGCCGTCGGAAAAAACATATCTGAAAAGCTCTGTCTTTGAGCTGTTTAAAAACCGTATTCCCTGGCTGCTGCTTTTGATGGTGTCGGCTACTTTTACCGGTATGATCATCACGTCCTTTGAGGACGCACTGGCAACCCAGGCGGTGCTGATGGCGTTCGTGCCTATGCTGATGGGTACAGGCGGTAACTCCGGTTCTCAGTCTTCCGTTACGGTGATCCGTGCCCTGAGCCTGGATGAGCTGAAATTTTCCGATCTTCCCCGGGTGGTCTGGAAGGAGATCCGGACGGCGGTGCTTTGTGGTCTGGCACTGGCAGTGGTCTGTTTTGCGAAGATCTGGTTGGTGGATTGGCTGCTGCTTGGCAATCCGGCAATTACGCTGCAGGTAGACGCAGTGGTCTGTCTTGCACTGGCGGTGACGGTGCTGCTGGCAAAGCTGGTGGGCGCGGTGCTGCCCCTGGCGGCAAAGGCAATCAAGCTGGATCCGGCAGTGATGGCAAGTCCCTTTATCACATCCATTGTGGATGCGGTATCCCTTCTGGTGTATTTTCTGTTTGCCCTATTGGTACTGGGTTTATAAAAGCAACAGGCGCGTGCATTGCACGCTTCTGTTTTTGCTTTGCATAATACGCCTTCAAATTTCGGTTTATCGAGCTGTTTTAAATTCGTATAACCT
>JAZNRQ010000061.1:0-9901 GCA_045590735.1 Faecousia sp. | reverse complement strand
ATTACAATCTTCGTTGTCATTGCGAACCAGTGACCGATGTCACTGGAGTGGCAATCTCAAAAACCAAGTTGTAACAATAGATTCCCACGCCAGTTTGCGAACTGGCTCGGAATGACAATTGGGTTATGCGAGTTTGGAAACTGCTCGAGAAATTGGAATTTATAGCAGCAACGATGCGAAGAAACACCCCTGGTCGGGGATGAAACCGACCAGGGGTGTTTTTCATTTTGTTACAGGGGCAGCTCGATATCGGTATCACTTACGGTGGTGCCGGTGCCAAGCTCTCCGCCTTCACCGTCCATTAACGCCAGCTTTTGCCGGGACTGGAAACAGACGGTTTCCATTTCGGGAGCTTCATAAATCTCTTTTAATTCTTCCATTTTTATTCCTCCGTCTTGTTCCAAATGGGGTTAGAAACACCGATGCGTTCGTTGTCTGTTTCGTCCCATACTACCACGCGGTAGAACATAGCTGTTTCGTCGCAATCAATTGCGAAGTAATTCACCTCTCTGGGATCGATCTGTGCGGTCATCAGGATGCCGCCATCATCATACAGCTCTACCCGGTAGGTGTGGCCTTCCACATAGGGACTCGGTGTGCCCAGAGAATCCGCCTGCTCTGCCGCATAGATCTCACCTACACTGAACTGCAGACGCTGACCGGCAAAGCTGGTCTCACCGCCCATAGCAGTGCCATTGACATTCATACGGATGCCGACCCAGCCGGGTGCCATATTACCGGCACGGACAGCTGCCATATAGTCATCCTTATGGTCATTGACGGTATACATAGCAGTCAAAGACTCGTAGTTGGGCAGCTTGTGGCTGTCAGAACCGGCAGTAGCCCATACCTTCTTACCTGCCTCCAGTATATCCACCCAGGTTTCGTAAGCTTCAGCATTATCCTTGTACATCATACTGTTCTTCTTTCCGTCACCTGTGATAATCTCAAAGCCGGTGTAGTCGGCAAAGTAGTAATCCATCGGATCGTCGGAGTAAATGTAGCTGTCATACTTAGGATGCACATGCACCAGCAGACCGCCGGCATCATATACATCCTTAGCCAGCTGGCCGAACTCAGCAGTAGTGAATGTGGGGTAAAGGACACGGTAGCCTTCCTCAGAGGGGTTCTGTGCAGTGGGATAGTTTTCTGCGTTCCACTTGATGGGCTTAAACTTTGCTTCCCACTTGAAGAAGATGGATTCCAGCTGCTCGGGGTAAGCAAACAGCATATTATAGTGAGGTTTGTTGTGGCCAGTTCCGGCCTTGCTGTCAGTAATGGTAGTAGCGGGTTCGGTACCGCCAATAAAGTAATCGGGCAGGAACTTATCCTTGTACATATGGATGGACATACCGTGATCCACGATAAAGGCAAAGTCCATCTTCAGCCGATCCATCTCGGCAATCCACTCCTCCAGGGAGTTCTTGCCGTCTGCGCCGGTAGAAGGCCAATAGCCAGTACCATCATCCGAGTAAGGACCGGAGTTGGTGTGGTTGTGCATCTCACCGTAACGGATCACTGCATCTTTATAAGTGGTGTTCAGCGCAGTCTTATCGTTTTCGCTTGCCACTGCAGCCGTATTCATATTCACCGGCACACCCTGGTAGAACTGCTTGTCGCGGACGATAATATGCTCATTTACATTTGCACACTTGATGTACTGCAGCCATTCATCTGCCAGGGGCATTACACCGGAGAAGATACCGTCAGCATCGACAGTAACAGAGGAGCCTGCCTTCATATTGGTGAAGGTCACCTTCTGATCGGCAGCCACATTCATCCGGGTGATCTGTGTCTTGCCGTCCAGTGTGACTTCGATACCGGAAGCAACATTCAAAGTACCTGCCAGTGCAGTATCCTTCATTACCAGCTTACCCTTGAAATCGCCCTTGCTCTTATCCGGTGCAGCGGTAACGATATTACCCTTAACGGTAGCACCGTAGATTTCCAGGTTGCCGTCACGGTAGATAGAAGTACCCAGATAAATAGCGTTGTTGCCGGGGTTAGAGATGTCTGCATCTTCATAGATGTAAAGACCGCCGCCAACATTAGACAAAGCCACTACATAAGAGCCCGCAGGAGAAGCTGTGCTGTTGCGATAGGTACCACTGTAAAGATGAACACCGCTGCCTGACGCAGAGTTATTGACCTGCACCGCACCACCGGAAGCCGTGACGCCAGGAGCCTTGCCGGTAACAGTACCGCTGCCAAATACATTCAGCACGCCCCAACCACAGAAAATACCGTGGCTGTTGGTAGAGTTGATGTCGTAACCGTTCAGGTTCAGACAGATGGTAGTATTCACCGCTTGCATACCGGTGAAGAAGCCAGGATTGGTATCACCGTTATAAGCCGGCTCGTAGATAATATCTTTCGTCAGATAGTAGTGAGAACCGTCAGTTGTGGGCACCACTCTATCATTGGTGCTGATTGCGGTCCACTTAACATTCTTCTGACAAACCTGGCAGAATGCCACACCGTCAGCATCGGGATACAGCTTTGCCTCGTAGTTAGGCTTGCAGCGCAATGCATTGTCTCTCACCACGATCATATCGCTGGTGCGCACGCTGGAGAAATACTTTGCATAGGTTTCTGCGTTGGTATTGGGCAATGTAAAGGTGCCCACATTCTTGACCTTGATAGATGCACCGTCAGTCAGCGCATCCAAGGTCAGCTGTACCGTTTCGGGAAGGTTCAGCAGCTGGATCTTGGCATCGCTGCCCACTGTGAACTTGGTAGCGCCCTTCACAGTAACCTCGCCCTGGATCTCGCCACCGTCTACAGTAATTGCGCTGTCAGGATTTTGGCTGCCGGCTACATACACGCTACCTTCTACAGCAGCACCGTAAATACCCAGCTTAGAGTTACACAAGTTGCCGGTACCCACATAGATGGCCTTACCGTTACTATTGGGTCGGATAATGGCATCCTCGTAGATGTTAATAGTACCACCATTATCTGTAACACTGACAACAAAGTCCTCTGCGGCATATTGACAGGTTTCAGACTGGGTATAAATACCACTGTACACATTCACCGTACCGGTGGCACTGGACACATTGATCTGAATGGTAGAGCCGCACTTAACATTATCACTTCTTGCACCGGTAACGGTACCGCTGCCCATAATATTGGTTGTACTGGTTCCGCCATAGATCAAACGGGTGTTGGTCAGGTTCATATCGTGACCGTTCAGGTGGAAGCAGACCGTGTGGCTGCCGTGACCGGGGCTGATGAACGCATTACCACCAGCAGTACTGGAATTGGTAAACTCCACATTTTGGGTCAGGTAGTAGTGGTTTGTGCCGGTGTTTACGATCTTTTCTGTGCCGTCCACAGGGATCCAGGTAACCACCTCGGCACAGACAGGACACATCGCCTTATTGGTGCCTTCCTGGAACTCCAGATCGCCGGTATAGTCAGGACCGCAGTAGAGAGCATTGTCCCGAACTTTGATCTTATTTACCGCATCAACACCGTGGAAATAATTCAGATAACCATTTACGCTGGCACTGTTTTTGGTAAAGATACCCCGGTTGGCAATACCGATAGATGTTCCTTCGGTCAGGGTGCGGGTCTCTACCAATTCGCCTTCAGCCAATGTAAGGTTTGTGATCTTCAGCGCGCCGCCCAAAGTTACATTGTTCAGCGTTGCAACATTAACCTTACCGTTAACGGTACAGCTCAACAGATCCGCATAAGTTTCTATCTTACAACCCTTAGCACCCTTCAGCTCCACATTACCGTTAATCGTACATCCGTAAAGTCCCAGCTCAGATTTTGTTGCATTTTCCGTATTGGTGGGGGATTTTGCAATTACCGCAGTTCCACTGGGATTATCAATAATTGCACCCTCGTAAATATTTAGTGTACCGCCAACTGTGTTGACGCAAACGACCGCTGCACCGGAAACGGAATTTGCAGTCTTTCTATACGTACCGCCATAAAGATGGATGCCGTTGGTGGCAGCGCCGTTATTGATCATAGCCGCTGCACCTAAATCAGCACTTGACTGGTAACCGGTGACGATACCGTTACCCATTATGTTAACGCGGCCGTTACTGCCGTGGATTACTCTGGTCTTGGTAGCAGTAATATCATGGCCGTTCAAGTGGACACACAATATGCCACCTGTCTTACCGTTCTGTAAATATGCAGTAGCGGTACCTGTATAGGTAATATCACCGGTCAGGTAGTAGTGACCCTGCAGATTTTGACCGTTACTGTTATCTGTCAGCGCAGTCCAGGTAACCTTCGTCTTACAGACGGGGCAAACCGCATCGGTAGTGCCTTCGTCGAACTTCAGCTCGATGTCGGTATTATCCACCTTATCGGTCGTACCGGCAGTTTTACCGATATTGGTGAAGCTCCAGTTCATTCCCTTTTCTTTCCACTGGGCATAGAACTGATCCAGCAGCATCTGCTCGGTATTGCCGTAATTTTTATAAGCAGCATCCACTCTGGTCATTACATCGTAAAGGCTCAGAGCCACACCGCCAAAGCCGCTGTCAGACACGGTCAGACCGGCAGTTGCAGTGCTGGTGACCACAGGGCCGTTGCCCACATCGATGTAGGCATTGGCATAGATGGGCATTTTTGCATATGTATCATTTTCAGAGGCGGTACGGCCATCCTTCATAATGCCAAAAACAGAGCCGGAAGTTGCGGTAACACCACTCTTAAAGGGTGCCGCAGCGATTGTATAAGCGTTGCGGTCATTTACCTCTGCTGCATCCTTAAAGTCTGCACCGGGCATATTGTTGACGCTCAGCACAACACCGTAGGATTTTACCTTTGCTGCCAAAGTATCGTCACAAGTATAGGAAGCCTTGTAGTAGATACCTGCCGCGTTGGTACGGACAGAAACAGAAACCAGCTTCATTTCCAGGCGGTGCATGGTTGCCCGGTTGCCATCGGTAATTGCCACATAGGTATTGCCGTTGGGGGCGACCACCTGGGTTTTGACAGTGACCGTGCCGTTATTGAGCACAGTACCACAGGCATTGCCATCGTAGGAATCGTTGGCGCTGTCAAAGGGAGTAACAGTACCGGTACCGGTGACGGTCAGATCATAACCGTTCAGGTCCACAACAATATCCTCACCGAGCATTTCCAGATTTTCGTCGCCGAACAGCTTAATGTAGGAATAAGAACCTGCCGCCCAATCTGTCAGCAGATCGTCAGAAGCAATCTGGTTGCCGGAAGCATCCACCAGCTGTGCGCCTTCCGGCCAGCAGCAGATCGCACCGTCAGCCCGGACATCGATAAAGTCCGTGCTGTTTACAGCCGAAAAATACTGGGCATACGCCGCATTGCCGGCAGCGGTCACAACACCGTTGCTGCTCACCATAATGGCAGAGCCAAAGCTAAGACCGGTAGGATCAATGGTCTTGCCGGAAGCTAAGTTCAAATTGCCGATCTGGGATACACCGGAAGCTGCCAGTGTGCCGGTGTTGATCGTCAGGCTGGGAATCGTAGAATCTACTACTGTCAATCCTGCTTTTGTACTGGTCTGACCGGAATAGTTGCCGATCTTTGCCGTACCACCGGTAACGGTACAGTTATAAAGGTTAATTGTACCATTGGCAAGAATCGCCGAAGATCCTCCCGTAACCAAATTACAGCCCCACAGATTGAACACACCAGATGTATTGTACTGCGCAAGTGCAGCACATCCATCTGCTCCGTCCACTTTAGAGGTATTTTCAATGGTAGTGCCGTAAACATTCAGAGTGCAAACACCATTGCTATAAAATGTTCCGCGGTCATTAGAACCGGTGGACTTCATCTTACCGCCACCCATAATGTTCAGTGTAGAACCGCCGGTCAACTGGAAAAAGCGTCGTACATTGGTAAAGGTTTTACCGTTGGTATGGATACAAACAGTTACCTTTTCCGAATTAAATACCGTTTGCGTACTTGATGTTACAGATATGTCTTTCGGCATATAATAGTGATCGCCGTCTGTTATATCTGCCCTGTTAAGAATACCTGTCATAGGCTTCCAGTCTTTTTCATCGCCACAAACATAGCAGTATGCCCTATGCGTGGTTTGACCTTCCGGCAACGTTTCAGGAAATGTGCCATCTTGCTTCAGCACGTTTGCCAAAATGGCATTGCCGGTTTCCTGGGCTGTTGCAGCCTGGGCATTTTCCGGCAGCAGCACTATGGCCGCAACCATCAATACCAAGCACAACAGAATTGGTACAATGCGTTTTTTCATACTTTTTTCCTCCCTATATTAAATAATCGCCTTCGTAGAGGGCAGCATTCCAAATGGGGTTGCCCACAGCGAAAATATAGTCCTGCGTTACATCGTAAACCTCCACCCGATAGTAACGGGCAGATGCGTCTACATCCATTGCAAAATAACTTACTTGGGTAGGATCGGTCAGCTCCTGGCTGACGACCAAGCCTTCTTCCGTATATACATCGATTCGGTAGGTATGTCCCTTTTGGAATTCCCGGGAGTGGAAATCTCCAACGGAGACTACCAGCCGCTGATTTTCAAAGTTTGCAAGACCACCCATCATCGTATCACCGATGTTCATACGGATTCCCACAGGGCCGGCAGTAAAATTACCTGTCCGGGCAGTCTTTACGATTTCCGTTGCGCTGTTTTCCGTACAGTAGAAAGTACTCAGCGACACCGTCCGGGAAAGTCGATGGCTGTCAGATCCGGCAGTTGCAAATACGCGCTTGCCCATATCCAGCATCTTGACCCAGTAGTACCGGGATTCCTGATTGTTTATGGCGCTCATATTGCCGTAATAGCCGCAAAGCACCTCAAAGCCCATACCGTCACCAAACCAGTAGTCCTCTGCATTGGTGGACACCAGATAGATGTCACCCAAGGGATGGACATGGGTGTAGAAGCCACCGTTTTCCTGAATACATTTGACCAATTCCATAAACCGGTCTTTTTCGAACTGCGGGTAATTAAAATGATCGTTCTTATAGTCAAATTCCGGGAAGGCATAAAGCACATTTTCCAAGCCCTCCGGCTCTGCGAAGATCATATTATAGTGCATCGAGAAATTGGTAGCCGCGTCAGACAGGTCACCGACCTTGGTACCGGCTTCACTGCCGCCTACAAAAACCGCATCGCTCCATTCCGGAAGACGCATATGAAGCACCTGCTTATGGTCAACGATCGTAGCAAAGTCCATATCGTTGATGTAGGTCATCATATCCTTCCACTCGCGCAGCGTCGCTTTGCCGTCACTGGTGCCGCCGGTATTTGCGTGATCGTGGAATTCACCGTGAAGTGCGATCCTTCCGCTATACAGTTCTTCCAGCTTTTGGGCCTCTGCTTCTGTAGCTGTATAGTCCGGTTCTTTTATTTCCGGTTCCTGATTACCACAGGCACACAAGCTCAGAAGTAATCCTGCAGCCAACACACCTGCAAATAGCTTTCGCATATTCTCACGCCTTCTATCTACTATTAATCTATTGTATATAATACTGCCAAATGCCCGTATGATCAAGTGCCCTCCATATTTTTCAGCATTTTAACGAATATTTGTTGACTTTTTTTGATTTCATTTAATTTCAATAATATTTACAAAAAATCAACATTTTCGCTTGCATATTTTTCTACCTTGTGTTATGCTCTTTCCAAAGGAGCTGACATATATGAAAACCTTAGAACGGCAAAAGCTTTTGCTGGCAAAGGCCAACAAAAATTCTTTTGTTTCCATTCCGGATACTGCCCAGGAACTGCAAGTTTCCGTTGAGACAATTCGACGGGATATCAACATTTTATGTAACCAAAAAAAGCTGAAAAAGGTTCACGGCGGTGCCGTTCCCATTCAGAATGCCATCCGAAAGGATCCATCCTTCTTTCAGCGCTTTCATCACAATCCAAAAGGCAAATCCGCAGTGGCCGCAGAGTCTGCCCAACTGGTCCGCAGCGGTGATGTAGTGACTATGGACGGTGGTGCAACTACGCTGATGGTAGCACAGCACATTACCGGTGTAAGCAATGTTACCTTTGTTGTCAATTCTCTGCCGATTGCCTCTACTTTAATAGAGAAAATATCCTCCGGGGATATATCCGGAAATGTCATTATACTGGGCGGCAAGCTGACACCTGCCAATCAAACCGTCAGCGATGCCTATGCGCTGGAGCAATTGGAACATTTTCGTTTCGACATTGCGTTTATTTCTGCCTCTTCCGTATCTGCTTACGGTGTTTCCAATTTCTCCCTTTCCGGTGTCTTTGTGCGGAAGCTGATGGACCACGCAGCCACCCGGGTACTGGCTATAGATAGCGAAAAACTGGGCGCAGCCTCAACCTACCGGTTTGCATCCATCAGCGATTTCGATTACGTGGTCACCGACGATCTGAATCCTTTCCCGCAAGATCTTTGGGAACAGGTAGAAAGCTCCAAAGTCCATCTGACGATCGTTCCCAACCGGTAGTTTTTCCAATTGACATACCGTCGCCCCTTCACTATAATAAATAACAGAAAATACTTTTAGCTGAAAGGAGCTATTATGAACGAATTACAAAGCAAAATCAGCCAGATCGGTGTGGTACCGGTTATTAAGCTGAATAATCCTACCAGAGATGCCAAGCCCCTGGCAGATGCTCTGTGCGCAGGCGGTGTTCCCGTCGCCGAGGTGACCTTCCGTGCAGCCGGTGCTGCCGAAGCTATCCGTATTATGTCTGAGAGTCATCCGGAAATGCTGGTAGGTGCCGGCACCGTGCTCAACGAGCAGCAGGTAGACGAAGCCATCGCTGCCGGTGCATCCTTCATTGTCACCCCCGGTCTGGACATTGAGATCGTTAAGTACTGCCAGCAGAAGGGCATCACCATCTTCCCCGGCTGCACCACTGCTACCGACTACCACGCAGCTTACCGACTGGGCCTTGAGGTACTGAAGTTCTTCCCTGCAGAGCAGTCCGGTGGTCTGGATAAGATCAAATCTATGGCTGCGCCCTTCCCTATGTTCAAGGTTATGCCCACCGGCGGTATCGGTCTTAAGAACCTTGCCACCTATGCCGCAAGTCCTGTGATCTGCGCCTGCGGCGGCAGCTATATGGTCACCGCCGATTTGATCGATAACGGTAAGTGGGATGAGATCACCGAGCTGTGCCGCAAGTCTGTGGAAATTGTTAAGCAGTGCAGAGCCGAATCCCGATAGGTTTTCAGAGGCAGCTTGCTGGCGCAAGGCAAGGAAAATAAAGAAAAATACAAATGAAAGGACCGCAGTGGGGCTGTCGAGATTCGATTCCGCACTGCTTAAGGAGGCAAGAGGCTAATGGAAGAAATCAAGGATATGATCCCCGAGGAAGAGGATAACATTATCACCTTTGTGGACGAAAACGGTGAAGAGATCACCTTTGAGTATCTGGATTGCATCGAGTATGAGGGCAAGGAATACCTGTGCCTGCTCCCCGCTGAGGAGGACAACAACGAGATCGTGATCCTGGAGGTTGAGCCTATCGACGAGGAAAACGAAAACTACCTGGCTGTGGAGGACGAAGCCATTCTGGAGGGCGTTTACGCCATCTTCAAGGACCGCTTTAAGGACATCCTGAATTTCGAAGACTAATTCTATATATAATAACAGGCAGCGGTGCATACATCCCCGCTGCCTGTTATTTATTTTATCCTCCAATGGATCAAATCCCGGTTTATCGAGCTCTTTCGATGGT
Source organism: Faecousia sp. (assembly GCA_045590735.1). Lineage (GTDB taxonomy): Bacteria > Bacillota > Clostridia > Oscillospirales > Oscillospiraceae > Faecousia. The sequence goes on along the minus strand of JAZNRQ010000061.1, from coordinate 237 downwards.
CGCCCCTACGTATTCTATCGATAGACAGCTCTATAAATTGGAATTTAAAGGGCACTGTTTTTTGAAAACAGTGCCCTTTGCAGTCTGTCAAAAAATTTATTTTTGACAGACTGGCAGAGGTCACTAAAGACGGCAAGACAAGCAACTCGTCCCCGAAGTGTATGTGGATACTCGAGAGGGGCGAGTTGCGCAGTAAGTCAAAAAGCCTTGCGCAGCAAGCATTTTTATCCCCTCATC
>JAZNRQ010000060.1:0-2902 GCA_045590735.1 Faecousia sp. | reverse complement strand
ATTACAATTTTCGTTGTCATTGCGAACCAGTGACCGATGTCACTGGTGTGGCAATCTAAAAGCCAAGTGTTACCAATAGATTGCCACGCCAGTGTGCGCACTGGCTCGCAATGACAATATAGGTTATACGAATTTAAAACAGCTCGCTAAACCGGAATTTTATTCCTAACGGGCAAGGGTGAAAGCTGTCCGGTTTGTTGACTTTTTTTGTGTCGGTGCTATAATAGCGAAAGAAGAAAAAAGGAGGCGATTCCATGCAGGCACCGTTGGCAGGAATCAAGGTTTTGGATCTTTCCACATTTGTGGCGGCACCGGTTTGCGCCCGGCTTTTGTCGGATATGGGTGCGCAGGTGATCAAGGTGGAGCGGCCGGACGGGGATACCTGGCGGCTGACCGGTAAGGGCTATATTCCCGACCGGTTTTGCGACGAGGAAAACCCGGTGTTTGACATCTATAACAGCGGCAAGACGCATATTGCGCTGGATCTGAAAAAGCCGGAAGGTAAGGAAGTTTTCTTTAAGCTGCTGGAGCAGGCAGATGTGTTTGTGACCAATACCCGCACAGCGGCACTCAAGCGGCTGGGTATTTCCTATGAGGATCTGAAGGATCGGTTTCCCAAGCTGATCTACGGTATTGTACTGGGTTACGGCGAAGAGGGTCCCAATAAGGACGATCCGGCGTTTGATACCACCGGCTTTTGGTCCAAGAGCGGATTTCTGCGGGATATGGCCACGCTCAACGAAAATTATGCGCCGGTGAATCCCCCCTTCGGCGTGGGCGATACCGTTACCGGCTACTTACTGATGGGCGAAATTTGCGCGGCACTGTACCGCCGCAGCCAGACGGGCAAGGGCGACTATGTCCGGTCCAGCCTGTACCATAACGGCATTTTCACAATGGGTACGATGGAGATCATCACCCAAAAGCCCTTTGGCAGAGAGTTTCCCACAACCCGCACCGGTCACAGCATTCCCGGCGGCAGTTACTGCTGTGCGGACGATGAATGGCTGTTCATTGCGGTGGGTTACGCACCGGCACTGATTCCCAAGCTCTGCCAGGTCATCGGCAAGCCGGAGTTGGCAGAGGATCTCCGATATGATACGGCAGAAAAACGCAAAGAGAAGCGGGAAGAGTACTATGCTATTTTCCGGGATGCGTTCCTGTCCCAGCCCATTTCTTACTGGTTGGAAAAAGCAAAAGAGATGGATCTGCCCTTTGTGCGGATGAATCATTTTTCCGATGTATCGGAAGATCCCCAGGCCTGGGCCAATGGCTATGTGGAACACGTAGACTTCCGTAACGGCAACCGGGATGTGATGCCCAGCAGTCCCATTGAGATGGATTCTGTGGGTGTGATCAAGACGATTCCCGCTCCTGCTGTCGGCGGCGATACGGACAAGGTGCTGCAGCAGCTGGGTTACACGGCAGAGCAGATCGAAAAGATAAAATCTACCGGTGCGGCCAAATAATGGAACAGTTTCTGTCTGTACAAATACCGGAAATTATGATACAATTCCTCTAAAACAGCAAGGAGAAAATATATGAAAATTACCAATGATATTCGCTACATCGGTGTCAACGACCACGAGATCGACCTGTTTGAGGGGCAGTATGTGGTGCCCAACGGCATGGCATACAATTCCTATGTGATCCTGGATGAAAAGGTCGCAGTGATGGATACGGTAGACAAGCGTTTCGGCGTTCAGTGGCTGCAGAATCTGCAGCAGGTGCTGGAGGGCAGAAAGCCCGACTATCTGATCGTGCAGCACATGGAGCCGGACCATTCCGCCAACATTGCAAACTTTATGGATACCTATCCGGAAGCAACGGTGGTCGCATCCGCCAAGGCATTTACGATGATGGGTCAGTTCTTCGGCACAGACTATGCAGACCGCCGGGTGGTGGTAGGGGAGGGGGATACCCTTTCTCTGGGCAAGCATACCCTGACTTTTGTGACCGCACCGATGGTCCACTGGCCGGAAGAGATCGTTACTTATGATTCCTGCGACAAGGTGCTGTTCTCTGCCGACGGTTTCGGTAAGTTCGGCGCACTGGATGTGGAGGAAAACTGGGCTTGCGAGGCCCGGCGTTACTACATTGGTATTGTGGGCAAGTACGGTGCGCAGGTGCAGGCACTGCTGAAGAAGGCAGCAGGTTTGGATATTTCTGTGATTTGTCCGCTGCACGGCCCGGTGCTGACGGAGAATTTGGGATATTATGTAAACCTTTATGATATTTGGTCTTCTTACGCAGTGGAGGAAGAGGGTGTGGTCATCGCCTATACCTCCGTCTATGGTCACACCAAAGAGGCTGTGGAGCTGCTGGCACAGGAGCTGGAGAAAAACGGCTGCCCCAAGGTGGTTGTTAACGACCTTGCCCGCTGCGATATGGCAGAGGCTGTGGAGGATGCGTTCCGTTACGGAAAGCTGGTGTTGGCAACCACCACTTATAACGCAGACATCTTCCCCTTTATGAAGGAGTTTATCCACCATCTGACAGAGCGCACCTACCGTAACCGCACCGTTGCTTTTGTGGAAAACGGCACCTGGGCACCTACGGCAGCCAAGACGATGGCGAAAATGCTGGAGGGCAGCAAGGACATTACTTATGCAGAGAATACCGTCCGGATCTTGTCTGCGCTGAACGACGAAAGTCGCAGCCAGATCACCGCACTGGCACAGGAACTGTGCCGCTGAATCGCAAAACGATAACAGAGGAAGGTCGGAAGACCTTCCTCTGTTGCTTTGTATTGAGAATCAACTTCCAATTTATCGAGCTGTTCAAACTCGCACAACCCAATTGTCATTGCGAGCCAGTGCGCACACTGGCGTGGCAATCTATTGGTAACACTTGGTTTTTAGATTGCCACACCAGTGACATCGGTCACTGGTTCGCAATGACA
>JAZNRQ010000059.1:0-23089 GCA_045590735.1 Faecousia sp. | reverse complement strand
TGCTTGTAAGGCATGTGCTCTCCCAGCTGAGCTATGCTTCCAAACATCAGCCGAATTGCTTTCGCATCTCAGCGACGGGTATCATTATACTCAAGCTGATGTCATTTGTCAAGCATTTTTTTCGCATTTTTTAATAAGAATTTTCGCACATAATACGCCCTGAGTTCTCCGCCAAAAAAGCTGAAAATCAAACTTTTTTCAAAAGATTACGAATATCTTCCGGTGTGAAGCGATAAACCTCGTCGCAGAACTGACATTCCACCGGGAAAACCTTTCCCTCCTCGACAATTTCGGTCAGTTCCTTTTTACCTAAGCTGATCAGTGCCGCTGTGACCCGTTCACGGCTGCAGTAGCATTTATAGGCAACCTCGGTCGTCTCCATAAACACAACACCCAAATCACCACAGACCTGACCCAGAATGTCTTCGGGGGTCATTCCCTGGTCCAGCATAGCCGTAACCGCACCGGCACGGCGGATCCCTGCCTCCACAGCGTCAATGGTTTCCTCCGGCGCACCGGGCAGCAGTTGGATCAGGTAACCACCCGCTACCTTCACGCTCATATCCCGGTCCACAAGCACACCCAAGGCACAGGCAGTGGGCGTCTGCTCACTTTGCGCAAAGTAAGCCGTTACATCGTCACCGATCTCTCCTGAAACCAACTCGATAGACCCCACATAAGGCTCTTTCATCTGCAGATCCCGAATCACCGTCAGCGTACCGTTTCCAACCGTGGCACCCACATTCAGCTTGCCGGGGTGTTTCTCCTCCAGTGGCACATTGGGTTCATAGACATAGCCACGAACATTTCCCACCGGATCGGATACGCAAACAATGCCGCCGATTGGACCATCGCCCTTAATCTGCAGTGTCATAGAGCCGTTTTCTGTTTTTTGCATATTGCCCATCATAGATGCTGCTGTCAGTGCCCGTCCAAAAGCAGCTGTAGCATTGGGCGTTGTTCCCTGTATGGATGCACCGCGACGAACCATTTCTGTAGAACGTATGGCAACCACTTTTACAAAACCGTCCATGGTCATACCACGAACCAGATAATCCTTCATTTTACAATACCCTTCCTTGCTTTCATATAGATCCGCTGTTCCCCTTCCCGGGGCGGACAAAACGCCTGGTCCGCAAAAACCTCAATACGGGTAAAGCCCGCATTGCGTAAATACCCGGTCAACTGCTCCGGTGTATAGGCATACTCCTGATGTTCCTCAAAAGTCCTGTGCCATACATTTCCCTGGCGCTGAAATAGATCCATACCGTAGGAGCAGATATTTGTCTCATTGTCAAATTCTCCGCGCCATACGCAGTACACATCGTCATCTTCGTCCAAAAACACTTGTCCGTCCATTGCTCTGAGCTTTTCCGGTGTGTTTACATCGAAAATAAAGCATCCTCCCGGGTTCAGCACCCTGTAAATACGACGGATCGCCTCTGCACAGTCTTCCGGTTCCGTAATATAATCCAGGCTGTCCAACGCACAAACCGCCAGATCAACACCTTTGGAAAGACGGAGCATTTGAAGGGGCTGGCAAACAAACTGGGGTCTATTTTTCATATTCCAGGCCTTCTGCGAAGCGATACACAGCATTTCTTCAGAAATATCCACTGCCGTTACCCGCATACCCATCTGCGCTAAAATCAGTGCTACAGAGCCGGTACCACAGGCAAGATCCACCGCCGACCTGGGCTGCACGCCTTCCCTTTCAAGGATCTGCATATAGAAGTCAACCACAGCAGCGTAGTCCACATCGTTTGTCAATCGGTCATAGCTTTGCGCCAAAGCGTGATAAGCTTCCATTATTACACCCTCTGCAAAAAAGCATCCCGGACAATTGTCCGGGATGCTCAAGATTGTACATTAGCGGTTGAAGATCTCGAAAATCTTATCGATATCGTCTGCAGCCTTTGCAGAAGCGGTGTCCTCAGCAGGAGCTTCCTCCTCAACTACCTTCTGCTCAAAGCCGGTAGCAATAACGGTCACGCGCATTTCGTCTTCAAAGTTCTCATCCCAAGTTGCACCGAAGATAATGTTTGCTTCGGGGTTTGCAGCTTCCTGTACGATGCCGGCAGCTGTCTCAACGTCATCCAAGGTCAGCTCGGAAGAGCCGGTGACATTGACCAGAACACCGGTAGCACCATTGATGGAAGTCTCCAGCAGGGGGCTGGCAACAGCGGCCAGGGCAGCCTGCTCAGCCTTCTCACGACCAGCGGCAGTACCCACACCCATATGTGCACGGCCAGCGTCCTTCATAATGGCAGATACGTCAGCAAAGTCCAGGTTGATCACAACATTACCTGCGTCGCCGACCAACTCAGAGATGGAGGTAACAGCCTGCTTCAGAACATCGTCAGCAATGCCGAATGCGTTTGCGAAAGTGATCTTCTGATCGGTCACGTACTTCAGACGGTCATTGGGGATAATGATCAGAGAATCCACCTTGCCGGACAAAGCAGCAATACCCTGCTCAGCCTGACGCATACGGTTTGCACCCTCAAACTTGAAGGGCTTGGTCACGACACCAACAGTCAGGATGCCAGCCTCGTGTGCCAGGTCTGCAACGATAGGTGCTGCACCGGTACCGGTGCCACCGCCCATACCGGCAGTGATAAAGACCATATCCGTACCCTCGAGGATCTTGGCAATTGCAGCTCTGGATTCCTCAGCGGACTTTTGACCAATATCAGGCTTGGAACCTGCGCCCATACCGCCGGTGAGCTTCTCACCGATCTGCACCTTATTGGGGCAGACGGACTTGTTCAGGTCCTGCTTATCTGTATTGATAACTACAAACTCAACGCCATCAACACCGGAAGTGATCATCCGGTTGATAACATTGTTGCCGGCGCCACCGACACCAATTACCTTAATTTTAACAACGCGATCCTGAAATTCAGCCATTTGTTCTATCCTCCTATGTATCGTCGCAGCAGCATTTTGCACTCTGCCACCATTTTTACAATGTTACTTGTATATTCTACAGCCAAATCGCCATTTGGTCAATAGAATTTCTCATTTTTCGTCAAACTTTTTCAAAATTTTTTTAAGATTCGGAAAAAGGTGTAAATATAACCTCATCGGTTTTTGTAGAAAAGCTGACATCCAGCTCTCCCTTAGGATATTGACCCAGCTCATCCATCGTTGCTTTCATCGATGAGATTTTATATCCCAGATTCAAACCATCCCCCAGGAAGATCTGATAACGGGTGCCGTACCACATTTGCAGATTACCGGTATTGCTGACATCAATAGATGCCATTCCGCCAATAATACCGTTATCTTCCAGATACTGTGCAATGGAAATTGCCAGCTGAAGCTGCTCACTTGCCAATACCGTAGCCGGTTGAGTCTCACCTTCCGGCTGTTCCGGCTGAAAAGCCTTTGCCGGCTTTCCTTTTTCCGGTGAATCCAGTTTTACACCAAGGATCTTTGCGCGAAGCTCCGCATCGGCACTGTTGGTTTTATCGATGATCGTACCGTCAGAGCGCATCAGCCACCAGGAACCGTCACCGGCTTCTGCCGCATAATCCACATTCATTTCCACAACTTCAATTTTTACCGTATCCGGCAATTTTATTCCGACACGAACCTTCTTTATATACGGCAGCTTCGCGATAATATTACTGCTGATCCGCTCTTCATTGATGGACAGCAGATTTTCGCCATTTTTAATGCCGGAAGCTTCCCGAATAGTCCATGCACTGTACTTTTCCATACCGGAAACCGTAATCTTGTTCTCATCTACCTTAAAAAAGATCGACATACCGAACAAAATCGCCAAAACCACAGCCACAACAATGGCAATACTCAAAATGAACCGTCCACGGTTAAATGGTACCGGCTGGGTATATACCACCTCCGGAGAGGGCTTCGCAGGCTTTCGCTTTTTCTGCGCGGGTCTCCGGGATCGCGTAGCCACTCGAGAGGCATCATCCGCCGCCGACACTTTTTTCCCCGCAGATCGGGTTTTCTGCGATGCAGACGCAGTTTTTCTGGTAGCGGGACGACGGGTCTCTTTTGTTTCCATATTATTTCTCCTTTTGCCTGCTATTACCCAACTGATATATGATATCGCACAATTTTTCTGCCGAATCCGGAATGCACAGCTTTTGTAATGCGGTTTCCATCCGGCTATATCGGGCACGATCCTCCAAAAGTGCAGTTACAGCATCCATTAAAACTTGCGCTGTGCAATCCTTCTCAAGGATCAAAATCGCAGCGTCTTTATCAGACAGTGCCCGTGCATTTTTCTCCTGGTGATTATCTGTCACATTGGGAGACGGAATCAAAATACACGGTGTGCCGGATGCGGCAATTTCATTGCAGCTGGACGCACCGGCCCGGCTGATAATAATATCTGCCGCCGCCATCATTGTAGGCATATTGTAAATATACTCCTGAATGGTAACGCTGCTGTTTTCTTCCAGCTCTACACCCTGCTGCTTTACATAGTCCGGCATCCATTCAATGCCGTAGCTGCCGGTGGCGTGGATATGACGGAAGGGATAGCCTGCATCTTTTTCCAACGCAAACAGCTGTGCCATCCGCTCGTTCATAACCTTTGCGCCCTGGCTGCCAAATGCAGAAACGATCAGCGGTCTCTCATCGAGTCCCAGTTCCCTTCTCGCATCCGCTTTCCTTGTAAAAATGAATTCCCTGCGTACAGGCATACCCACGGTTTCCACTTTTTCCGGATGCTTGTAATACTTGGCACTCTCCGGAAAACAGGTAAGTACCCGGTCTGCCCTGTTTGCGATCATACGGGTCGTTAAGCCCGGCATCGCATTGGCTTCGTGGACACAGGTAGGAATTCCCATCATACTGGCAGCCCATAGCGCCGGGAAGCTGGCATAACCGCCAGTTCCCACCACCACATCTGCCTGAAATTCACGAATTACTTTTTTACAGCTGGAAACAGCCTGAAAGACATAACTGACCGCCTTTGCATTATGCTTCAGTGCTTTCAGATTTTTCCCCCTGGACATACCGGACGCCGGGATGGTATGCAATTTATAGCCTGCCTGTGGAACCAGCTTTTCCTCCATTCGGTCCTTCGCACCGATAAAGAGGATCCGGTCCTGAGGATAACGCTCTTTCCATATATTCGCTACGGCAATTGCCGGATTGATATGTCCACCGGTTCCGCCGCAGGTAAATATCACATTCATACAAAATCCTCCTGTGATGCAGCCCGATTTCTGTAACGGGATACACTCAGTACAATTCCCATCTCCCCCAGGTTTACTGCCAACGCCGTTCCGCCATAGGAAAAGAACGGCAGCGCGATCCCGGTTGAGGGAAGTAAATTGGTAACAACGCCTAAATTTAAAACCGTTTGCACGGCGATCAACGTGATCAGTCCGGCTGCCAAAACCGTCGAGAACCGATCCGGTGCCCGCAGCGCAATCCAATACCCCCGCAAAATCAGCAACGCAAACAAGCAAATGATCAAAAGTGCGCCCACAAGGCCCAGTTCTTCGCAGATCACCGCAAAAATGTAATCATTATACTGAAAGGGTAAATATAAGTACTTCTGTTTACTTTTTCCAAACCCCAAGCCAAGCACGCCACCGGAGCCAATAGCATATAGGGATTGGAGAATCTGATATCCGGTGTCTCCGGGATCCTGTTCCGGGTGCAGCCAGGCACTCACCCGATCGCCGGCATAACCCATAAATGTGATATAAATCACCACAAAAACGATTGCAGCACCTATACCGGCAAGCAGCCATTTCAGACTGGTGCCGGCAACAAACATCATTACCACTGCAACCAATCCCATAAGCATTATGGCAGACAAATGCTTTTCCAGTGCCAACGGCACTAAAATTCCCAGCAACGCCACGCCGAAGCCAAGTACACCGTAGCGAAATTCCCGGGCACTTTTCCCAAACCCTTTTGTTAACCTGGCAAACAGCAGGATCAGCGCAAATTTTGCAATCTCCGACGGCTGAAACTGCAGTCCGCCAATATTGATCCATCTTCGGGCACCGTTCACCGACTGTCCGAATAACAGCACAGATAAAAGCAATGCAATACTGATCCCGTAAACCGGCCAGGCTGCACGAAGCCAAAACCCCGGTGGGATACGGCTGGCTGCAAACATCGCCACCAAGCCGATCAGCGCACAGATTCCCTGCTTTTGCAAGTACTTTGTGGACACCGTATATCCGGTATCATAAGCACTCTGCGCATAGCTTGCAGAATAAAGCATAGTTAGTCCCACCGCAAGCAACAGCATCAGCAGCATTAGAAAGACAATGTCAACACCTTCACCCGACGGATCAAAGAGCCGTCGACGGTCCTCTTTGGCACGCAAGCGACGCTGCGCAGCCATAAGAAGCTCCTTTCGTTATCCGCCAATATGCGGAGCAACACCAAACCATGCAGCAATACACATAATTACCGACACAGCCGTAAAGATAAATACGATTTTTTCTTCCTTCCATCCGCACATTTCAAAGTGATGATGGATAGGTGCCATTTTGAAAATACGTTTTCCGTGAGTCAGTTTAAAGAAACCGACCTGCAAAATCACAGACATTGTTTCTACAATATACACAAAACCGATAACGACCAAGATCAGCGGCATATCCAATGCAAATGCAAGGGCGCACACGATGCCACCTAAAAACAGAGATCCGGTATCACCCATAAATACCTTTGCAGGATGCCAGTTATAGAACAGATAAGCAACCAGTCCGCCAACCAGTGCAGCAGGCAGCAGCGCAAGATCTGCACGCTGGGACGCAAAAGCCGTTACCGTAAAGAACACCATTACGGGGATCGTTACAGATCCGCACAAGCCATCCACACCGTCGGTCAGGTTTACCGCATTGACACAGCCGACCATTACAAACATAGCAAAGAAAATATAGATAGGCAGCGGAATATTGGGGATCGTCACATTGATAAAGGGAATGTCCAAATCGCAACTGAGGGCATCCAACTTATAAAGAAGATATAAATAGAGTGCTGAAACAGCCGCCTGCAGCATCGCCTTCTGCCAGGATGTCAATCCCAGATTCCGCTTAAATTTCAGCTTAAAAAAGTCGTCCAGGAAACCAATAGAGCCGTAACACAGCGCCAATCCCAGGGAGAGAAATACCGTATAGTCCTGAATCGTTAGCAAATTGATCAGCAAGCAGATAATACCTGCGAAAATAAACATCAGACCGCCCATCATCGGGGTGCCTGCCTTATAGTTATGCCAGGTAGGACCTACTTCGCGAATGGATTGACCAGCCTTCAATGCCCGCAGTACAGGCAACAGCAATAGACCGATCACACCCGAAAGCACAGCACCAGCAGCAGCTGTTACTACAATTCTAGTCATGGTATTTCCTCCGATTATTTCTCTTTCAGAAAAGCTTCCAACACATTCTCCATACGCATACCCCGGCTGCCCTTAAACAGGAAGGTATCACCGGGTTTTGCGATTTGCTTCAGCGCCTCCACCAGTTTGCCTTGCTCCTCAAACGCGCGCACCCGGTTATGGGACATTCCTCCGGTGATCGCGCCCTTCAAAACACGCTCGCTGTTGGGTCCGTAAGCCAAAACCACATCTGCTTTCTCCGCAGCGATCCGTCCCAGCTTATAGTGTTCTGCCGGTGTGCAGTCGCCCAGCTCCAGCATTTCGCCCAGTACCGCCACTCTGCGGCCAGTTCGATTCCCAAGGACGGTCAAAGCAGCCGCCATAGATTCCGGTCCCGCATTATAGCAATCCTTAATAATGGTATATTCGCCTTCCCGTGTAATTTCCTGCCGACCTTCCATATTTTGAAAATTGCGCAGGCTCTTTACGATCGCATCCGGTGTGACCCCCATCTGCAAGCCCACTGCCACGGCCGCCATAGCATCGGCAACGTAGTGATGGCCTTCCAGCGGCAGCACTACAGAAAAACGGTCCTGTTCTGCCTTTGCCGTGAACCGAATTTGTCCGTCTGCCTCCAAAACTTCCAAAGCCTGTACCGCACACTGATCGTTCTGTTCCCCGAAATAAATTACATTTTTCAATACCTTATGCTGATTCCACAAAAGCGAATCATCACCATTGAGAACAACTTTTCCCCCAGGCTGCATACCTTCAAGGATCTCCAGCTTTGCCTGCAGGATCCCCTCCATTGAGCCCAAATGCTCAATGTGCATTGTACCGATATTCACGATCACTGCCACATCCGGACAAGCAATTGCGCTAAGATACGCAATTTCACCAAAATGGTTCATTCCCATTTCCAGCACAGCGATTTCCGTATCCTCAGGCAACGCAAGCACTGCCATAGGCATACCGATATCGTTATTGTGATTTGCCGGGGACTTCCCAACCCGGTATGTACTGCCCAAAACAGTGGCAACCATTTCTTTTGTGGTACTCTTACCCACAGAGCCGGTGATGCCCACCACCTTCATACCGATGCGCTTGCGCTCTCCACGGGCAATATCGCCCAGTGCGATCCGGGTATCTTCCACAACGATTGCGGGGTAATCCCCGTCGCAATGGGTGCACAATACCGCAGCCGCGCCTTTTTCCAATGCCGTCGGAACAAATTCATGACCGTCTCTGGCACCCTTCAGGGCTACAAAAAGCTCCCCGGGAAGCAACTTTCTTGTATCGTTATTGGCACCAAAAAAGGTGATATCTTTATATTTAGGATCGATTTTGCCGCCGCACCATGCCGCAGCCTGTTCTAATGTGATCCTGCCCATATTAATTCCTCGTTTCCTCCAGGTACGCAGCAACAACTTCCCGTTCGTCCAGGTGGTGCTTCACGCCGTGGATCTCTTGATAGGTTTCGTGACCTTTACCAGCCAATACAATTATATCATTCTTTCGCGCAATGTCCATAGCGTGTCTTATCGCATTCGGGCGATTTTCAATAATTTCATAATTTTCATAGCCTGTTACACCGGCAACGATGTCCCGGATAATGGCCATCGGTTCCTCCGTTCTGGGATTATCGGAGGTGATAATGGCAAGATCCGCGATTTGTACACCGATCTCACCCATAATAGGCCGTTTTATGGGGTCGCGGTCACCGCCGCAGCCAAATACCGCAATCAATCTGCCGCTGCAAAAACCCTTCACGGAAGAAAGTACATTTTCCAATCCGTCCGGTGTATGGGCATAGTCGATCAGCACCGTATAGGGTTTTCCGGGCGTTGGAACTACCTCCACCCTTCCCTTAACACCGCTGGCTGTTTTCAGTGCTTCAGAGGATTCTTCCAGTGAGATCCCCAGCTGCAATGCACAGCCGAGAACCGTCAGTGCATTATAAACTGTAAATGTTCCGGGTATAGGCAAACAGATCTTCTGCCGCTGCTCCCCGTAAACAGCATCAAAAGTGACGCCGTCAGAAAGGAGACACGTATTTTCCGCACACAGCTGACCGCTTCCCTTTGCGGATGTAAAAAGTACCGGAGCTTGCGCCTGTGCGCAAATGCGTTGGACCCACGGATCATCCGCATTTGCCACACCTTGATCACAACGGGAAAAGAGTACTGCCTTGGTATCACAATAGTTTTCCATTGTTTTGTGAAAATCCAGATGATCTTCCGTCAAATTGGTAAAAGCACCAACGGCAAAACGGATACCCGCCACACGCTCCAGGGCAATGGCGTGGGAAGAAACCTCCATAATTACGTGGGAGCAGCCGGCTTCATACATCTTTGCAAAAAGTGCCTGCAATTCCAAGCTTTCCGGTGTTGTACGCTCGGTTGGAATCACCGCATCACCGATCATATTATCCATAGTGCCGATCAGACCGACCTTTGCGCCCCGGGTCTGCTCCAACACGTGCTTCAAAAGCAATGTGGAGGAGGTCTTTCCGTTGGTACCCGTCACACCGATGATCTGCATTTTATCAGCCGGATGGTCATAGAAATTCGCACCCATTTGGGCAAGTGCCAACCGATCAGAAGCCACAAGGATATAGGGTATATCTTCAGAAGGCTTCACTGCTGTCACAACCGCCGATGCACCCTTTTCCAGTGCCATAGGTATATATTTATTTCCATCGGTGACGAATCCGGTAACCGCCACAAACAGAGAACCTTTTGTGACTTTACGGGAATCGTAAACGATCTGCGCAATTTCCATTTCCAGGTCTGTGCGGACCTCCAACACATCCACACCCTGCAGTAATTCCGATAACTTCATACTTTTCTCCTTAATCTGCTGCTTTTGTATCCAAAAATTCCAATTCGATCACAGAACCGATCTTCACATCGGCATTGGCTGCTACAGACTGTGCAACAACTTTGACCGTCGGCGAGACATCCGGATTTCCTTTGACCAAAATATAGATTCCCAGTTCTCCTGCGGCATCGCTTGCCTGCTGCCGGGTCATTCCCATAAAATCCGGTACTTTAACAACCGTTTCCTCCGGCCGATCTCCCAAATAGAGAATCACCTGGCTGTCACCCGGCACCGCTTCCCCTGCAGCCGGCAGCTGCGCTGTGACCGTAGTTTCCGTCCCTTGAAGTAAGTATCCAAGTCCCTGACCTGCAAGCACTTTTTTTGCCTGGGCAACATCCATACCTGTCAGATCTTCCAAAACTACCGTCTTACCCGCCGCGTCTTCCGGTTTATAATTCCGCTTCACTTCCAGGTAAGGCAAAATATCCGCCATCACCGCACCCACCGTAGGTGCTGCCATTACACCACCGGATATATAGATACCGGTAGACCGGGAAGGGGTGTCCAATGCCACCAATACAATATACCGCGGATCGTCCATTGGCGCAAGTCCCACAAATGATACGATTTTATCCTGAACTCGCTGCCCATTCTCGTCAAAAACGTCAATTTTTTCACTTGTACCGGTCTTTCCGCCTATGGAAAACCCGGAAACACTGGCATTTTTGGCAGTTCCTTCCGTTACTACCGATTCCAGTAATGTACACATCGTCTGTGAGGTTTCCTCGCTGATCACTCTGCGGATCACCGTCGGTTCCTGTTTAAGAACTGTGTTACCATCTGCATCGAACACTTCCGATACAATATAAGGCTCTACCAATAATCCACCGTTTACCACAGCACTGATTCCACGAACCAGCTGCAGGGGTGTTAACTTAAAGGTTTGCCCAAAGGAGCCGGAGGTCAAAGAGGCTGTGCCCCATTTATCCGTATCCGTTACAAGTGCCTTATCGAAAAATACACCTTTGCTCTCACCGGCAAGGTCAACGCCTGTTTTTTCCAAAACGCCGAAACGCTGTACATACTCATAAAAACGCTCACCGCCCATTTTCAGAGCGATATTCGCAAAAGCGATATTGCAGGAATTTTGCAGTGCCTGGGGCGTTTGTTCCGCACCGTGTCCTGTGGATTTCCAGCAGTGAAGTCTTTGCGCTCTCCCGGGGATCTGCGCCGCACCGGAACAGTGAAAAGCAGTATTTAAATCAATCGCTCCACAATCCAGTGCCGCCGCCATCGTCAGCACCTTAAAGGTGGAACCGGGTTCGTAGCCATCAGAAATACACCGGTTTCGCCACTGCTTCAGCTGTGCTTCGGAGAGTGCCTTCTGATATGCGATCTTCCCATCAATATAACCGTTGCTGTCTATGGGATATCGCAAATAGTCAAGGCGCATTTGTTCCAATTCCAAAGCTGTTTTGGCGTCGGCGATCTCCACATAACGATTGGGATCATAGCTCCCAAGTGTCGCCATAGCCAGGATTTCACCGGTATCCACATCCATAACGATACCAAATGCACCGTTTTGTACATCATACCGGGCAATGGCTGCCTCCATCTGCTTTTCCAGGCAAGCCTGCACCGTTGTATCCAGTGTTAACACAAGGCTGCAACCCTTGCGGGACCCTACATATTTCTCAAAAGAAAAGGGCATATCCATTTCGTTATTGCCCTTTGTGGTGATCACTTTCCCGGATGTACCTTCCAAGAAGCTGTTATAAAAGGCTTCGATCCCCTCAGAACCGGTATTGGATGCATTTGTAAAACCGATCACCTGCGCCGCAAGCGACCCATAAGGGTAATAACGCTTGGAATTTGGCTCCAAATGGATCCCGGATATACCGTTTTCATTGATATAGCGGCGAATTTGGCTTGCCGTCTCCTCATCCACGCGGGCACCGATCTGCTTATACCGCATAGACATATCTTTCCCCTGCTGCAAAATCCACTGGGGATCTTTATCCAGCAGTGCACCAAGTTTTTCTGATATTTTTTCCAGATCTGCTTTGGATTGCTTCAGTTCGTGGGGATCCAAATATACATTTTCAACATCCTGACCGGTGGCAAGGATATTCATATTCCGATCGTAAATATCCCCCCGTTCAGCAGTAACACGGGTGGTACGGGTCTGATTTCGCAATGCCAGATCCGCATAATAGGAATACTGGCTGACCATCAGCTGATACAGCCGAAATCCTATTGGAAAAAACGCCAAAAAACCGAACATCAATCCGACAAAAATGATTCTGCGGTGCTGCCCGGTATCTGCCCGAATTCGGCTATACTCTTTTTTTCGTATTCCCTTTGACAAATTGATCCCGACCTTCCCTGCTAGGCTTTCAATGGGCAGCAAGGGAATCCCTCGCCGCCCATTGCAGCTCTATACTATTCTATTGGTCGGGACAATCTTTATGCAAACAGGCCAGCCAGGAAAATGCCGATTTTCTCCCATCCTTCCGGTTCTTCCTCTACCGGAGGCTGCGCAACCCGCACCGTAATGTGCGTAACCTGATCCTCGGGAACCAGACCCAGTGCCAACGCTGTGCGCTCGATCTGCTCTATATCATAGCCCTGTTCGAAGGTATCACGCAGCTGTACATTTTCCTGTTCCAGCTCCTGTACATAGCTTTCCATATTCTGCAGCTGGGTCTGCGCCACACGCAATTGTACCACTCCAACTGCCATAAGTACGATCATTACCGCAGACATAAAGATCCCGGCAAATGCCAACGGATCCACACGGAGGGTAATGCGCTTATTTATCTTGATTCGGGGGAGTTTCATAGTCTTCAGCGGAACCACCGGTGCCACCTTGCGTGCGGCACTACCGTCCGTTACATAACGAATATACTGAATGTCAGGCTGCCGTGCCATAGATTCCCCTCCTTCTTGTGATCCGGGATCACAATTTTTCGCAAATACGAAGCTTGGCGCTTCTGGAGCGCGGATTGATTTCCAATTCCTCCGCCGTTGCCGTGATCGGCTTGCGGCTAATTAACCGCACCGCCGGTTTTTTCCCGCAAACGCAAACCGGGAAGCTGGGCGGACAGGTGCATCCCTTTGCAGCATCTGCCATAGCCGTTTTCACGATCCGATCCTCAAGTGAATGGAATGTGATCACCGCCAGCCTGCCACCGGGATTCAGCAGCGGGATCGCATCCCGCATCACTTTTTCCACAGCCCCAAGCTCATCATTTACCGCAATGCGGATCGCTTGAAAGCTGCGTTTTGCCGGGTGCTGTTTTTCCCGCAATGCCGCGGAAGGCATCGCACTACGGATCACATCCACTAGTTCCAATGTTGTTTGAATCGGTGCGTTTTCCCGTCTGCGGCAGATCGCCGCCGCAATCCTGGGTGCATACCGTTCCTCACCGTAGTTATACAAAATGCGGCACAATTCTTCCTGTGACCAAGTATTAACTACAACATAAGCATCCAAAGCATCCTCACTGTTCATACGCATATCCAGCGGAGCGTCAGCCATATAGGAAAATCCCCGCTGTGCGTCGTCCAGCTGTGGTGAGGATACGCCCAGGTCCAGCAAAATACCGTCAACGCCGGAAACATTGCAGTCCCGCAGCACCTGGGCGATCTCACTAAAATTGGAATGCACAAGTGTCACATTATCTTGATAGGGCTTCAGCCGCTCTCCTGCTGCACACAGTGCCACAGGATCCCGATCAATACCGATCAATCTGCCGCCCTGCAACCGGGCTGCGATCTGACCGGAATGTCCGGCACCACCCAAAGTGCCGTCAACATAAACGCCATCAGGCTTAATATTCAGACCTTCAATACACTCATTGAGAAGAACCGATATATGATGAAATTCACTCATAAGCCGATTGCCTCCAAAGAGGCCAGCAGTTTTTCAGGTGTAAGGTTTTCTGTCTCAAATGCAGCAAATTCATCAGCCGCCCAGATCTCAGCCTGTCCTGCCCTGCCGACGATCATCACATCTCTACCAATACCGGCATAATCCAGCAAAAACTGTGTCAGGGAAAAACGGAACTGCTTATCCGGAGTGCACTGGTTGGCATTCATAAAGATCAGGCTTGTGGCATCTGCGCGCTGAGAAATAGGCAAAGCACTGAAATTCTGACTCAACGTATCCCAATCCTTTGCCGTGTAAATGGTTAGGCAGCGCCGACCGCAATTGACACCCAATGTGACATAAAAATCCTCGCCCAGCTCTGCACGAAGCTTTGCCGGAACAAACAAACGGTTCTTTTCGTCTAGTTTCGCAGGATATTTACCGATCATAGCGCTCACCTCACTCCCTTTTGCTCCACTTTACTACCATTTTGCTCCCTTTACCGACAGTATAACGCACCTTTTTTGAAAAATCAATCTTTTTTTCCGCTTTTTTCAAAAAAAGTTTCAAAAAAAGGCGTATTTTGTTTATTTTTGAACAATTGTTCTATTAAAAGTTATTTTCACAAGAAAACAAGCACTCCGTTTTCCATTTTTGGCCGCAATCTGGTCGGTTTTCTCGGGCAGGAAAGTAAATACATACTCAACGGTGCCTCCACCTGTTCTCTTACGATTCGTCGCAGCTGTCTTGCTCCGTCCTTCCCTGTCAGCCCACTGCAAAGCTTTTTCGGCAATTCTTCCGGAAGCTGTAGTGCGATCCCCTGTTCCGCAATTCGCCCCTGCAGCTGACGCAAGTATTTCTCTGTAATTTGCTCCATCGCCGCAGGTGTCAGCTTTTTAAAGTAAACCGTCTCATCCAACCTCCCCAAAAACTCCGGTGTAAAGTGCTGCCGCAGAAGTGCGTCCACCTCCTGTTCCCGTCCATTGGGATTGAATCCCAAGCCGTCTCCTCTGATCTCACCGCCTATGTTGGAGGTCATTATGATCACCGCATTTTTAAAGCTTACCTTTCTGCCGGTGGAATCTGTTAATTCTCCCTCTTCCATAATCTGCAGTAAAATGCCGGACACATCCGGGTGCGCTTTTTCCATTTCATCAAATAAGACAAGACAGTAAGGCCGGCGACGTACGGCCTCTGTCAGCTTGCCGCCTTCCTCGTACCCCACATATCCGGGAGGGGCACCAATCAAACGGGAAACGGACTGCTTCTCCATATATTCCGTCATATCCAGGCGAATCATCGCCTCCCTGCTGCCGTAAATCTCCTGTGCCACCCCGCGGCACAGCTCCGTCTTTCCCACGCCTGTAGGGCCGGCAAACAGCATACAGGCCACAGGACGGTGTACATCCCGGATCCCGGATAGTCCCTGCCTTAAAATATTGGATACTTGACAGACCGCCTTCTCCTGCCCCACCACGTGTCCGGAAAGCAGTCTTTCCATTTGCAGCAACCGTTCCCGTTCATCTGCTGTCAACCGGCCAGCCGGGATCCGGGTCCGCACACTGACCGCCCAAGCCACATCTCCGGCTGTAACGGTTCTGTTTCTGCGCAGCTCTGTTGATCTGACAGCCAGCCGCTGGATCCGGTCCCGCAAAAGTGCCGCCTTTTCAAACCGTCCTTCCCGGACAGCCTCCTGTAGCTCTGCCTCCAACTCCTGTTTCCCCGGACCTCTGCCGCCCCGCAGCTCTTCCATTTTGGCGTGGGCTGCGCCCTCATCCAAAAGGTCAATCGCCTTATCCGGTAAATACAGATCCGGTAAATACCGCACCGACAGGCGGATAGCCTCCTTCATTGCCTCTTCTGTGATCCGCAGCTTATGGTGCTGTTCAAGGCCCGCTTTCAGACCTTTCAAAATTGCCATTGTGGCATCCGCATCCGGTTCTTCCACCACCACGGGACGAAAGCGCCGTTCCAATGCCGGATCTTTTTCTATATATTTGCGGTACTCGTTCAGTGTAGTTGCACCCAGCATCTGCAATTCGCCCCGTCCCAATGCGGGTTTAAAGATATTTGCCGCATCAATAGCACCTTCCGCAGCTCCGGCACCTACGATGGTATGCATTTCATCCACAAATAAAATCACATCACCGCTGCGCTTAATTTCTTCCAGCAGATCTCTGAGCCGCTCCTCGAATTCACCCCGGTATTTTGTACCGGCAACCAAATTTGCCATATTCAAACTGATCAGGCGCTTGTTCTTTAATTGGGGCGGCACATTTCCGGTGGCCATTCGCTGCGCCAAGCCTTCAGCGATCGCTGTTTTTCCCACACCGGGTTCTCCAATCAATGCCGGATTGTTCTTATGCTTTCGACTCAGAATACCGATCACCGTTTCGATTTCGCTTTCTCTGCCGATCACCGGGCCCATACTACCGGCTTTTTGAATCATATCCACGCTGAATTGTTCCAATAACTTCGTAGAAAACGCCTCCTTTATTCGCCCCGGAGCATTCGTGCCCCATTTTTGATATTCAACAGCTTGGGTGAAGATCCCATAGAAATCTGCACCGCTAAGCAGCATTATTTCTCTTGCCGCCGTTTTTTCCGTCCGCAAGATTCCAAATAATATATGGATCGGCTGCACCTGTCTTATTTGCTGCAGACGCGCTTCTTTTCCTGCCGCGCGCAATATTTTTTTAGCTTGCACAGAAAAGCCCAGGGGAATCGGCAGATTTGCCGTACCGACACCGTAAAGCAAAGACAGCACATTTTCCGCCACCGCTGTATCCAAGCCACCCGCTCTAAGTAAATGACCGGAAATCCCCTGGGCTGCAGTCAGTGCCAGCAGCAGATGGGCACTGCCCACATAGCTGTGTCCCATCGTCCGTGCAATTTCTCCGGAAGCAAGCAAAATCTCACGGGTATCCCTGCTGTATTGCATACACTTTCTCCTCCGTCCGGAAATTTTTCCCATCAAAAGAAAAAAATATACGGCTGTTTTGAAAAAAGGAATTGCATTTTCAAAAACCCATGTTAGAATAATCTTGCGTCCGATTCCGGACGTGCATAAAACATATAACTGGAGGGAAAATCATGGCTTACAATATTACTGACGCTTGTGTCAAGTGCGGCAGCTGTGCCGAGAACTGCCCCGTCGAGGCAATCTCCGAGGGCGAAGACAAGTACGTCATTGATGCCGATGTCTGCGTAAACTGCGGCACCTGCGTTGACAACTGCCCTGTTGAAGCGATCGTAGAAGAGTGATTCTCCGATTCCGCGATCTGCCTGCGCAGCCGGTTTGCCGGTACGCAGGCAGATTTTTTATAGGAGGTACCTATGGAGCGACTATATAACGGATTCACTTTAGAGCTGTCAGACGGAGCATTTCCCTTAAGTACTGACTCCATTGCACTCAGTGAATTTGTACGACTCCCGAAAAACGCCCGGGTTTTGGATCTCGGTTCCGGATGCGGGACCTTAGGGATCCTGCTGTGCGCAAAAGACCCTTGCTGCAAAGTAACCGGTATTGAGCTGGATGAAAATGCGCACCGTATGGCACTGCACAACGTTTGCCAAAACGCCCTTCAGGAACGCATAGAAAGTATATGCAACGATGTACGCTGCTTCTCTAATTTGGTAGATGCCGGCAGTTTTTCCTGCTGCATTTCCAACCCTCCCTATTTTTCAGCAGGACCTATGAGCCAAAGTCTCCCCATCGCACGGCGGGACGATCTTTGTAATATGGACACACTGATGGCCGCTGCCGCCTACGCGCTTAAATTTGGCGGAGATCTTTTCCTTGTACATAAGCCGGAACGGTTGGCAGAGCTTTTTGCAATAGCCAGTCAGCACCAACTGGAGCCCAAGCGACTGCGTTTGCTGCGCCACCGGGAAGGCGGTCCGGTAAGTCTTGTTCTGGTGCAATGCCGAAAAGGAGCAAAACCGGGTCTTATTTGGGAAGAAGAAAGTCTTCACCAAGCTGACGGAACACCGACACCTTATTTCAATTCCCTTTATCATCTCTGACAGGAGGTCACAATATGCCGGGTATGCTTTACCTCGTTCCCACCCCCATTGGAAATTTAGGGGACATCTCGATACGCTGCAAACAAACTTTGGAGCAGGTAGACTTTATTGCCGCAGAGGACACCCGTGTCAGCTTAAAGCTTTTAAACCACCTGGGTATCAAAAAAAGCCTCGTTAGCTACTATGAGCACAACAAGGCGCAAAAAGGCAATGTAATTTTAGATCGGATCCTTGCCGGTGAAACCTGTGCGCTGGTATCCGATGCCGGTTCTCCCGCTATTTCTGATCCCGGCGAAGACCTGGTCAGGCAATGCGCAGAACACGGTGTTACCGTGTGCGCCATCCCGGGTCCCTGTGCTGTGATCACAGCTCTGAGCATCTCCGGACAAGCCACCGGCAGATTTTGCTTCGAAGGATTTCTGTCCACTGCAAAGAAAAGTCGCAGAGAGCATTTAGAAAGCCTTGCGAAAGAGCAGCGGACAATGATCTTTTACGAAGCACCTCACAAGCTGCTTGCTACACTGGAAAGTATGGCTGAAGTATTCGGCGGTGACCGATCCATCAGCCTTTGCCGGGAGCTGACAAAGCTCCACGAAGAAGTGGTCCGTACCACCTTGGCAGGTGCCATTGAAATCTATAGCCACCAGCCGCCCAAAGGAGAATTTGTTTTGGTCGTTTCCGGCTGTACACCGGAGGAAGCCCCCAGTGCAACAGCCGCTGATGCCGCTGCCCGGGTTACACAGCTAATGGCCGAAGGGATGAGCCGCAAAGATGCAGTCAAGCAAACCGCAAAGGAGCTGCAACTCCCCAAAAACGCAGTTTACGACGCAGCGCTTCAAGAGGAAAACTGAATTTATTTTAAAAGAATCCGTCACTATACTATTAAGTGCGGATTCTTTTTTCTTGCGAAACAAACAGTAGGAAAACATCATTTTTAGGAGTTTTGCCGTATTGTTTCCACCCGGAAAACCTTTTATAATAATAGTATCCATTTTGAGGAGGTATTCGTATGAAATTCGTCAAGCAAATGCTTTCCGCACTTCTGTGCATCAGCACCTTGACTTTGTGCGGCTGCAACAACCAGCCCACTCCCTCAGATAACATAACACCTTCCGAAACATTAGATACCAATGCACCGCTCTGCAACGGTAAGACATTGAAGATTCTAGCCATTACCAGCAGCTTTGGTTTGAACACCACCCAGTTCCTTTACGAAGTCGCCAAAGCAGAAGGCTGCACCGATGTGGTAGTTGGCAGACTTTACGGCAGCGGATGCACCCTGGAAAAACATGTGGAAAACGCTGAAACCAACGCAACTTACTATGAGTACACCAAAAACGTCAGTGGTTCCTGGAATCAGATCAATGCCGCTACTTTGATTTACGGTCTTCAGGACGAAGATTGGGACATCATCTTTATTCAGCAAAGTGCCGCACAGGCCGGTATTGAATCTTCTTACGGCGATTACATTGACCAGCTGATGAACTATGTACAGGAAAACAAGACCAACCCCAAAGCGCGTTTTGTATGGAATATGACTTGGGCATACCAGAGTGATTCCACCCAGCCGGTTTTTGTAAACACCTTTAACTCTAACCAGATGGATATGTACAACACCATTGTAGATATCGTAGAAGACAAAATCGTCCCGAGAACCGATTTTGACCGAATCATTCCCACTGGCACTGCAATCCAAAATGCCCGAACCAGCGGATTTGGCGATCATCTGTGCAAAGATACCTTTCACCTGAATAACTATGGCGGGATTCTTGCCGCTTATGGCTTATATTCTGTTCTGACCGGTCAGGAATTAAAAGAAATCCACCTGGATGCAGTAACTGCTTCTCAGGTCTCGGGTATCGGCGGTGCCGAACCGATTCTTACGCCTTTAACCGATACAGAAAAAGCCATTATTATTGAGTCAGTGAATAATGCCATCAAAAACCCTTACGAAGTTACTCCCTCTACAATCAAAAACCGATAAGGAGATGCCACAATGAAAAAAGTTATTTCTATAATCACCCTGTTGGCAGTTTTGGTCAGCTGCCTGTCTTTTGGCGCTGCTGCTGACAGCACTGTCGCTATGATCGGCACAACGTCCTACACCACTTTGCAGGACGCTATCACTGCGTACACTGATCCCGCCACCTGCATTCAGCTTGTTTCCGACACAAATGAAGATATCAGCGTCAGTAAAGAAATCTACCTGGATCTGAACGGCTGCGATGTTACCGGCAGCGTTACTGTATCCGGCGCAACACTGTACTGTATGGATTCTCAGACAGACGATTATAATATTGAAGACGATAACTTCGGCACCATTACCAAGGCTGTGGGTATCACCGGTGTCCCGGAAGAAGCCACCTGCGCAGAAGACGGCTACTTGATGATTGAGGACAACAATGCCCTTTCCTTCCACCGGGTAAATCTGCAAATCAGCTCTATGGTTTTGCGGGCCGAAGATGTGGGTGTATATTATAAAAGCCAGTTTGCAGGTGATCAGAAGGTCGCCGAGCAGGTTGCCTCCTACGGCATCGCCCTCAGCGTCCAAGCCGTTCCAAATGCGGACAATCTGACAGAACTGTGTGAACGTTCCACATTCACTTCCTTCGACGCCGGTGCAAACACCACCAACACCAGCACGCTTCTGAAGGGTGTTATGAAACCTACCAATCCTGACTTGCGCAACCTTGCCAACAGCAAAATGAAGATTTACGGCAGAGCTTATCTGCAAACTACAGCCGGCGACTATATGTTTGGTTCTCCCAAGTGCCGCAGCTTCCAACAGCAGGTACAGGCTGCTGCCGCAGACGATTTTTGGGCAAAACTGGATGACGGAAAGAAAGAATCCGTGGTCAGCTTGTATCGCCAGTATGCACCTGTTTTGCGCTCCTGGGATGTAAACAATGTTGAGTCCGCTATGGTGCTTGACAAGACCGATCCACTCAACACCACCGAGAGCGATTCTTTAAAAGTTCTGGCAATTACCAGTAGCTTTGGTCTGAACACCACCCAGCTTCTCTACGATGTGGCCGTCGCCGAAGGCTATGATCCCGAAAAAGTAGTTGTGGGTCGCCTGTATGCCAGCGGCTGCACACTGGAAAAGCATTTGGCACACGCTCCCGACAAGGGTCTGTATCAATACAGCAAGGTCGTTGGTGATCCCTCCAAGACCGACAAGCCCGGTGTTATGCAGACACTGATCAAGGAGAAAAATACTACTACCGGAGATCCGGGTGCGACCTTGCTGGACGGTCTTTTGGATGAAGATTGGGATATCATCTTTATGCAACAGGGTGCTGCACAGGCTCCTCAGCTGAATACTTATGTTGACGCCAACGGCAATAACCGTATTACCCAACTGCGTGCTATCGTGGATCAGTACAAGACCAATCCCGATGCACGGTTTGTTTGGAATATGCTGTGGGGTTATCAGAGCGATTCCACCATCTCTCCCTTCCCTACCACCTTCCGGGGCGATCAGATGTATATGTATCAGTGCAACATCGATGCCGTAATGAAATACGTGGTTCCCAGAACCGACTACGACCGGATCATTCCCACCGGCACTGTGATCCAGAATGCTCGTACCAGTGAATTTGGTGACAACCTGTGTCGCGATACTTACCATCTGAACAACTACGGCGGCATTATGGCAGCCTACGGCTTGTTTGCCGTTATCACCGGGCAAGAAATCACCGAGATCAACATCGATGCTGTCACCGTTTCCAATACAAACGGCATCGGTGGTGCTGCCAAGATCACGACTGCGCTGACCGAAACCCAAAAAGCAATCATTATGGAATCGGTTAATAACGCACTGAAGAAGCCTTTTGCGGTCACCAAGTCTGAATACCCCTATATTGAACTCAATTCCGACGATTTTACAAGCAACCTTTCTTTCCAAAAAGATACTACAAACGCTGTATGCCCCGCTTGTGACCAACTGGTTACCTGGACCGCTTTGAATCAGGATAACCATTCAACCGTAATTGCCAGACCTGCCCTTGCTGCAGGACAGCATCATTTCTATCTGTCCAGCGATATTACTTATACTGCCGGCAACACCGACACGCAGTATTCCTTCATTCGCTTTATTTCCACCGGAAGCAGCCTATGCCTGCATCTGAACGGACACAATCTTACTGCTACGGATAACAGTGTTATTACTGTAGCTGGTGCCAAGGTCAACCTTATGGGCACCGGAACCGTTACCGGTAACGCGAAAATGAGTGGTACAAATGTAAATCGCGGCACAACACTGCAACTGAATTCCGGTTCTTCTGTGGGTGTAATGAATATCTATAGCGGAACTTATAAAATGAATACCAACGCAGCAAACACTTCCACTGTATCCGGTTGGGTACAGGGCGGCACGCTCAACATTCATAAGGATGCTACAATTGTCGGCAACGGCGAGCACAGCATTTACCTGAATACCGAAAACACAAAATGTCAGCAAGTTCTTAACATCTACGGTGGCAGCATCTCCGGCGGTGATGTTTACATTGACGGAACGACATCCGCCAACACAAAATATATCACCGATTTCAACCTTCTGGGCGGCAATGTCGCAGACGGTATTACCGTGATAGGTAACGCAACTGTATCCGTTGGTGGTGCCCCTGTGGTTTCCGGTACCGGCCTGAAGCTTGCAGAAGGTCTGACTGTTACATTGGATGCGTTGACCACCGGTGCAAGCATCGCAGTGGATGCAAACGGTGCGTTTACTGTCCAAAATTCCAAGGCTGCCGATTATCTCAAGTATTTCAGCCCCGTACAATCCGGCTACAGCATCACCGAATCGGATGGTGTGCTGAGCTGCAACGCAAATTAATATACCAACGCCAAAATCAGCTCTGTCGCATTATGCGGCAGAGCTGATTCTTTATTCTTCAAATTCCCATTTATCGAGCTGTTTTAAATTCGTATAACCTATATTGTCATTGCGAGCCAGTTCGCAAACTGGCGTGGCAATCTATTGGTAACACTTGGTTTTTAGATTGCCACACCAGTGACATCGGTCACTGGTTCGCAATGACAACGAA
>JAZNRQ010000058.1:0-12547 GCA_045590735.1 Faecousia sp. | reverse complement strand
TGTTTCAAATTTGTATAACCCAATTGTCATTGCGAGCCAGTGCGCACACTGGCGTGGCAATCTATTGGTAACACTTGGTTTTTAGATTGCCACACCAGTGACATCGGTCACTGGTTCGCAATGACAACGAAAATTGTAATCGCTGGATAAACCGGAATTTGAAGATTTTGCATTTACAATTGTGCGCTGATGCTTTGGGCGATGTGGGCAAGCTCTTGCGCCTGGCGGATGAACTCCGGTTCTGCCAAGCCCCCAGCCGGGTTGGTCTCCAGAGAGAACACACCGGCAAAATCAATATCCTTCAAAGCCTGAGAAAACGCATCCCAAGAAATAATACCCTTACCAGGATACAGGTGCTGATCCTTTTCGCCGCTGTTATCGTGGATATGCAGCGCCCGGATATGGCTACCCAACAAGCGAACCTGTTCTGCAATATCCATTCCCTCCTGGGTTGCCACGTGACCGGTATCCAGGCAGATCTGAAAATAGGGGCTTCCGATTTGCTCCACCATTTCCAGCACCTTTTCCGGTTTTGCCATAGAAAAGTTCCGGTGGGGCATATTTTCCAGGCACACGGTCAGGTGGATCTGCTCCGCATACGCTGCAAGGGCAGACATAAATTCCAGATTCAGCGCCCAAGTGGATTCTGCATTCCCCTCCGGAATATCCCGTACCCGGTGAGGCATAATGGGATGAACCACCCAACATTTGGCACCAAGCATTTTGGCAAGATCCATAGAATGTTTCATTTCCGCAAGCCGCAAAACACGACCCTCAGCGGTTTCATCCTTTATAGGCGGCCAGCACCAGGGGCCGTGAACCTGATAGACGGTCATTCCCTCACCGTCCAGCTGATTACGGATCTCCGCCATCAGCTTTTCCACCACAGACGCAGACTCTGTATAGTAGGCATCCGTAGTTTTTGCCGTACTGAAATCAATGCAGGAAAAGCCTGCCTGCCGGTAAAGCCGCCACCGCTGGACAGGTGTCAGCTCCCAATCCTTATCATAATAGTAATCCGATATTCCCAGTTTCATAAGCCCACCTCCGTTTTTTCTATTGTAACACAAAACTACCGGGTGGTAAAGCTTGACATCCCCAAAAAAGGGTCTATAATATTTTTAGCTATAAAATTGAAAGATTGGAGAAATTTACTTATGCTGAGCAATAAAATCGCTGTCATTACCGGCTCTGCCGATGGCATCGGCAAGGCTGCCGCGCAGATCTTCGTCCGTGAGAATATCGAGGGCATCGCCATCGTGGACTATAACTACGAGGCCGCCTGCAAGACCGCTGCGGAATTGGGCGAAAAAGCATTCCCCGTCAAATGCGACGTTTCTGACCCCGATCAGGTGGATGCCGCCATTGCACAGATCATGGAGCGTTTCGGCCGTATCGACATTCTGGTCAATAACGCTGCCATCACCCGTGACGCCATCTTACACAAGATGACCCGCGAGCAGTGGCTGCAGGTGATCAACACCAACTTGAACAGTGTCTTCTACTGGACCCACGGTGTGTACCCCCAGATGCGTGAGCGTGGCTACGGCCGCATCATCAATATGAGTTCCAACGCATCCCGCGGAAACCCCGGTCAGTGTAACTACACCGCTACCAAGGCTGCGGTCATCGGTTTTACCAACACGCTGGCTAAGGAAGCTGCCCGCAAGGGTATCACCGTTAACTGCGTAGCACCTGCCGCTACGGAAACCGCTATGTTCAATGCAGTTCCCGACCACGTGAAGGAAGCTATGTGCAAGGCAAACCCCATGAACCGTCTGGCACAGCCCTCTGAAATGGGCGAGGTCATTGCCTTCCTGGCAAGTGAACGTGCCTCCTATGTGAACGGTCAGTGCATTTTCGTAAACGGCGGTAAATAAGAAACCGACAGGGATCGCTTGAGGCGATCCCTGTTTTATCTGTAAATTCCGGTTTATCGAGCGGCGAGTCGCCGCTGACAAACTCGTTCTGGCACCCTGGCAATCATCGTTACAATAAATGTCACTCGGTCACGATACTGCCATCTTCAAATTCGGGTTTAGCGAGCAATTACAATCTTCGTTGTCATTGCGAGCCAGTTCGCAAACTGGCGTGGCAATCTCAAGGAGAATACGGATTCTTCGCTTCCGCTCAGAATGACAAGGTGTATCGAAACAGCTCGATAAATTGAAATATGAAAAAAAAATTGTCCGGTATGTTCCAAAAAGCAACATCTCGGTTTACTTATGCAAATTGGGTTTATTTTTCCCGGTAATCTTCCCAGTGGAGCAGGACGCCGTTTTCCTGCAGCTTCTCTTGCAGTACCTTAATATCCACCTCTGCAAAATTCTGACCCAGGGCGGCAGCGGTACCCGCAGCCTCACCGGACACGGAGCAAACCGGGATCACCCGGGAGTACTCCCACATCTCGTCGGTGACGGAGATGCAGCGGCCTGCGGTGGCCAGATTCTTGATCTTCTTGCCGTAAAGAGCAGAGTACGGCAGCTCAAAACGCTGACCGGTATGGACGTTGACACCGTTACCCTTCCAGTTGCCGAACATACCGACGGAATCCTCGCAGCGGACATATTCACCGGTTTTATCCAGAACGGTCACGCCGTCCAGCCGCCGGGTCATCCGCACCTGAGGCATTGTGGCAACAGAGGTCAGTATATGCTGCTGGGAAATGGGTCTTCCCTCAAGAAAATGGGTATATACCGCCTTGTGGGAAGCGATGGTCATATCCGACAACTCCTTACCGTCGATACCTGCATAGTGGGTATCATCGGGGATCGCCCTCTGATCCTCCTCCGGCTTTTTTGCCCGGGCATCGGGCACATCTGCAAAGCCCAGCATTTTCAGCTTGTTTCCGGATTCGTCGTTATAGTAATACCAGGCGGCAAGCACATTGCCCTTACCGTGCATTGCGGTATCCTCACCGGCAAACACACAGATATCCGCATCACCGGTGCAGTCGATCACATTCCCCACCTCAACGGCAGATCTTCCGCTTTTGTTCTCGATCATCAAGTGGGTGATCTGTCCGTCTTCCACAGACACATCGCACACAGAAGTGCCGTAAAGGATCTCTACACCGGCTTCCAGCAGCAGCTTTTCCATGGCAATGATGCAGGCACCGGCATTGTAGCGCACCCGATAGCGGAGCTTAATTTTCTCCTCAATGGTACCGCCCTCCAGCCAGGGCTTGGGATACATTGCCTCCCAACCGTCGTCGATGGACCGCAACAGCAGCTCCTCGGCAATGCCGTAGCTTAGCTGATGACCCAGGCCGTCGCACAAAGGCAAATAAATAGTCACAAGGCCCGCAGTACCCAGACCGCCCAGCACAAACATTTTTTCACACAGCAGCACTTTGTTGCCGCCACGGGCAGCTGCCAGGGCCGCCGCAATACCGGCAAAACCGCCGCCAACCACCACAGTATCGTACTTTCCGTATACGGGAATTTCCTTAGCAGGCTCCAAAAATGTTTTCATTGCACGCTCTCCTTTTTCTGATAGGCTTATCATAGCGCAACCGCAGTATAAAAGCAATGCGAAAAACTATTGATTTTTTTCAATTTCTTACTTTATGATCTCAATAAGGCACATCCGCAAATTCAGAGTTTATCGAGCTGTTTCGATACACCTTGTCATTCTGAGCGAAAGCGAAGAATCCGTATTCTCCTTGAGATTGCCACGCCAGTGTGCGCACTGGCTCGCAATGACAATTGGGTTGTGCGAGTTTGAATAGCTCGATAAATTGGAATTTATAAAATATCGCTGCGCCAGTAGGCGCGGGTGTAGGCCTTATGTCCGGCTGCGTCAGTAACACAGATCCGGACGAAGGCTTTGTCCTCCCATTCCGGCGGACAAGTCTCGATCCAACGGGTCAGATCAAACTCCGCTTCGTTGAGGAATTTTCCCGTCTCGGCAACATAACGCTTGCCCATCCGGCAGTGGGGCTGCAGATTGATCGTCACCGCATCGGAGCAGGTGATCTTCAAACTATTACCCTCCAGCGTCAGGCTGTAGATCTCCGGACCGGTGGAGGCATAAAAATCGCCCTTTTCCAGTGCCTCGATAACCGATGCATAGCTTAATTCCTTCGCACCCACCATAATCCAGCCCATACCGATGGCCCGGGGGCTGTGGGTATCGTCCACTGCCAGGGGGAACACCCGGTTGCCCTCCTTCAAAAGCTCCTGATAAACATGGTTAGTTTCGGAGTCATAGCCCAGCATATAGCACTCACCGTTGAAAACCTCCACGCCCCATAAGCCCTTCAGACCGATATAGTCCCGGGTGTCCTGCATAGACCAGATGGCATGGTTGTAGGTAACCAAAAATCCCTTTTCGTTGGCGCGGGCAATGATCTGATTCATCTGCTCCACATCATATTCCCGGTCCTCAAAGCCGTCGCATACGATCTGATCGGCATATTTTTCAACCCGGGGACGGTACTTGGGATTGTAGATCTGCCAGCGGTTATTGGGATCCTTGGCAATGAAATTAAAGTGATATGTCTTAAAATATCCGGCAGGCTGCTCCCACTGATTTGTCAGCATTTCATAGCCGGTGAGCAGCAAAAAATCCTCATCGTTCAGCTCCTGATGGGTAAAGCAGGTTTCGTGATCCGTCAGAGCCAGCACGCTGTAGCCGGCGGCCTTATATTTTGCCTTTACCTCCTCCGGGGACATATGCCCGTCGTCAACGGTAGAGTGGCAATGCAAATTTGTTTTAAAATACTTTGGAACATCCGGTAACAGATGTTTCATTTTTCTTCCCTCCGAAACGGTTTTTGTAACATAAGCAGCAAAATCGACAGCAGGCACAGGACCACCCAGGAACCGTACATTGGCACAAAATCGTTGCCCTTGTTCCAGAAGCCGTATACCGCTGAACCGATGCCCGCGCCCAGATATGTAAAGCAATCTGCCACACCGCTGACCGAGGACACCATATTTTTATCCGCAAAACGCAGTGGGAACATAGACAAAGTGGATGTATTGATCATTGAGATCAGCGCATAAATCAAGCTCAGGCAAATAGCCGCCACCCAGGGGCTTCCCGGATTCAGGCACATAACCGCTGCCAAACCTGCGCAAGCGGCAAAGCACAGCACCGAGATCATATTTTCCCTGCTTTTGCTGAGCCGGTAACACATCGGATACACCAACCGTCCCACCATACCCACAGAGGGAATCAGCAGCACAAACAATGCCGATGCTTTCAGATCGATACCATAGCGGGCAACAAAGTACACTGCCATCCAGGTGCCGATGTTATCCTTGACCACACCGTGAAACAGCGCAGGCAGCAACATCCCCCGAATCCGCTTATCCCGAATAAACTCCATAATGGGAAAGCTCTGTTTTGGCGGTGCAGGAGGTACAGGCACACTCCGCAGAACCACCAGTGCCAAAACACCCATCAGTATCGTGGTAATGCCCGGTGCCAAAAAGGCAGCCTTAATATGGAAAGAATTGACCATCCAGGTACACAGCAAAATGCCGGCAATGTTGCCCACCGACACAGAAGACACCAAAATCGGCACCTTTTTATCTGCCGTTTCCTTGCCGTAAAGACCGGTCATACACCGCAGCAAAGAGCTCCAGAGCATCGATTGACCATAGGCATTTAAGCACCACAGCAGCAAAATCACCACATAAGACGGCAGGAAACCGATCAACAGATTGCCGATGCCGGTCATCACCAACCCCAGGGTGATCATAATCCAAGGCGCGACCCGGTCACCGATCACACCGTTACAGAGCCGTCCGCAGGCATAGACCCAGAAAAAAGCACTGCCGAGAAAGCCGTATTGCTCCGAGGTAAGGATTCCCTCTTTGATCAGCTCCGGGGATGCCTGTGCCAGATTCAGCCGGGCGGCATAAATGCTCACATAGGCCACATAGCACAGGATAAAAACAAGTCCTTTGGGAAACTTTCTTTTCATTTTTTCTCCTTCTCCTTATAGCGGATATCCTCCATCAGATCGTGAACCCGATGGGCCCGGGCAACTGTCGTATCAAACCGCTTGGCAGATACCGCCGCTGCCAAAGCATCCAGTACTGCCGACTGGGCGATCCGGGCTGTAGAAGCCTCGATGGGATAGCTATTCTCATCGCAAAATACCGTCAGCACTGTTCCGCTGCAGCGGGTAATGGGACTTGTACCGTAGCTGGTAAGACATACCGTAGATGCCCCGGCTGCCTGTGCCAGTGCCAGCGTATCCACCACCGCCACCGTCCGTCCCGAATGGGAAATGCCGAACGCCACATCCTCCGGCTGCAGATTCATCGTGGAAAGCCGCATAGACACCGCGTCGGTGTAGGCTCGGACATCCAGTCCCAGCAGCATCAGCCTGTGGGTAAGCTCCTCCGCCAGACCGGAAGATGTACCGATACCGTAAACATAGATCTTCCTTGCCCCGGAAAGCACACCGGCAGCCTGCGAAAAGGCTGCTTTATCCATCCCCGCAAGGGTATCGCGCAGTGCCTTCATATTTGCCGCCATAATTTTTTCCAGTACCAGTGACGGCTCATCCTCCGGCTCAACACCGGTCATATAGCTGGCCGGCTCTGTACGGGACAGCTCCACCGCCAGCCGCACCTTAAATTCCGCATAGCCGGAATATCCCAGGCTTTTGCAAAAACGCACCACCGCCGATGCGGCAGTTTCCGCCTGCTGCGCCAGTGCCTGCGCCGACATATTCAGCACCTTGGAGGGGTGCTTCAGTACATAATCCGCCAATCGCTTTTCCGCAGCGGTCAGCGAGCCGTACTGTTTCCGCAGTTGGGGCATAAACTTTTCCTGTTCCATAATTTTCTCCCGGATATCTTAGAATTAAATTCTATAATATTTGCGTTAAATACTAGAATAATATACTACCCGAAAAGCTTCCTGTCAAGCTTGCCTTTATACCTACCTCCGGAAGCTGCCCGGTAGGGAACTCCCGCCCGCCAAAATACTACATCGCCCTTTTCTCTTTTCTTTTGGTATGCGATAATCGAAAACTATTCAACGGAACGCATATATGCGTTCCCTACGAAATAATTTGAAGCAAAAAAAGGAAAAACCCTTGAAACCTAAGCAGTTTCAAGGGTTTTGGTGGAGACTACGGGACTCGAACCTGTGACCTCATGCGTGTGAAGCATGCGCTCTAACCAGCTGAGCTAAGCCTCCATAGCGTAGAAATTATACCACACCTGCCGAAAATGTCAAGTCCTTTTTCCCGGATGTTTGGATTTCTTTTTCGCCCCTTGCCACCGCACGGCAAATTTGCTATACTGAGAAAAAAGGAAGGATGCTATAACCTATGCAGTTGACCCAAATTACCGACCATATCCGGTGTTTTCCGGTTTCCTATAAGGACATTTTTGTGGAGATCTACATTCTGCAGACCGAAAGCGGTACGGTGCTGTTTGACACCGCTGCCTGTGCCGAGGATGTGGACGGCTACATCGCACCTGCTTTAATGCAGTTGGGGGTCACCCCTACCCACATTTTTATTTCCCACAACCACGGCGACCACGCCGGTGGCCTTGCAAGAGCAAAAGAATTATTCCCGGATGCAGTGATCCTCTCCCGCAGCCAAAAGCTCCGGGAAGCTTACCCGGACATCCATTGCCCGGAGGACGGCGAAATCCTGCTGGGCTGTCTGCAGACAGTGACCATCCCCGGTCACACACCCGACAGTGCCGCCCTTCTGGATCTGCGCACCCACACACTGGTCACCGGTGACTGCCTGCAATCTATGGGCATTTACGGCTCCGGATACTGGTACGGTGCCATCGGTCTGCCGGCAGAGCACGCTGCCGCCATCGAAAAGCTGCGAACCCTTCCCATTGAAAACATCGCCACCGCCCACGATTACCACCCCGACGGCATCTATAGCTTCGGTGCGGAATCGTCCGGAAAGCGGCTGGATCACAGCATCGGTGCGCTGCGCCGCCTGCAGGAGATCATTGCCGCAAACCCGGAATTGGACGATGCGCAAATCGCCGCACTGTGTAACGACGGCACATTGCCGAAGGTTGCGGCCCGAATCATCGGGGCGGTACGGCTTGCCACGGAAGAAGGAAGATTCTGAATATGAAATATCCCAATATGGTCCCCGGCATTTTCCGGGCACGGCCCAACCGGTTTATCGCCTATGTGGAGATCGACCGCAAGGAAGAAATCTGCCACGTCAAAAACACCGGTCGCTGCCGGGAATTGCTCACCCCCGGTGCCCGGGTATGGTGTCAGGAATTTGACAGCACCACCCGGAAAACCAAATTCGATCTGATCACGGTCCAAAAGGGCAGCCGGATCATTAATATGGATTCCCAAGCCCCCAACGCTGCCGCAAAGCAATGGCTGGAAAATGGCGGTTTGGGTCAGATCGAAGATCTGCAGGCAGAGGTATTTCACGAGGATTCCCGGTTTGATTTTTCCTTTATCAAAGACGGAAATCGCTGCTTTTTGGAGGTCAAAGGCGTCACATTGGAAAACGACGGTATATGTGCCTTCCCCGATGCCCCTACAGAGCGGGGTGTAAAGCACTTAAAGGGGCTTACCCGGGCTGCGGAAGCCGGTTTCGGTGCTTATGTGCTGTTTGTTATTCAGATGAAGGAGGTCCATTCTCTCCACCCCAACGATGCTACCGACCCGGCATTCGGCACTGCGCTGCGTGCTGCCGCTGCCGCAGGGGTACAGGTGCTTGCCCGGGATTGCTTTGTAACACCGGAGGAAATGGTTATCCGGGATATCGTCCCTGTTTCGTTATAAGAGGAGCTGCAAACGCTCCTCTTTTTTTTGCTGAAATTCTGGTTTATCGAGCTGTTTCGATACACCTTGTCATTCTGAGCGAAAGCGAAGAATCCGTATTCTCCTTGGGATTGCTACGCCAGTTTGCGAACTGGCGTGGCAATCTATTGGTAACACTTGGTTTTTAGATTGCCACACCAGTGACATCGGTCACTGGTTCGCAATGACAACGAAAATTGCAACAGCTCGAGAAATTGGAATTTATTTGCGGGTTTTGCTGATTTTCATCCCCCCGGGGGGCTTACAAACCGGAAAAACCAATGATATAATGCACCAAGACAACAATTGGAGACAAAAAATCTTATGGAACATATTACCGCGCTGAGGCGCAGACAAAAACGAAATATATGGATCATTCTTGCCTTGTTGCTGGCGGTGATGGCAGCAGCTGTCATTTGCCTGTTTATCGGCTCCTCCGGTATGTCCCCAAAGGACGCACTGGCGGCACTTACCTTCCGGGGCAGCAATGCCCAGCAGCGGATCCTCTGGAACATCCGGATGCCCCGGGTGCTGGCTGCGGTCATTGCCGGTGCAGGACTTTCCGTTGCCGGGCTGATCATGCAGACCACCCTGAACAATTCTATGGCATCCCCCTCCACCCTGGGTGTGTCCAATGCGGCTATGTTTGGCGCGAATCTTTCTATCCTCGTCTTTTCCGGCGGGTTTTTATCCACCGGCAATGCCCTGCAGAGCTTTGACGCAGGCACAAATCCCTACTCCACCTCCCTGCTGGCTTTGGTCTTTTCCGCACTGTCGGTTCTGCTGATTTTGGGGCTTTGCACCGTCCGGTCCTTCTCGCCCAATGTGGTGGTGCTGGCAGGCATTGCCGTCGGCTCGATTTGGACCGCCGCCACCACCATTTTACAGTTTTATGCCACCGATGTGGACCTGTCCGCGGCAGTGGTCTGGAGCTTTGGTGATTTGGGTCGTGCCACCTATCGTACCGACGCTATTATGGCAGTTGTGGTGCTGATCGGGTTTACATTCTTTATGCTGATGTCCTGGAAATACAATGCC
This sequence comes from Faecousia sp., assembly GCA_045590735.1. Classification (GTDB taxonomy): domain Bacteria; phylum Bacillota; class Clostridia; order Oscillospirales; family Oscillospiraceae; genus Faecousia. Next base: position 2,740 of record JAZNRQ010000058.1, on the reverse strand, counting down.
CTCCTCAGCGGAGAAGCCACCGCTAAAACTATGGGTGTCCACGTGAAACTGCTGCGTTTTCTCTCCCTGATGATGGCATCGGTGATCACAGCGGTCTGCGTGTCCTTCGTGGGCGTGATCGGCTTTGTGGGTGTGATCTGTCCCCATATTACCAAAAAACTCCTGGGGCAGGATCACCGGTTTTCCGTTCCCGTATCCTGTCTGATGGGAAGTCTGCTGCTTTTATTGGCAGATACCCTTTCCCGCAGCCTGGGCAGCGGCTCTGCCCTGCCGGTAGGTGCCATTACCTCCCTGCTGGGTGCTCCTTTCTTTATTGCGATCATTTTCAGCAGAAAGGAGAATCACGGATGTTAAAAGTAGAAAATCTCCACTTTCACTACACCCGAAAGGGCGATCCCGTTTTAAACGGTACATCTCTGGAGCTGGAGCAGGGACAGATCGGCATCATCCTTGGCAGAAACGGCTCCGGCAAGACTACCCTGTTCAAAAACATTTTAGGCATCGAAAAGCCCCAAAGCGGCAGCATCACCTTCCGGGGTAAAAACCTGCTTACAATGAACCGCCGCCAGCGGGCAAGCTACATTGCCTATGTGCCTCAGCATATCCATTTCGGCGATCTGAGCGTGTTTGATTCCGTACTGATGGGCAGAGTGTCCTATTTCGGTATGAAGGCGGGCAAGGAAGATTACGAAGCTGTGGAAAAGATCCTTGCGGATATGCAGCTTTTGGACTTTGCCGGTCGCAGTGCAGAAGCGCTGTCCGGCGGTGAAAAGCAAAAGATCGCCATTGCCCGGGCAATGGCGCAAGAGCCGAAGCTGATGGTTTTTGACGAACCTACCGGTAACCTGGACATTGCCAACGAACAGCTGATTATGGAGGAAGCCAAAAAACTGGCACGGGAGAAAAACATCAGCATCCTGTCCTCGCTCCACGATCTGAACCAGGCACTATATTTTGGCGACAAGTTCTTTTTCCTGAAGGACGGCATTGTAAAATATGCCGGCGGAAAGGAATCCGTCACCGAAGAGATCATACAGGATATTTTTAACATTGATGCCAAAATCGTCGAAATTGATGGTCAAAGAGTAATATTAGGAGGTTACCGCAATGAAATATAAAAAACTGCTCGCTGGGATCCTTGCCGCCGCACTGGTGCTTTCCCTCTGTGCCTGTGGTGACCCGGAAGCACCCCAGGGTGATACCACCGTTACCGATATGGTGGGCCGCCAGGTAACTATTGCACCCGGCAGCTACAAAAGAGTGGTCTGCATCGGTGCCGGTGCCCTGAGAATGTATTCCTATGTTGGCGACGTTTCCCTGCTTGCCGGTGTGGAAGATATCGACAACACCACCCTTTCCGAACGTCCCCAAATGTTTGACTCCGTTGCCCGCCCCTATGTGCTGGCTTTCGGTGATACCTTCCATAAGCTCCCCTCCTGCGGTGTAGGCGGTCCGATGGCACAGGCTGCGGAAGCAGAAAAAATTCTCGCCTGTGAGCCGGATATTGTGATCTCAGAATTTGAGGATGTAGAAAAATCCGATGCCCTCCAGCAGCAGCTGGGTGTGCCTGTGATCACCCTGAAGGCCGGCAACAGCGTCTTTGACGAAAAGTTTTCCGGCTCTATCCAGCTGTTGGGCAAGGTCTTTGGAAAGGAAGAAAAGGCACAAACCCTTCTGACCTTTATCGCGGAGGAAAAAGCCGCTATCGAAAGCAAGGTCGCACAGATTCCCGATGCAGATAAGCCCAGCGTCTATATTTGCGGCTTGGGCAACTGGGGTACGACCAACCACCTGATGACCGCTGAAAACTATGTTTCCTTCCAGGTCGCAGGTGTCAAAAATGCGGTCAGTGGCCTGGGTATACAGGGCATCGGCCCCATTGAGGAAGAAAAGTTCGTGGAATTGGGCGAACAGATGGACATTATCATTATGGATACCGCGGCGGTGAAGAACATTCAGCCGCTGTATGCGGAAGATCCCACAATGTTCGATACCTGCAAGGCCTGGCAAAACGGTGAGGTGTATCTGGAAATGGCATACAACGCCTATTACACCAATTACGAGATCTCCCTGATCAACACCTGGTTTATTGCCAAGACCGTCTACCCCGCGCTTTTTGCAGATGTGGATCTGACCGCCAAGACCAACCAGGTAACCAAAATGTTCCTGGGTGCGGAACTGGCAGAGGAGATCTTCGCCTGCCCCAGCAGCTTCGGCGGCTACGGCAAGATCGATACCAAAGCCTTCTTTGGCTGACAAAACCCTTTAGGAGAATATAATGGAAAAGAAAGATGTGATTGAATTTTTCAACCGCTGCGCCTCCACCTGGGATGCGGATATGATCAAAAGCGATGTGATCATCGGTAAGATCCTGGACAATGCCGAGGTTGGCGAAAATATGGATATTCTGGATGTGGCCTGCGGCACCGGTGTGATGTTTGACTATTATCTGCAGCGCAATGTGGCCTCCGTCACCGGCATCGACATTGCCCCGGAAATGGCAAAGATCGCTGCCGCCAAGTATGCTGGTGAGCCGAAGGTGCAGGTGCTGTGCGGTGACGTAGAGGAAGTGGAATTCGGGCGGAAATTCGACCGGATCGTGGTATACAACGCGTTCCCCCATTTCCCCTACCCCAAGCGGCTGATCAAGCTCCTGGCAGGCCTGCTGAAAGAAGACGGACGGCTGACCGTGGCCCACGGTATGAGCCGGGAAGCCATCGACAATCATCACAGCGGCTCC
>JAZNRQ010000057.1:0-2660 GCA_045590735.1 Faecousia sp. | reverse complement strand
AAATATGTCTGTTAAAACGAACAAAACTCCTATTTGTTGACCACTATTATAACTTTTGGGTTATTAAAGAGAACGGATTGCCACACCAGTGACAAAATCAAGGTATGATTGCCCCCGGCAATCATGTTTGATATATAATTCGCTGCGCGGTGCACAGCGGTCACTGGTTCGCAATGACGCTCCGAAATAACTGCGGTGTAAACAGCGCGATAAATTGGAATTTGAAGTGCTTATGCAAAAAAACAGCAGTCTGCCGACTGCTGTTTTTTAATCGTTATTTTTGGGGTTACTTTATGCCGGTTTTCAACAGATCCGAAACGGTGACACTATCCAAATACTGGTTTACGATCCGGTCAAGCTCTGTCCAGACCGGGAGTGTCCGGCACTGATCTGCTCGGTCACAAGGGGTCGCGCCGCACTCTAAGCAAGCCACGGGCGCAAGTGAACCCTCAGTCAACCGCAGGATCTCTCCAAGCGTGTAATTCTCCGGCTTTCGGGTAAGACGGTAACCGCCGGTTTTTCCCTGCAGACCTTCTACAATATTGTTTTTCACAAGAACAGGCAGGAGCTTTTCCATATATTTCAGAGAAATGCCTTGACGCTTTGCCACATCCTTCATAGGAATATAGCCTTCCCCCTGATGCTCTGCCAGATCGATCATAACACGCAGGCAGTAACGGCCACGGGACGAAATCATCATAAAGATCCCACCTTTCTTTTGCAATGATACTACATATCCGGCAGGTTTTCAATCCTAAAAACCAGTTACCGGCTGCTGTTTCTTTATTTACACAGCATCAAAGCCACGCTGCAGGTCTGCCAAAATATCGTCGATGTGCTCCGTGCCGATGGACAGACGGATGGTATTGGGCTTAATGCCCTGATCCAGCAGTTCCGCTTCAGTCAGCTGGCTGTGGGTAGTGGTGGCCGGGTGGATCACCAGGCTCTTCACATCTGCCACATTGGCAAGCAAAGAGAAGATCTGCAGGCTGTCAATAAATTTGTGAGCCTCCTTCACACCGCCTTTGATCTCAAAGGTGAAGATGGACGCACCTCCATTGGGGAAGTACTTTTCGTACAAAGCGTGGTCGGGATGGTCTGGCAGGCTGGGATGGTCAACCTTTTCGACCTGAGGGTGGTTTGCAAGAAATTCTACGACCTTCTTTGCGTTTTCGGCATGACGCTCCAGTCGCAGGGATAAAGTTTCTGTGCCTTGCAGCAGCAAAAATGCCGCAAAGGGAGAAATACAGGCACCGGTATCCCGGAGCAGTACTGCCCGGATGTAGGTAACAAAGGCGGCAGGACCCACTGCTTTCACAAAGGAAACACCGTGATAGCTGGGGTTGGGGTCGGCGATTGCCGGATAGTTACCGGATGCGGCCCAGTCGAACTTACCGGAATCCACGATCACACCGCCCAATGTGGTGCCGTGACCACCAATGAACTTGGTGGCAGAATGGACTACAATGTCTGCGCCATGCTCGATGGGGCGAAGCAGGTAGGGCGTAGCAAAGGTGTTATCCACCACCAGAGGCAGGCCGTACTTATGCGCAAGTGCTGCCAGTGCGTCAATGTCGGGAATATCGCTGTTGGGGTTTCCAAGGGTTTCAATGTAGATGGCACGGGTGTTTTCCTGAATGGCTGCTTCTACAGCAGCAAGATCATGGATATTAACAAAAGTTGCAGTGATACCGAAATTAGGCAGCGTATGCCCCAGCAGGTTATAGCTGCCGCCGTAAATGGTCTTTTGCGCAACGAAATGACCACCATTCTGTCCCAATGCTTGCAGCACATAGGAGATGGCAGCTGCGCCGGAAGAAACTGCCAACGCAGCTACACCGCCCTCCAAAGCTGCGATGCGCTTCTCAAAAACATCCTGGGTGGAGTTGGTGAGCCGCCCGTAGATGTTGCCGGCGTCTGTAAGGCCAAACCGAGCAGCAGCGTGGGCACAGTCATGGAAGACATAAGAAGTGGTAGCATAAATGGGAACAGCGCGGGAATCGGTTGTGGGGTCAGCAGTCTCCTGTCCCACATGGAGCTGTAGCGTTTCAAATTTATAGTTAGACATAGTCAATTTCCTTTCTGATCATAAAGTGTGGATATCGGGAGAACATCAGCCACACATTCGACCAAAACGGAAATTGGCTCTGACCAGAGCTTCAAAGTAATTCTTCACAGGAAACACCTTCTTGACAAAACTTACCAAACGGGTAGGTAAATGGAGTATAACACCAAAAACCTGCCTTGGCAATCGGTTTTTAAAATATTTTACCCAAGGTGCGCCGATCATAGGTAACAAAGGGGCATAAAAATACCTACCCTTACGGATACGATTGTATCAAATAAGGGTAGGTATTATGGTGCCGGTGACCGGACTCGAACCGGTACGAGTGTTACCTCAAGGGATTTTAAGTCCCTGGTGTCTACCTATTCCACCACACCGGCGAATTATTAAATTAAGATGAGCCTGTGGCTCATGGTGCCGCTGCCCTGTTGCGGTGCCCGGTGCTCTCCTTGGCGCGAACGCCTGCGTCGCTCACCGACCGCAGTCACTCGCTCAGGTCGCTTCTTCCGCCACTGGCGGCGCTCCCATCGCTCCCCCCCGGCAACACTACCAAGGGACAGGGGGACGGTTCTCCTGTCCCCGCTGTTGCCAAAGC
>JAZNRQ010000056.1:0-4088 GCA_045590735.1 Faecousia sp. | reverse complement strand
ATTCCGAGGCAGGGCAACGCCCTGCCGTGGGAATCCCCCGGTATAATCAGGGGATCGCCACACCAGTGTGATCACTGGCTCGCGATGACAGCCTAATTGGAACACCGCCTCCCCTTACACAGGGGAGGCTTTTTCTATTGCGGAAAAATTTTTGAAAACTTTGGAAACTTTTCCCTAAGCCCTTGCGTTTGGCTGCGATTTGCGATAACATATAGACAGATAAATGTTTCTAGGAGGATTTTACATTTTATGATTAAGGTTGATATTTCCAACGTATGGGGTCAGCTGTCCCTGCCGGACCTGCTGGCTACAGAAAAAGAGGTTTTTGATGCCCACATGACCCTGACCGACGGCAGTGGTGAAGGCAGCGATTTCCTGGGCTGGCTGGACCTGCCTGTTACCGAGGAGACCGACGAGATCCGCCGCATCCGTGCCGCTGCAAAGCGGATCCGGGAGACCTCCGATGTATTCGTGGTCATCGGCATCGGCGGCAGCTATCTGGGTCCCCGTGCCGCCATTGAGCTGATGCAGGGTGCAAACCACAACATCGGCAAGGGCAAGGGCAATCCCCAGATCTATTACGCAGGCAACACCCTGTCCACCCGTCACTGGAACGAGCTGTGCCGTCTGCTGGAGGGCAAGGATTTCTCCATCGCCATTATCTCCAAGTCCGGCACTACCACCGAGCCTGCTATTGCCACCCGCGCCCTGCGCTGGATGCTTGAGCGCAAGTACGGCACTGAGGGTGCAAAAGCAAGAACATACGCCATCACCGATCCCGTCAAGGGTGCTCTGCGTCAGATGGCTGACGAAGAAGGCTGGGAGACCTTCGTAATTCCCCCCAATGTGGGTGGCCGTTACTCTGTGCTGACCGCTGTGGGTCTGCTGCCTATGGCAGTTGCCGGCATCGATCCTATGGAGGTTATGCGTGGTGCGGCTCAGGCAAAGAAGGATTACGACATCCGTTCCTTTGAAAACCCTGTGTGGCTGTACGCCGCTACCCGGAATCTGCTGTACCGCAACGGTAAGGCCATCGAGATCCTGGAGTCCTTCGAGCCCGGCTTTAAGATGATGGGCGGCTGGTGGCAGCAGCTTTACGGTGAATCCGAGGGCAAGGACGGCAAGGGCATTTTCCCTGTCACCGCAGAGTTTACCCCCGACCTGCACTCCTTGGGTCAGATGATCCAGCAGGGTGAGCGGAACATTTTTGAGACTATGGTGCGCTTTGATGCACCCCAGCAGAAGCTGACCATCGGCTCCGACTATAAGAACCTGGACGCGCTGAATTATCTGGAAGGCAAGACCCTGGATTTTGTGGACGAAAAGGCATATCTGGGCACGCTGGCAGCCCACGTGGACGGCGGCGTACCGGTGATCACCATGGATATGGGCGAATTGAACAACGAAAAGCTGGGCGAGATGTTCTATTTCTTCGAGCTGGCCTGCGGTGTTTCCGCTTATATGCTGGGTGTCAACCCCTTCAACCAGCCCGGTGTTGAGTTCTACAAGCGCAATATGTTCCAGCTTTTGGGCAAGCCCGGCTACGAAGTGTAAATTTTTTCAATAAATATACAATTAACTGTTGCAAAATGGCTCGGTAACTGTTAAAATTACAATACAGCAACCAGCTGTTTAGCAAAGGAGGAGTTTTCCTATGATTCAAATCATTATGGGCCTGAAGGGCTCCGGCAAGACCAAGAAACTGATCGATTCTGTCAACCAGGCTGCAGTCAACGCACAGGGTGACGTGGTATGCATCGAGTATGGCAACAATCTGCGCTACGAGATCAAGTCCACCGTCCGTCTGGTCAGCTCCAAAGAGTACGGCATTAAGAGTGTCGAGATGCTCAAGGGCTTCCTCAGCGGTCTGCACGCAGGTAACTATGATATTACCCACGTTTACATCGACAATCTGTATAAGACCATCGGCGTTGACCGTGCTGCCGGTGAAGAGTTCATTCTGTGGTGCGCTGCTTTCGCAGAGGCCAACAATATGAATGTGACCGTCACCGTGTCTGACGATCCCGCACTGGCTTCCGAAGAGGTCAAGAAGTACCTGTAATTGTCCATAATCGAAAGGGCGCATTCAGAAGAATGCGCCCTTTTTGTGCGTGCATTTCTGAATATTTTGGCATTTCAAGCAGGTAGGGGACGGGTTTTCCGTCCCGATGGCGCGGTATGCGGGTCATCAGGGACGCCGACCCCCCACAGAAACAAATTCCAATTTATCGAGCTGTTTCGATACACCTTGTCATTCTGAGCGAAAGCGAAGAATCCGTATTCTCCTTGAGATTGCCACGCCAGTTTGCGAACTGGCTCGCAATGACAATTGGGTTGTGCGAGTTTGAACAGCTCGATAAATTGGAATTTCATTTGGGGTTCTCAATTCTCAATTTTCAATTCTCAATTAAAGCTTAGATTGGTGGAGTGCAACAAACCGAGATTGAATCTGTTCTTTTTTTTTGTGAAATAGGTATAATATTGTAGGCAAAGCACAAAATCGTTTGACAAAATCCAAATATATCGATATACTGGTATCGAAAGGAATTTTTCTTTCACCCAATCACCTTATGTTAGGAGATGTTTCTATGAGTAAGATCAGTGTAATCGGTGCAGGTAATGTAGGCGCAACCATCGCCAACGACCTGATGATCCAGGGCATTGCTTCCGAAATCGTTCTGGTGGATATTAACGAAAAGAAGGCAAAAGGCGAGGCTCTGGACGTTTACCAGGGCGCACCCTTCCAGTCTCCTGCCATCGTCCGTCCCGGTAACTATGACGATACCGCTGATTCCAATATTGTGATCATCACCTGCGGTGTTCCCCGGAAGCCCGGTATGACCCGTTTGGACCTGGCGCAGGTCAATGTAAACATTCTGAAGGATGTGACCAAGAGCGTCGTCCCCCACGCACCCAACGCAATTTATATGATCGTTGCCAACCCGGTGGATATTCTGACTTACGCATTTACAAAGCTTTCCGGTCTGCCGGAGCGGCAGGTCATCGGTTCCGGCACCATTTTGGACACCAGCCGTCTGCAGGCAGAGCTGGCCCGCCGGTTCCACATCAGCCCCAAGAATGTCCACGCACACGTTTACGGCGAGCACGGCGACAGCTCCTTTGTTCCCTGGTCCCTGGCACACATTGCCAACAACCACATCGACGACTACAAGGCTGTTTGCCCTGACCGTGACCGGATCGAGTGGAACCAGGACTACGATGCACTGGAAGAATATGTGAAGAAATCCGGCAGCATCATCATCGAAAACAAGGGTGCTACCTTCTATGCGGTGGCTATGTCCGTATGCCATATCTGCAAGTGCGCTCTGTCCGATGCCGGCACCGCCCTGACCGTATCCACGATGATGCACGGGGAATACGGTGTGGAGGATGTTTGCCTGTCTACCCTGTGTCTGGTAGACCGCACCGGTGTCCGGGGCAAGATTATGACCCCGCTGACCGAGGAAGAAACCGCCAAATTCCAGGCAAGTGCCGCAAAGCTTCGCTCCGTCATCGACCAAATCACATTCTGATAATAAAAGGAGGCTCGTCGAGCCTCCTTTTTTAGCACCGTCTTCAAATTCCAATTTATCGAACTGTTGGATAGACGCACGATCCCAAAGCCTTCCCCTTGAGGGGAAGGTGGCAAAAATCTTTGATTTTTGACGGATGAGGTGGAAATGTAGGTAGATTGCAGTGGTTACGATGGTGCGGTAACACCTCATCAGTCGCCTGCGGCGACAGCTTCTCCTCAAGGAGATCCCTTTTTAACAGCTCCATAAACCGGAATATAATTCTCATCTCTCAACTCTCAATTCTCAATTAAAAAAAGAGGGTCTTTCGACCCTCTTTTTTACTGTCCCATCAGGATCTTTGCAAGCTCGGAGTTGCCGTCCAGTACCACGGTCTTCTCCTCACCGCTAAGGCTCTGCTTCAACGCATCCAGTGCCAGCATAAATTCATAGAATTCCTTCTTGTCCTTACTGTTGTATGCCTCAGCCAGCAGGCGCATATACTCCGCCTCGCCCTCTGCCTCCAGCTTGGCAGCCTCCGCCTGGGCGTTGGAAACAATGATATTGACCTGCTTA
>JAZNRQ010000055.1:0-40461 GCA_045590735.1 Faecousia sp. | reverse complement strand
CGTACCCTGATCCAAAAAAAGACCGCCTTATGGCGGTCTTTTTTTGGAGCAACTAAGTTTGCCCTTTCGAGCAACTTCACTTTGTGCGATAGCACAAAACTTCACAGATAATAATTGAAAAGCCCCGCCGAGGATCGGCGGGGCTTTCCTTTTTAGGGATCAAAAAGAAGAGAGGTAGAAAAAAGGGGTTTGCTCACGAAAGGGTGGCACACGGCATTGCCACCGCTTTCTGTTTACAGCATAAAGGTCACTTTTGAACAGCGCGTGTACCAAATAAAAATTTTTTTCGACAAATTTGTGAACATTCCCATCAGCTTTCCGGCGGGGAAAAGGTCACACCCCGGCAATCTGTCCAGTACCGCAGTGCCTTTTCCACATCCGGCTCCGGCAGGTCAAAGTATTCCGCCAGTTCCCAGAGCTCCCGGCAGCCGTCAGCAAAGGCTTCCTCAAATGCCTTTTGGTTCAAAAACCGCTGGGCGGCATACCGGTTCGCCCGGTATTCACTGCGCTCCACCAGCTCAAAGGGGCTGGCGGCCTTGTGCAGTGCCCCGGTGGCAACGTGGCTCATTTCGTGGCAGCAGACACCCCGCATCAGCCGGGTGGTGCGGATCTGGGAAAAATCCAGAAAAATCGCATATTTGCCCCGATCCCGCAATGTGGCACCGGGCTGGGGGATCCCGGCGTAGGGGATCACATCCACACCGTTTTCCCGGCAATAATCATAAAATTCCGATAATTCAAACACAGTTCATTCCTTCTTTTGCCGCGCGCGCATCAGCTGCACCATATCCCGGACGGTCTCCTTCTGTTCCGGGGTCAGTGCCTGATACTCTCCGTAAAAGGCAAGATCCACTTCATCCAGAACATCTCCTTCCTGTCCCAGCAAATATGCCACAGATACGCCGAAATAGGACGCGATCTTTTGGGCGGTCTCGGCACTGACGCTTTTTTTACGACCCATTTTCAGGTCGGTCATCAGACTGCGGCTGATGCCTAAGTCGTTACAAAGCTTGCCGGGGCGGATGTCTGCGTTGTCGCAGAGGGTTTGGATGGTTTCGTACAAATTGCCCATAAATTTACCTCCGTACTTGTGCAAGTACACAAAAGCCTGAAAACGGCCGATTCAAGTATTGACTTGTACTCGAACAAGTACTATAATCCACACCGTAAGTACTCAATCGTGTACAAATGCTCCACTCGTACTTTTATAATAGTACACGAACAAGTACTTGTCAAGTACAATTCTGTTTGCGGAGGGTAAGAAAAATGTATCAGAAATACGGTACGATAAACAGGACCGATGAGTGGCGGTTCCTGTGGCTGACAGACCGGCAGGCGCTGCCGCCCCGGGCGTGGTGCTTGGTCTGCGGCAGTGAGGTCTACACACCCGACAGGCATTTGTGCCGCCGCTGCGACGCTTTTTTAAAGGAGGAATTATTATGTATATGAGTCCCTGTATGTCTTGCACCTGCGTGCCGGATCCCCGGCAGTGTGAAAATAAAAATTGCCGCCGTTGGCGGGCCTGGTTTGTGGAAAAGTGGGACAACCTGCGGCTGCAGCCTCGGCTGAACCAGGAGCGCCGCCCCAAAGAGCCGGAGGGGGTCAGTATCGGCGGTCAGGTCTATGCCCTGCCCCACCGGGTAAAAAGCTATCTGCACACAGACCCTTGCGAAAGCTGTCTGTGTCCCCGGGATCTGTGCGTGCTGCCCTGCCGGCTGAAGCGGGATTGGGAGCAGGCGAGAAAGGATGTGTTGGTATGAAACAGGAAATATTGCGTCGGCTGAACGTCTACAGCGCAATGGAGGCGGCAGCGGAAAATCTCCCCTTCGAGGAGGCACGGAAACAGCTGGAAAATGTCCGGGAGGAGGTGCTTTGGCTGCAGCGGCTGCAACGCTATCTGACACCGGAGGAAAGGCTTTTGCTGGACCGGTTGTTTATTCATAAGCGCAAAGGCTGCGTGGATGAGCTTTGTCAGCTGCTGCACGTGGAAAAATCCAGCATCTACCGCCGCCGCGCCCGGCTGCTGGACAAACTGCTGCACTACACCGTTGGCTACACACAAGAGGAATTGAGAGCCCCGAATTGAGAGTTGAGAACCCCGAATTAAATTCCGGTTTATCGAGCTCTTTCAAATTATAATTTGCACCCATTATACCCTCTCCCGGGGAGAGGGTGCCCAGTGCGCACACTGGGCGGGAGAGGAATGGCGTGCAGTGATAGTCAGCAAAAAGCTTGCTATTACGCAATAATGATTGGATTTCCGCCCGCATTCCTCTTCCGACCTCGCTACGCTCGGCCACCTTCCCCCCGGGGGAAGGTATTGGTGCGGTGCATCAATCGAAACAGCTCGAGAAATTGGAATTTAGGTCATTTCGTATTTTTGTGGACAGAGCGAAAAACCGGTGCTATAATGACAAAAACCGGCAAAATTTTTCCTTTGTGAGGGATTCTGTATGGAAAAAGAGAAGCTTGTGTCGCTGGTCACCGCTGCTCAGCAAGGTGACACTGATGCGCTGAACCAACTGTTTAACACCTTCTATAATGATGTTTACTACTTTGCGCTGAAAACCGTCAAGGACGAGGAGCTTGCCTGCGATATTACTCAGGAGACCTTCGTGGAGATCATCAACACATTGGGTAACCTGCAGGAGCCTGCCGCCTTTGTTACCTGGATGAAGCAGATCACCTACCATCAATGCACCCGCTACTTTAAAAAGAAAAAGGATGTTTTGGTGGATGAGGACGAGGAGGGCAACACGGTTTTTGACACCCTCAGGGAAGAACGTGCGGAGTTTATTCCCGACGAAGCCCTGGATAAAGAGGATTTCCGCAAAACCATTCTTGGTATGATCGACCAGCTTTCTGACGAGCAGAGAGCCGCCACGATGCTTTTCTATTTTGAAGAAATGTCTGTTAAGGACATTGCGGCACTGCAGGGTGTTTCCGAAGGTACGGTAAAAAGCCGCTTGAATTATGCCCGGAAAGCCATCAAAACTTCCGTAGAGGACTACGAAAAGAAAAACGGTGTCAAGCTTCACAGCTTTGCATTGCTGCCGCTGCTTTTGTGGCTGTTCAAGGATACCTTTACAAAAGGCATCTCTGCCGCATCTGCCCAGGCTATGGCAGCCGGTGTCTCCTCTGCCACCGGTGTTTCCGTTTCCGTTGCCGGCGGCACTGCCACCGCAGCTGCCGCCACTGCCACCGGTATTGGTGCCAAGATCGCAGCCGCACCCATTGCCGCCAAAGTAACTGCCGGTGTTTTGTCCGTAGCACTCGTTGGCGGCGGCATCGCCGCAGTGACACTGGGCGGTCACGATCACAGCTGGGGCGACTGGCACTATCAGCCACCGAAACAGATGGCGCGCGTCTGTGAAGAATGTGATGAAACCGAGAGCCGGGCAGCCACGAAAGGCGAAATTGAAAAATATCTGCGGGGTGTTTTCAGCACTTTGCTTTTCCAAACAGAGAATCTGGGATTCTTCGACGCTCCGGAAGCCATTGATTTTCCCTTCCTTACCAACTGGGTACTATGGGAGGTTCCTGAAAAAGATCGGCTCTATGAGTGGAATTCGGAAACCGGCACCGGCTATGCCGCTGCCAAAACAGAAGATATGGACAAGGTAACCCAGGATATTTTCGGCAAGACTTTTGATTACACCGTTCTTTCCGATACCTGGCTGGATTCGGTGCGCTTTTCCTACAATGCCGAAACCGGAATGGTGGAACGGTTTGTGGAAGGCGGTGGAGAGGGCGACGGTGGCAGCAGAGAGACCACTCTGGACAGCTTCACCACCGACGACAATATCTTTTACAAGGTCTATTACCATTACACTTACGATTACGGCAACGGACCGGAAAACCGGACAGACTGTGTAATGACCGTAATGAATCAATCCGGAAACTATGTGGCACTTTCTAACCACGCCATCGAGCAGGAAAAAGACGACCGCCCTGACGAGGTATTTCAGGTTCCGGAGGGAAAGACGCTCCGGCAGGTGATGGACGAGCACCTGTCTGATCATCCTTACGAAGCGATCCAGTTTTACAGCTGGCTGCTGTATCCGGAGATTCCAGACTTTGCCTCGGTAGAACAGCTTCCTGCCGACGACGCAGCACGGCTGCTTTACGAATACTGGGATACCTGGATGTCCCATCCGGAGTATAAATTCGTCCGGTACATTGAACCCGGTGATTTCCACGAGATCTGTCAGTACTTCTTAGGCAGGACCTACGATGTATCGGAATTTACGGGAAAATACGCAGTTTATCACGAAAACTGGGATCTGCTGGAAATGACACCGGAGCACATTATCAACGGTGGCTGCCGTAATTACGACATCCGTCCCTACGAGGATTCTGACCATTACGCAGATACCATTTTTGTCTATCGGGAAAGCGTCGCGGAAAAGCCTGCCGGAAAAATCCCGGAGGATTACATGGAGGTCCTGGGCAAGTATTACCTGATCGATGCCATCTACGAAGTGACCATGGAAAAATCCGACGGTATCTGGCGGCTTGCATCCATTCAAAAGCAAAAATAAGCACAGTAAATGCTTAAACGCCGCAAAATAACGCATAGTGATTCTGTTTTGACTCTCAAAACAGCTTTACGGCGGGAGTAAACCCCCGCCCTACGGTATCTCCGGTGAGATGTTTGTAGGGCGGGGGCTTGCTCCCGCCGTTTATTTTGAATATATACGCATTTTTAGCCCATTTTCAAACCCAGTAGTATCACGCTTGCCGCTTCATTTTTTTCATCACAAACAGCCGTTTTTCAAAGCAGACGGTATCGTCCTTGGAATCATAGATAAGCTCCGGCTGCGAAACGGAAAAACGCGAGGTTGACCACAGGCCGTCGGGGGCATCCAATTCCAGCGTGTAACGATACCTTCCTGTGGGTATCTTCCAAAGCAATTCCTTCTGTCCCGTGCCGCTGAAATTAACGCTGCTTTCAGTGCCGTCTGTAAAGAGCAGCGTGACGCTTCCGGTGATCTGCGTTTCATCCATCTGAAAGATCTGTATTGTAAATGTATGGTAGGAATAGGGATCGCCTATGATCTTGCCCTTACCTGTCCAGGTTCCGCTGATGGTTTGGGTTTCGGTGTGCGGGGCATCCTCTGCCCACGGCTGGGTCAGCATTACCACCGCAGCCGTACCGCCGGCACCTGCCACCGCCATCGCGGCAATGCCTGCCAGGATCTTTTGCCACAGCTTTCCTGCTGCCTTCGCTGTCTTGCGGGCGGCGGAAGCTGCTGCTTTCCCCACCGCTTTTGCCTTTGCTCCAGGCATACTCCGGGTCTTGGCATCTGCGCTAAAGAGCCACAAAAGCAGTGGCAGAAGGGCAAAGCTGTGAAGCTTGACACCGTTTTTCTTCTCATAATCCTCTACCGAGGCTTTGATGGCTTTTCTGCCGTAATTCAGCCGACTTTTTACCGTACCTTCCGATATCCCCTGGATCTGGGCGATCTCCCGGACAGACAGTTCATCATAGTAATACAGCAAAATGGCTGTACGCTGCTCCGCAGACAGGCTGTCCACCATTTTCATAACGGTTTTCCGGAAATCCTCTTTGTCCAATGCCGCATCGGGAATGAATTCGGCATTTTCCTCGGCAACTGTATCAAAAATACTGCTGCCGTCCTCTTCCTCCTCCACCGTTACCTCCCGGTTCCTGCCCAGATAATGCAAGCAGTGCCGGTAGGTGATCTGCCGGCACCAGGCCACATAAGATGCAGGATCCTGCAAAGAATTTATTGTCTTGAACACCGTGACGAAGGTCTCCTGGGTAATGTCGCAGGCCATATCTTCATCCTTGACGGTTTTCAGCGCAAAGTAATAGACATCGTTATAGGTTTGGGTGAAAAGATCATCCAGTGCCTTCCTGTCACCGGCTTTTGCCTTGGTAACAAGAGCGGTCAATTTTTCTCTTTCCATTTCACTTTCTCCTTTTACCCTCTTGTCCTTTGGGCATAGGGGCAGCGGCGACACAGATCTTCCACCGCTTTATGCTGCCGGAATCCCCGGGCAATGGCGTTCGCTCTTGGGGTATTCAGAATGTCCTCCAGTTCTTCCCGGAAAACATTACCCAAATTAATAACGCCCTCACTGTCCAGACAGCAGGGCACCACCGTTCCGTCGCACAGGATGCCGAATTGCTCCCAAAGTCCGTAGCAGCTGACCTGCTCCCCTTGCACCGGCAAGCCCTTGTCCGGCCAGCCGAACCGGTCGCCCCATTCCAAAAACAGCTTATCCCGAACACGGTAGCCCCGGGTGTTTTCCACCCATTCTCCCGGCAACAGCTGCCGTAAAATCTCCTCGGTGTTTTCGTTTCTGCCTTCATCAAAGCCTTTATTCCACAGCCGCAAGCAGACGATCACACCATTGCTTGCAGCTTTTTCCGCAAATTCCGCCACCTGGGTCAGATATGCCCGGTGACCCTCCGGGTCGCCTTCTTCAAAACTGTGGAGCGAAATGCTCACCTTATGAACACCGGCAGAAAGCAGACCGTCACCCCTGGCCTTCAGCAGTGTGCCGTTGGTGGTGATCATAGAGTAAAACCCCTTTTCCTTTGCCATCTCCAAAAATTCCGGCAGCAGCGGGTGGGTCAGCGGTTCACCCATCAGGTGATAGTAAATGTACCGGGTCTTCTCTTCCAGCTGCTGCAAAACGCGGGCAAACTCCTCCCGGGTCATTTGCCGGGGCTGCCGGCTGTGACCGTGACAAAAGCTGCAGTGCATATTACAAATATTGGTGATCTCCACATAAGCACGGGAATACATCTGCCCACCTCCTTACGATACAAATTATAGCGGGTGTTGCAAAAAACTGCAACACCCGCTTTTTGATCAATTCTTGAACAGAATGAAGGAATAGTACTGTGCGTAGAAACCGCTATTGCTGCCAAAATGCTGGATTCTGCCGCCACGCTGGCTGACTACAGTACTGTCCGGATTGTTTTCACACCACTCGTTTACGTGCTTTTCATTGCTGTAGCCGATGGGGCCAAAGAGGCGGAATTTATACAGGAATGCAAAACCGTACTGCTCCGTCCGGGGCGTATCTGCCACCGAGAACTCGATGGACACCTTCTTCACAAAGAACTTATAGTCCACCAGCGGGCTGATCAGGGAAGATTTGGTATCGATATGCAGCTTGCAATCGTAAATATAGGGATTCTCCGCCAGCCACTGGTTTGCCATTTTCTCAAATTTCTGCGCGGTCATAGGCTTGTCAATGGGGAAGGTATAGACATTCTTTCTCTGCTTCGGAGTGCCGCAGGAGGGGCAGAAATCCGCATCGCCAAATTCCTTGCCGCACTTGGGGCAGGTCTTCTGGGCCGCCACAGCCACCTTGACGGTATTTTCCGTTTCTACGGAGGCGGGCAGATCCCGCTTTTGCATACTGGTTTTGGACAGTCTAAGCATCCGGTAGAACAGATAAAAAGCAATTGCAAAAATCGGAATCACAAGCAGGAGCGCGCCGCCCATACTCAAAATTCCAGCCAATGCCGTTCCCAGGACCGCAATCATACCGGTCAGAGCAACACCAATGGCACCTAAAACACTCATAAAACCCGAGCTGCTGGCTGTGGCATCAGAAGTCTCTGGCGCAATAGGCTTTGCACTGGGCAGAATATTTTCCGGAAGCGTGGGCACTTCCGCTTCCACTTCCTGGGTGGGCGCTACAGTTGCAGCCGTTACCGTGTAGCGATGTACCTCATACATATTGGCAGTCGCAACATACGCTACATAAGCTGTACCTTCCCCCACTGCAGTAACAACTCCGTCCTCATCTACAGTAACCACAGATTCATCGCTGCTTTGGCAGGTCGCAAAGGACGCACCCATCCATACTGCGCCATTGGGTGTATGTGTTTCCCCTTCTTCCAGAGAATGTTGGTTAAAGGAGTCGGGACTGTACTTCGCAATATACGCATCCATATTGATTTCTTCCGCAAAGGCAGGCATTACCACTGCCGTCAACAGCAGTATGGCTGCCAGCAGCAGCGAAAGTATTTTGGTTTTCTTCATTTATTGACCCTCCTAAGTATTATACATCCAAAAAGGCTTGCCATTGATCCATATATACCGCCAGCAACAGGCAGCGGTACTGCACATCGGTAATTTCTCCCTGCTCCTTCAGCGCAATATAGGTAGAAACCACAGAAGAAACTGCCAGTGCGCCCCAACTGAGGGGTGCCAAAAAGATGCCTGCGATACCGAAAGCCGCAATGCCGGTGGCCGTTGCCACAGCGACACCCATTCCGGGACCTTTTTTGATCTTTTCCAGCCGCTCCTTATAATCTTCCTGATACCGTGAATAGTAATCGCCGAAGGCCTGCAGCTCCTCTTTTTTAAAGGCTTTTTCCGCAAAAAGCACCGCCCGGTTGCCCTGCCGTCCGTATTTCATACCGTAGCAATCCACAGGGTACTGGGTGATCTCCGCCGCCCGGTTTTGGGTCAGCTTATTCTTGCCGAAGAAGATAATATGCTGCTCCGGACGAATGCCGGGGTATGCGTCCAGATACTCCTTGTGATTTAAAATCTTCACGGTCACCGGCTGCTCCCCTTGCTTCACAAGCTCGGCAAACATTTCTGCATATTTACGTGTCTTGGCATCGGAAACCAAAAGAACCTTCTTTGTGCTTTCTTCAGGGCTCATACTTTTACTTCCCTTCTTATCTGATTAGGAGCTGTAGCCCCAACTACAATCGGTAAACAAATGTCCCAGCTGTGCGCCGTAAGCCTTTACCGCATCGCCGGAAAATGTAAATGTCCAGGTAACATAGCTGTTCGGTGCCAGCGTCAGATTGTTCAGAATGCCGAAGCCGCCGGTGGCGATGACGCCGTCATCGTTACTGAACTGCAGGCTCTTGATATTGATATTGTAGATCATTTTGTCAGTGCCGTTGATCACAAAGCAATCGGCAACCAGCTTGCCGTTTTCCCAACGCACATACTGGGGCTGCACTGCCAGCTGACCGGCAACCGGGGCATTGTTGCTATCATTGCGGAAATAGTTGGAGGGATCGACCTTTTGGTTGTTGGAAGGATTCTGCTGGGGTTTTGTCTCTTCCGGAACAGAGGGCTCTGTGGTTTCGGGAACCGTTACTTCCGGCTCCGTGGTCTCCGGAACAGTGGTTTCCGGTGCGGTGGTTACATTTTCCGTTTCCACAGAGGGAATTGACGTACCGTCTCCCTTCGGAAGCGGCTGTGCGGGTTTTACCGCACCGCAAGCGGCAAGGCTCACGGCCATTGTCAGTGCCAGAATAGAGGTGATCAGTTTTTTCATATATGTATCTCCTTTATTTATGAATCCGGGTGTTCCCCTTACATGGATAAAGGGGAATCTGCTTTCTGTCCGGTCTTATGTTTTTCAAACTTCTTTGTTCACGGTTTTGTAACATTTTCCACCATTGTATCACGGAAAACACACGATTACAACCGTTTTACCTAAAAATCCCGTTCATTTTATCGGTTGATGATGGAATAGGTGGAAACGTAACTCAAGTCTACCTCGTAGGATACCACATCGGCAGCCACAAAACGATATCCGTGGGTGTAACTTTTATGTGCGCCCAGCAGAATGTTTTGAGAGTCGAATTCGCCTGTTGCAATGATTTTATTGTTTTTGTCCCGGACGGTCATTTTCAGAACGCTCAAACCGGTCACCGGGCTGTCTGTGTCATTCACGATAAAAACTTTCACATAAAGGGCCCCGTCTTTGAAATAGACTTCTTGGGGCAGGACATTGATCTTATTCTTCTCCAGTCTGCCATCGATGTCCATATTCTTATAATAGTTGGGCAGCATCGGAATATCCTTGGTTTCGGCAGCGGAACACTTGCCGCACTTACGCTGGGAAGTGCCCTTTGCAATGGCAGTTGCAGCCTTGGTGGTCTTCCAGGAGCTCCAGCTGTGACCGGTGGCAGCGATCTCTTCTGTGTAGGACTTGCCGCAGGTGCAGGTATAGGTCTTGGTGCCCTTTGCGTTGCAGGTAGCGGCTTTGGTCACCTTAGAGGTATAGGTATGCTTGCCGGTGGCTGCAATGTCTTCTGTGTAGGATTTGCCGCAGGCGCAAGTATAAGTTTTGGTGCCCTTTGCGTTGCAGGTAGCGGCTTTGGTCACCTTGGCGGTGTAGCTGTGGCTACCGGTAGCGGGGATGGTGCTGGTGTAAGATGCACCGCAAGTACAGGTGTGGGTCTTGACGCCTGCCTTGGCGCAGGTAGCAGCCTTGGTAACCTTTGCGGTATAGCTGTGCTTACCGGTGGCTGCAATGTCTTCTGTGTAGGATTCGCCGCAGGTACAGGTGTAGGTCTTGGTACCTTTTGCACCGCAGGTAGCGGCCTTGGTCACCTTGGCGGTGTAGCTGTGGTTGCCGGTAGCTGCGATCTTTTCGGTGTAAGCATCACCGCAGACACAGCGGAAGGTCTTGGTACCTTCTGCGCTGCAAGTGGCTTCCTTCGTCACGTCAGCCGTGTAGCTGTGGGTGTGGACAGGCTTGGGGTCTTCCTTCTGATCAGGAACAACGGGCTTTTCTTCATTGCCCTTGGTCTCATCAGGGAGTTCCACCGTATTCTGTGTTTCTGCCGGAACATCAGGCACAGTCTCAGGTTCTGTAGCAGCAACGGTAGCTTCTGTTGTTTCGACGGTTTCCAGGCTTTCCGTCGGCACAGCAATGGATGTGTCTTGATTCAACTCGTGATCTGCGTGGATATTAGCGCAAGCTGCCAGGGACAGCACCAGTGCCAATGCCAATGTAACTACAAAAAACTTTTTCATAATAAATATCTCCTTTTATATGTGCGTTGCGGGCTTTCTTGCCCTTACATTCATAAAGGGGAATCAGATTTCCATAAGGTTTTATATTTTTGAAAAAAATTTTATTTTTTTGCAAAGAACTTTTTTGTTTGCATTTTCATAGCATATTGCACCTTATGAAAACAAACGTAAAAACAACTGTATATGATTTATCTGGCCGTTACGATGGGTTCTATAATAGAAAAACATCAAGTTGGAGATTTAATCGAATTTTACCTTTGCCATAAAGATTTTAGTGATGAACTACCCGTTCTTGATTGCCAATCCGATGATGAAGGTGAAGCAAAGTATTACATTTGGGCTAATATGAAGCGTTTATCGAAGAATTTAACGATTGTGAAGACGACGACTAATGGCAAAAAAAGATGCTCTGCCGTAAAAAGCAGAGCATCCGAAAAAACTAATTGTAGTCAATGTGTAGTCATTGACGAAAACAGGAACTCAAAAAGCCCGTAAAATCAAGGGTTTTCGAGGTTTCCAACTTATCCCCACTCGATGGTGGTTTTTGGGTTTTGTGGATATGTAGTGTTTGCTGGTATATTAGCATTCGAGATGTAGTGCTATTATACCAGTTATTTTCTTTTGCCGGACGTTTGTTGGTCAAAAGTTGGTCACAGCTTCAAATGATTCTGCAGCTCGGTTAGCCAATTAGGCGTATGATTACCGATGGTTCGCAATTCACCATTACGATACTCTGCCACCTTTATAAAACCGTTATCGTTGTCATAAAACTCTGCTTCGTCGCAGTAAGGAAGAACCTTTGCAACAGCTTCCCAGCGTCCGGAGAAGCGTCGTTCCACATCGTCTTTAGGAATGTTGTGACCACCGCGCTTGACACGGTTGTCGATTCGCACAAGACTTTCAGACAGGGTGTCCAATCCTACATAGAACATTCTGATATGGTAACCCAGTTCTTTAACTTCCTTAGCAGTTGCTTCCGTCTTATAACCGGAAAGAGTGGTCTCCTGCGTAAAGGATACATTACGATTAATGCAATCACGGATCATGGCTAAAGCAGCCTTGCCGCCGGCAAGGGGATTGCCACCGAGCTCTGCTGTGATTCTGTCAACATCAATAATAACGCCCAGATCCGCTGTTCGCTCTTTCAGAACACCGGTGAAGCTGGATTTACCAACACCGTTGACACCGCCGATGATTGTGTATGTTTTCATTTGACCACCTCTTGCTCAAATTATACCCACTCTAATCGACAAAATCAACTGTTATTTAAAACGCAAATAGATTTGGTAACCGGACTCATCTGTGACCTCTATTTTGTTTGGAAATCAATATAGTCAGTATAATATGGGTATGAGCGTGATGGACCTATAACCATCACGCTCAAATAGCATAAACTATAAAATTCAGTTACTCCCACTCGATGGGAGATTTTTGGCTTTGTAGATATGTAGTGGTTGCTGGTATATTAGCATTCAAAATGTAGTGCTATTATACCAGTTATTTTCTTTTACCGGACTTTTGTTGGTCAAAAGTTGGTCACAGTTTTGGGGGAGATGGCTCACGTTTTGCACTAAGCTACATCATCATTTTACCGCTTCCTGATAATTTTAATGTGGCTTTTGTTTACTTTATAACACAAAGCACAACTATGTCAACTCCAACAAACTAAGCTTTGGCCTTTCCTGCTTCTCCTTGGTACCATGGCTACCGGAAAGACCACATTCGTAGCTATGACCGTTCCTGTATTTCCAACAAGAGGCCAAGCAATTCATCTGCGAATTCCTTGCAGGTTGCACCATCTGTTGTGCCGGTAACGGTGCATTTGCACAATCGTAATGCGTCCTCCAGCTTTTGGGCGGCATCTGCGCGGCAGATATGCCGAAGCAACATAGCCTCTGCCTTGAGAATGCTTGTGGGGTTGGCGTATTCCGCCAGCCCTTCTTCTACCATTCTGGGAGCAGAGCCGTGGATTGCCTCAAACATGGCATAACGATCACCTATGTTGGCGCTGCCTACCGTTCCTACACCGCCCTGAATCTGGGCGGCTTCGTCGGTGATGATGTCTCCGTACAGATTGGGGAGTACGAACACCTGGAATTGATTGCGAATGGCGGGGTTGACCAAATTGGCGGTCATGATGTCGATATACCAGTCATCTGCCGTGATACCGGGAAACTCCTCTGCCACCTCATGGCAAACGGCTGTGAATTTGCCGTCAGTCTTTTTCATGATGTTGGCTTTCGTAACAATGGAGACCCGGTTTTTACCATTGTTTTTTGCGTAAGTGAACGCGGCATGGGCGATGCGCCGGGTGCCCATATCCGTTGTGACCTTAAAATCCACAGCCAGACCAGGCAACTCATAGCCTTTACTTCCCAGCACATATTCCCCTTCTGTGTTTTCCCGGTAGAAGACCCAGTCGATCCCTTCCTCGGGGATACAGACAGGGCGGACGTTGGCGTAAAGGTCCAATTCCCGGCGCAGTGTCACGTTGGCACTTTCCATTTTTCCGCCCATGGGGGTGGTGGTAGGTCCTTTCAGAAGAACGTCGCAGGTTTTTATCTCCTTGAGAACATCCTCCGGAACAGGTTGGTTCACAGCCAGACGGTTCTCTATGGTAAGACCTTGGATGTTTTTCAGTTTGATTTTTCTGTCCGCGATTTCTTCTGCAAGCAGTTTTTTCAGGACCCGCTCTGCCTGTTCCATAATGATCGGTCCAATGCCGTCACCGGGAATAAGACCGATTGTTACGGTATCTTTATGGGAGAAGTCGGTTTTTTCTGCAGCCATGGTTTGCACACGGGCAATCTGTTCCTGCAGAACCTGACGAAAGTGTGCACAAGCCAGATCGATTTCTTTCATCTGCTATTCTCCTTTGTGTAATTCAGTAAGCCGCCGGCAAGCAATATCTCCTTCTGCCGCAGCGTCAAGTCACATGTGACGGAAACCTGCTTGCCTGTGTCTTTGTTTACGAGGATCAGCTGTCCCAGATCCATTCCTGCTTTGATGTTCTCGATTGTAATATCATCGTCTTGGGCAAACAAATCGTAATCATCCCCGTTTGCAAAGGTCAGGGGGAGGATTCCTGCGTTGATCAGGTTGGCGGCATGGATTCTGGCAAAGCTTTTTGCGATTACGCAACGGATGCCCAGATACATAGGCACCAAAGCCGCGTGTTCCCGGGAAGAACCCTGTCCATAGTTGCTACCACCCACAATGATACCGCTGCCGGCCTTCAAGGCCCGCTCTGGGAAAGAGGGGTCGCAAACCTGGAAACAGAACTGAGACAAGAAGGGGATATTGGAGCGATAAGGAAGTATCTTTGCGCCGGCCGGCATAATATGGTCAGTTGTAATATTATCTTCTACCTTCAAAACGAGATTTGCCGATAAGTTTTCTGGGAACGCTTCCCCCTTAGGAAATTCTTTGATGTTGGGTCCCCGGAGAACCTTTGCGTTCTTTGCTTGCGTCTCATCCAAAGGTGCAAGGATCGCAGAATCATCAATCTTGAATTTTTCGGGTAGTGTCACCGGAGGCATATCTCCCAGTAACATGGGATCGGTGATCTGGCCGGTTAACGCGGCTGCAACTGCCGTTTCCGGAGAAACCAGACATACTTGGGCGTCCTTCGTGCCGCTTCTGCCCAAGAAATTACGGTTAAAGGTCCGCAGGCTGACACCGCCGGAGTTGGGGGAAAAGCCCATGCCGATGCAAGGTCCGCATGCGCACTCCAGCACCCGGGCACCGCTGGCTAGAATATCCGTCAATGCGCCGCAATCGGCCAACATAGTCAGCACCTGCTTTGAACCGGGAGAGATAGACAGGCTTACACCGGGGTGAATGGTCTTTCCTTTTAATAGGGCAGCCACCTTCAGCATATCGTGAAGGGAAGAATTGGTGCAGGAACCGATACACACCTGATCTACCTTTGTACCCTTGAGAGAATCTACGGGCACCACATTGTCGGGACTGTGGGGACAGGCGATCATAGGCTTTAAAGCAGAAAGGTCAATGGAGATCACCCGGTCGTACACCGCATCGGTATCGCTTTCCAGAGGTATGTAGTCCTCGACTCTGCCCTGGGCTTCCAAAAATGCTCTTGTGATCTCGTCGGAGGGGAAAATGGAGGTGGTAGCCCCCAGCTCTGTGCCCATGTTGGTGATCGTGGCTCGCTCCGGGACGGAAAGGGTCTTCACGCCGGGACCGCCCCACTCGATGATCGCACCCACACCGCCCTTAACAGACAGGATCCGTAAAAGCTCCAGACTTACGTCCTTTGCAGACACAAAGGGTCGGAGGGCCCCAGTCAGTTCCACCTTGAACATTTTCGGCATGGTGATGTAATAAGCACCGCCACCCATTGCCACGGCAACATCCAAGCCGCCTGCACCGAAAGCAAGCATGCCAATACCGCCGCAGGTAGGCGTGTGGCTGTCAGACCCGATCAGGGTTTTCCCGGGTTTGCCGAACCGTTCCAGATGGACCTGGTGGCAGATGCCGTTGCCAGGGCGTGAGAAGTAGACACCGTGTTTGGCTGCTACGGTTTGTAAGTACCGATGGTCGTCCGCGTTTTCAAAACCGGATTGCAGGGTGTTGTGATCCACATAAGCAACGCTCAACTCGGTTTTTACCCTGGGGATGCCCATAGCCTCAAATTCCAGATACGCCATAGTGCCTGTAGCATCTTGGGTCAGCGTCTGGTCGATCTTCAGGGCTATCTCACTGCCCGGCATCATATCGCCGGAAACAAGATGTGCGGCAATGATTTTTTCTGCTACGGTTTTGCCCATATGTGCTCATACCTTTCAATCATATTCTTTTTTGCCTGCTCAATATGGCTGGCAGTCAATTGGGCGGCAAGGTCGGCATCGCCGGTCAGGATAGCCCGGTAAATCTCCCGATGCTCCTCAAATGACTTTTTCTGCTGTTGGCGGTTGTCCGTGGCGATCTGCCGGTATTTGCCGGTTTTTCGGATCAGCGGCAGCAGAATACTTTTCATGACAGTTCTGCCGCACATATTACACACAGCGTTGTGGAAAAGATTATCCTCCTGCAGCAGGTGTTCCACATCGTGCTTGGTGCAGTAAAATTCCAGCAAATCGATCACGTGGGAAAGCTCTGCGATCCCTTCCGGCGTTTGATTCACGGTTGCGTAGTAGGCCGCCATGGGTTCAACATGGATGCGAATATCCATAATATCAATGAGATTTTCCGGGGTAAGGCCCAAAACCAAAGAGCCTTTGCCGGTATCCTCGATCAGCTGTTCCTGTTCCAAGCGGCGTAAGGCCTCCCGAATGGGTGTGCGGCTTACGCCAAGCTGCTCCGCCAGCTTTAGTTCAGTGAGGATCTCTCCCCGTGGGTAGACCCCCAAAATAATATCCTTCTCCAATTTTTCAAATACTTGATCAGCCAGAGAAGTGGTACGAAAATCAGCCATTTTATCTTCCTCCTTATTGCATACAGAAACGACCGGGGGCGAGGGTCTCGATCATGTGTTCCAGTTCTTTGTTAGAAAGGATCGTTTGCCTTCCGTCTTCATATTCTTTATCGATCCATTCCTTTAAAGCTACCACCAGAGGATCTTTTTTACTGATGGTTTCGTCGTCAGACAGGCCGAAGGTGCTGTTGATCCAGTAGGCGATACCGGCAAGACCGGAAGCTTTGCCAATCTGCACAGCGGGAGGCCGGGACAACAGCTTTTGAGTGTCAAAGATATTGTAGATCTCCTCGTCCTTCATCAGCCCATCGGCGTGAATGCCTGCTCTGGTGACATTGAAATTTCTTCCTACATAGGGTGTCATATCAGGCACCTGATAACCCACATCATGGCGGAAGAATTCTGCGATCTCGGTGATCACAGTGGGATCCATACCGTCCATGGAGCCTCTCAGAGAGGCATATTCAAACACCATAGCCTCTAAAGGCACATTGCCGGTCCGCTCGCCAATACCCAAAAGGGAACAGTTCACGGCACTGGCACCGTACAGCCATGCGGTGGTGGCATTGGCCACTGCCTTATAAAAATCGTTATGGCCGTGCCATTCCAAAAGTTCACTGGGAACATCGGAATAGTGCTGCAGACCGTAGATAATACCGGCGACGCTGCGGGGCATAGCAGCTTCTGTGTAGGGAACACAGTAGCCCATGGTGTCGCAGGCCCGGATCTTCACAGGGATACCTGCCTGCTTGGACAGGTTTTGCAGTTCGTTCACAAAGGGGACAACAAAGCCGTAAAAATCAGCTCTTGTAATGTCTTCCAAATGGCAGCGGGGCATAATGCCGGCATCGAAGGCGTCAGAGATCGTGGCCAAATAGTGGTCTAGTACCTGCTTGCGGCTCATTTTCATCTTCTTGAAAATGTGATAGTCGCTGCAGCTGACCAAAATCCCCGTTTCCCGGATCCCCAGATCCTTGACCAGCATGAAGTCCTCTTTACTGGCTCGGATCCAGGTGGTGATCTCCGGGAATTTGAGGCCTAAGGCCATGCACTTTTCGATTGCTTCCCGGTCTTTTTTGCTGTACACAAAAAACTCGGTCTGGCGGATGATGCCGTAAGGACCGCCCAACTTACTCAGCAGCTTGTAGATATTTACGATCTGGTCTACAGTGTAGGGCTCTACAGATTGTTGACCATCCCGCAGAGAGGTGTCCGTGATCCAAATTTCTTCCGGCATGTTCATAGGCACTCTGCGATGGTTGAAGGCAACCTTTGGCACTTGGCCCTGGGTGTAAATATCCCGCAGAAGGTTGGGCTCGGAGATGTCTTGTAAAGAATACTTGTAGGAATTCTGCTCCAACAAATTGGTGCGGCGTGACAATTCCAGCATAATAGGTCTCCCTTCATTGTATTATTGTATACAATTATACAACATCATGCGCGTTTGTCAACACTCTATTGGGAGACAAATATTTAAATTTCTCTCCGTCGTCTTTACAATACTGACGGAAACTGCCGGTTATGATTGTTATCCTCATATAATATCAGCCTCTTTTTAAGATAACTAAAAGCGAACCACGGTTCAACACAGCACGCATAACACAGTCCGGGTCATGGATCAGCATGTAAGAAATACCGTATTCTAGAATGAACAAATTAAACTATTCTATAGTAGATAAATATATCGCCCCATAGAAGCATCTGAAAATGTTGCGTTTCAGACCCGATCCTCAAGCCCACCGGCGCTATTGAGTGGGGATAAGTATAAAAAATGCCCTCTGCGAGTAAACGCAGAAGGCATATTTTATTTGTTCAGAGAATAATCAGATTTGTTCTTTTGAGAATCATTTGATTTGGCCGGAAACAATTCAGTTACTCCCACTCGATGGCGGGATTTTGGCTTTGTAGATATGTGGTGGTAGCCACTATAATAGCTTTCGATATATAGTGCTATTATACCGATTATTTTCTTTTACTTAAGCTTTGTTGGTCAAAAGTTGGTCACGATTTCAAGGGGAATACAAAGCAAATTTTGTACAGCAATGCACCAGAAACAATGACCATATCCGTACTTAAACAACTGCCTAATTTAGACTACCACAAGGCAATAATTTGTCAAGGAATGTGCATAATTGTACTTGCTTCCAAGTGTAACACCATACATCAGGCAACCATATGCCGCAAAAAAGAATTTGTTTTTTTGCCTTATTATGCTATAATGAGCAAAAACATCAAAGGGGCAAAGCAATGCAAGGAAATAAACAGCTGCAAAAGGTATGGAAAAAAATACCCTTTGCCATTATTGGGATCATATCCGTTTTGGCCGCTATGTTGCTGCTTTTGTGGGGCAATATAACAAACAGCCAGCAGTCTTTTCCTGCCTTCCTTCCCAGTGTTTACTTTTCCGGTGAATATCAGCTGGCAGACGGACCGTGGAATACGGTCAAAGCCGGGCAGCACATTCCTGCAACCAAGGGGGATGTGACACTGCGCGGTCAATTTCATATGGTCGATCCTGATGGGGCATACATCGGTACTGTGGAAGCCGGGATGCCTTTGGCTTTTTACCTGAATCATATCCAGCTGACAGTGCAGGAGGAAGGGCAAGAACCGCATTCCATGGATATTGAGCACCCCCTTGCAGGTGAGGGTATGTGTGGCGAGCTTAGCATTGTTTATGAATTGCTGACTGATCAGCCCATTATGCTGACATTCCACAATCCTCATATTTTCGGCAATGATCAAGCCATCGATATGTTTTTGGAAGAGTTGTCCTTGTACGGTGGCCTGTCCTATGAAAAAGCCTTTATGAACCAGGGCGAATTGGAGAAAAACGCAGGCTTATGCTTTGTAATCGTTGCGTTTGTGCTGTTGGGTACAGCGCTGTTTTCTGCGCTGCTCCATACAGAGGGAAGCGGCAAAATGGGTCTTATCGGTATGACCATTTTGTTTGCCGGCGGCTATTTTGCTTATGGCGCAAAGGGTGTGTTTTTCTGGAGTGAGTCCGTCATCGGAAACACTACCATTTTGGGCATATGTATGATGCTGTATACGCTGTGTGTTTGCATATTGATTGCCGTTTTGCTTGGACCTAAGGTGAAAAAAGCAGGTATTGGCGCTGCGATCTTTGCAGGGGCATCCTGCACGGTTATGGCTGTGCTTTGTCTTGCGACCGATATCCGCTTCTATGATACATGGAGCTGGTGGGCAGTGACCCAGAGTGTCGCAAATGTGGCTCTTTTGGTGTGTCTGGTGCTGGATTCTCCGGGAAGCAAATTCGTGAGAAAAATCAGAAATCTTGGCGCGGGGATCTTGTTGTGCGGCATTGAAGCGGATTTTTTGGGAACAGCCTTGGGCTGGTGGCAAGGCGGATTGATTTGCCGTTATGTTTTCCTGGTTTTGTTTGCCATCGCCATCGTCCTGGTCTGGCAGATCATCCCCCGCAACATCAATGCTGCCAGAAAGAACAAGGAAATGGAGGCAGAGCAGAAGCTGATCCGGGCGCAATTGCAGGAAAATCGCATTGCCATTATGATCAGCCAGATACAGCCCCATTTTATATACAATACGCTGGGTACGATCCAGCAGCTTTGCAAAGAGGATCCTGAGCAGGCTTCCCGGCTGGTTCAAAACTTCAGTGTATATTTGCGAGGCAATTTCAGCGAGCTGGATAACACGGTGCCCATCCGCTTTGCCAAGGAGTTGGAGCACATACGCTGCTATACCGAAATCGAATTGATACGATTCCCGGATATGACCGTGCGTTATGATATTCAGACAGAAGAGTTTTTGCTGCCGGCACTCACCGTGCAGCCGCTGGTGGAAAACGCCATCAAGCACGGTCTTATGGGCTTGGAGGAAGGCGGCACAGTGACGATTTCCGCATACGAAGAGCAGGATGATTATTGCATTGTCGTATCTGATGACGGTGTCGGTTTCGATGTTGCCGCTCTGACGGATACGAAAAAGCACATCGGCATTCGCAATGTGCGTGAGCGGTTACAGGCTATGTGCGATGGCAGTCTGACCATAGAAAGTCAGCCCGGGGCAGGCACCCGTGTGCAGATCCGGATTCCGAAGGAGGGGAAAGAAAAATGATAGCGATAGCGGTAGATGATGAGTATCCCATGCTGCAGGTGCTTGCTGCGGCGGTGAAGGCATCACCGGACATCCGGCAGGTGCATACCTTCAGCTCCTGTACTTCTGCGTTGGAATGGTTGGAATCCAATGCTGTAAATGTGGCTTTTTTGGATATTAGTATGCGTGGTATGGGCGGCCTTGCCCTGGCGGAAAAAATCAACCAGATGCAGCCTGCCTGTAAAATTATTTTTTGCACCGGCTATGAGCAGTATGCTTTGGATGCGATCCAGCTGCGCTGCTCCGGTTATTTAATCAAACCCATCACCTCCCAGGCGGTGCAAAAGGAACTGGATCACATCAAGCGGCAGCCGCTGAGTGATAAAAAACTGACGGTGAAATGCTTTGGCTCCTTCGAGGTGCTGTGTAATGGTCAGACACTGACCTTTAAGCGCACAAAAGCCAAGGAATTGCTGGCAATGCTGGTAGACCGCAACGGAGCGGGAATGACCGGAAAACAGATCTGCGCTGTATTGTGGCCGGAAGATTCCGACGACACCAAGAATATGGACTACTTCCGCCATCTGATGCAGGATCTTCGCAACACGCTGGATGGGGTTGGAGCAGGCAGTGTGCTTTGCCAGGAGGGGTATCAATACCGGGTCGACCCTTCCCAGATCAGTTGCGATTACCACAGTTATTTGCAGTACGGATCCCCTGCCTTTTACGGGGAATATATGACCCAGTACAGCTGGGCGGAAGACACTTGTGGTCTGCTACAAAAATAATTTCATTTTCTAACGCAGCCAGGTAATGCCTGGCTGCGTTTTGTCATAGGTTTGTCATACCTTTTGTGCTAGAATTTACTACATAATAATCTAATGTGGGATATTGTTTGTAACTTTCCAAAAGGAGCTTGTGCAGACTATGACGATTCTTTGTGTAGACGATCATCCGGTGATCGTGAAAGGCTTAAAAAACAGTGTAAAACAGATATATCCGGAAGCTACGATTTTGACATTTACCGTTGCCAAGGACGCTTTGTCCTATGCCCAATCACATGGCTGTGATGTACTTATTTGTGAGATAGAATTATACAATCACGGCGGGATTACGCTGGCAGAGCAGATCCGCAACATAAATCCTTGTGTGAACATTATTTTTGTGACTGTTTGTTCAGAGCAGGAGCACGCGAAAGAAGTTTTAAAATTGCGTCCCAGTGGCTACCTGACAAAGCCAATCATCGAGTCCCAGCTGGCAGCAGAATTGCAGCAGCTTCGCTACCCGGTAGCATACTGATTTCCGGCAAAGGAGAATGGAAATTATGAAAAGAAGAACATTATGTATATTTTTGGCAGTGGTCCTGCTGGTGAGTATGTT
Organism: Faecousia sp.; assembly: GCA_045590735.1. GTDB lineage: Bacteria > Bacillota > Clostridia > Oscillospirales > Oscillospiraceae > Faecousia. The sequence continues at coordinate 18,786 of JAZNRQ010000055.1, read as the reverse complement.
CCCCACAAGTGTTTTTGCTGCCCACGATTCTACCGGTAAGCCACTGGACTTGACCGGTGATGTATATCTTGCGTTGTATGTTGGCGGCAGCGACTTCCCCGGTGAGCCTGCGGAGTATGCAGTTTCCGGTTACCTGAACTTGAATAGTTCCTTTGGCTCTAACGGTTTCGGCAAGTTTGCAGAAAGTGCAGAAAATATTTTAGACGACTCTATTCTGGACGATGTGGTTCAGGGAACCAGCGGTGTCTGGGGCGTGTTCAGCACCACCGGCGGCAGCCGATACCTGCTGCCTTCCAGCGGAATCGTGGATGGTACAACTGACGATGTCAACAAACCTCATAACGCAGAAACGGAAAGGAAAATTATCCAGACAGCCATCAATAACGGTTACTTCCAACTGGGAACCGGAGAAAGCATTGATGACTATACCATTGTTTGGTATGTCATTAAGTATCAGCGCAGCGACAGCGCGTGGCATATTGATGGTCTGATCACCAAAAAATCTACATACTCCGTAAACTATTACGGTAACGGTAACACCTCCGGCAGCGCACCTACCGGTGAGAGCGGCTTAAAGTCAGGTGAGACCCACACGGTGTTGGGCAACACCGGCGGCCTGCGGAAAAACGTAGGCGGTGATACTTACATTTTCAATGGCTGGAACACCGCTGCTGACGGCACCGGTACCCATTACGATATTGGCGATGAGATTACGATTGACGATTCCAACATAACGCTTTATGCCGAGTGGTATCTGCAAAATAAATATACCGCTACAGTGGTGACAAAGTTAAACGATACCGAAACAAATGTGGAAAATATTCTTGGCAGCGGTGTTACGCTTTATCTGGAGCTGCAGAGTGAAGAGGGAGGCGACGGTGAGTATATTGCCCTGAATAAAGGTACTGCCGGTACCTACACCGCCACAGTCACAGAAAACGGAGCTTATCACATCTGGGCTGAAATCGATGGGGAGTTCCAAAAGATAGAAGGCTATCAGGTTACGATCTATAATCAGAACGGTCGTGCGGAGCTGCAGTATTACAGCGTAAGCTATGATACCAATGCGGGGACGGATACGGTGACCTGGAATGGTCAGCCGGCACCGGAAACTACCAATTACCTGATTACCACTCCCATTACAGATAACAGCGGAACACCGGTCCGGGAGGGATATACATTCCTGTACTGGTTGGACCAGGATAACAACCGGATCTATCCCGGTCAGACCGTCACCAACAGCATTACGGAAAAAACCGTGCTGACTGCCCAGTGGGAAGAAAATATTGATGTTACCATAGAGGTCGTCATTGATCATAACAGCGGCGACGGTTTCAACAATGCAGACAACCGTCACGAGGCACTGCTGCAAATTCTCCGGGAAGAAAACGGTGTTAACCTGCCACTGGATCAGATCTTGCTGGATGAAAATCATGAAAAGTATACCTATGATGCGGAAAAACATATCACCACCTATACTTTAAAGGCAACAAATGTACCTAAGGGACTTTACAAAGTGGCTGCCCAGAAAGCGCTCTATGAGGTTGCGGTTACGCACACCGGTGCAGCGGACGAGGATCAGCATATCCGTGTTGAGATGAAGTACGCACCGGAGGACTTTGACCTTACCTTTGATGTGGTTGTAAACTGGGATAACGAGGCGGAAAAGGAACTGCTTCCCGTCGCAGTGAATGTGAAGGTCCTTTACTGGGGCTATAACGAAGGCAAGCTGGGCTGGCATACCATTACCCGGCAGGCAGGCAGTGGTGCGCCTACCACAGTATATATCGATCAGGAAACCGGTACGGGTACCGGCTTCTATCCGGTGTGGAAATACTGGGATAACGAAGAAATGCAGGGGAATTATGCCTACGAGTATCGCATTGAAATTACCTCTTTCGTGATGCCCGACGGTCAGGTAGTCCCTGCCACCGGTGATCTGGAATACTATATGCCAAATGGATCCGGCTTGTACGAGGCCGTGATCACCACGGAAAATGGCGGCAGAACACCGGAGCAGCCTCAGAAGGATGATTTACCCGGTGCTTACTACGATGGTACTGCCCAGAACGGTATTCCGACTGCAACCATTGATATTTGTCCCTATTTTGTTTATTTCAACGCAGGTTCCGGCAAGCTGGAAAACAAGCAGCAGGTAGTGCTGGAAAATCAATATCTGTATCCGGATCTGAGCCAGTATGTGCCCGTATCCGACAACAGCAATTATACCTTCATCGGTTGGTACGATGAAGATGGCAACCCCGCGCAGAATCTGGCAGGTACCTACCTGACCGAGGATGTATACTACTTTGCTAATTATAGCCATCCGATGTCAGTGCAAGGCACCATTAATGTAGCCGGTACCTATGAGCAGAATGGCGATACCGTGATCATCAAAGAGGTTGACCGGGTCGACAATGTGATGGTGGTTCTGCAAAAAGAGATCAACGGCCGGTATATGGACGTGGCAAGCTACGAGGCGACCATTACTTATGAATACCTGGGCGCAGATGGTGTAGGTGACTATAACTTTACAGGATTGCACCAGGATGGCTCTCAATATCGGATCCTGGTGCTGGGTCGCAACTACCAGGCTACCTTCGACAACGAATCCGATGCCGGCATCAACTATAGCCCGGAGGAATATACCGCAGTTCTCGGCGGCGACGATATTGCAATGGTCTATGCTTACCTGGAGCATGCACCGGAGAGTTATACACAGCAGATGGAAGTGGATGCCAGCCAGATCAGCGAGGAATTCCGTCCCACCGGTGCGTTGAGTGAGGTGCTGTACCGCGACCTGGGTGATATCCATCACTACGATGTAATCTCCCAACATACCGTCCCTCCCTACGGTGTGGAAATTCCCTTGTCCGACAAAGGCTTCGGCAACGGCAGTGAATCTGTGTGGCAATATCACACAGACGGTACCCTGTACGAGTACCAAATGAATGTCAGCAAGCTTTACGGCAATGTGCCCGGTGTGTTCACACCTGAAGGAACACTTTACAATAGTGACACCGCACCGTTTATTATTGACTATGACCCTGCATCCCGGTATAGCGCAGCCAGCGGTGGTCAGGCTCGCACATTGAAAGCGACTCTGGTTCCCAAGGAGTACGAGATCGTCTTTGATATGGGTCTGGGCGAAAATGAGACTGTGCAGGGCATGGATTCTTATTTGACAGACAGTCTCAACGGTACAGACTATTACTCCTATCTGCATACCTGGAGCTATGCGGATTCTATCACCGCATTCCCCTTCCGGGAAGGCTATGTGTTTGAACGCTGGGAATCCAACCACGAAGATGTGGTGATTGGCAATGACGGTGGCTCGATCACTGTGGCAGCCGGTTTGGCAGAAGATGTAACAGTGACTGCTGTCTGGAGAAAACTGGAAGGCACAGCCTATACAGTGCGCCATTTGGAGCTGAATACCGAAAAGCCTTTGCACGGTGCAGTGGTTGAGGAAAATGTGGCAGCTGGCTTCGAGGTTAAAACTACAGAACGTGTGCTGAATATTGAAGGCTATACCTATGCCGGTGCAAAAATCGGGGATAAGATGTATGGTCTTACGGAAGATGCGGTCTTAACAGTTACAAACGATTCTGTGAAAAACATTCTTACCATCTATTATGTAAAGGATGGCTATACGGATCAGGTTGAGAGCAATCTGAAACTGGATAAGTCCGTAATTCTGACCAACAACGGCAGCTATACCGTCAATTTGGAAACTTATACGATGGATAACCCGGTCACCACGATGATCCTGCAGAATACTCCGCTGGATATTGTGTTGGTTTTGGACCAGTCCGGTTCTATTGTCCAGGATGGATATCTGGATGAATTGCAGGCAGCGGTGGATAACTTCGTGGAAGAGGTTGCAAACCACGGCCGACACAACGAGGTGGATCACCGGATCGCCATCGTGGGTTACGCAAGTAATGCCACAGCAGGCGCCACCAACAGCAACACTACGAATTACCCCCTGGCGGGTGGCACTTTGAATGAATGGGTCAACACCGGTGTGTTCGACTCCAACGGTGACTTCCACCCCTATCCCGTCACCGGCTTTAACTACACTGCCTTCACCGGTAGCGTGCAGGCAGATGGTGTCTATTATACCTATAGTCACGGTGCATATCTGCTGATGGACTATCACAGCACCTACCACCATCTGATTACCGAGGCAGAAGCCCGGGAAGCAGTGCTCAACGGCACTACAGTTTATGGCTATGTCTACGACCAAAACGATATTGGCAGCTTCGTGGAGCTGACACGAAATGCCAGCGGTCTTTGGCTCTATGGTGACAAGCAGCTATATTCTTCCCAGGAGTTCTTTACCTACCATACCGATGTCTGGACCCACAGAAAGGATTTGGAGCGCCGTGAGATCCATGCCTACGGTACCGGTGAAAACTTCAGTTGTGTGGATGGCCACGATAGCATTTACACCCGTACCGAAACCCGTACCACGAATCCGGAGCTGAACATCTATCACGATGCACTGATACCGGTTTCCTTCGGTGTTAACGGTTCCGGTCGTACCAACCCCAATCTGATCAAGGCTACCCAAAAATTAGGCTCCAACGGTGGTACATACGTGCAGTACGGTGTTGAAATGGCCAACAAGATCTTTGCTGCAAATCCTGCAGAGGATCGTGTCCGGATCATGGTTACCTTTACCGACGGTCAGCCCGGCAATAGCGGCTTTGATGCGAATGTTGCCAACGAAGCTATTGCTCAGGCATATACAACCAAAAACACCCACAATGCTTATGTGTACACTATCGGTCTGTACCCCAGCACCGGCGTGGACTCTACTAGCGATGTTGCTGTGTATATGAACGCCATGTCTTCCAACTATCCCGATGCCAAGGATATGGACGATGTGATGGTTACAGGTGGCTACTCCACACCGCCTAACGGCTCCAAGCTCAACGACGGAGGTTCTTATTATTATAAATCCGGCAACACCTACTATCCCATTAAGTGGGGTAATGTGACCACAACCTCCAATAGCTGGTACGCCCAGAACTGTTGGTACTACACCCGCAACAACCGGAATTACCGTATTTCTACCACGATCGATGCCACCATTACCAATGGCAAAGTTGGCAGTACTACCGTCTATCTCTATCGACCCGGCGGCTATGTGGAAACACCCTATTCCGGATTCTACTCCACTACGGAAAGCAAGCACGACTTGAAGGAATACTTTGCCAATATTATGAAGGAGATCACCACCAATATCACCACGGAGATCGTGCTGCACGGTGATACGATCCTGCGGGATATTATGGGTGAGGGCCTGGTTCTTACACCCAATACCGTGATCACAGCATATAAGGTGGCAGGACATTATAATGCTGCTACCGGGCAGGTGGAGTGGTCTAACACCAAGGAAAAGGTAGCTGAACTTTCCTTGCGTGGAGAAGCCGGTGCTACGGTATACTCTCCGGAAACCACAGATATCACCTTCACCAATGACGATGGCTCTGTGACCACACGGCAGGATGTACCGTATATCAGCGTGTATAATTATAGTCCCAATGTCAGTGTCACAGACCCGGATGCCCCCCATGCTGTAGACATCACCGGCTATGACTTTGAGAATAACTTTATCAACGATGGTCACGACGGCTATAAGATGGTCATTGAGATCACCTCCGTGGAGGCCCGGGACGATGTTCAGTGGGGACGCAGTACTGCCACAAACCATGAACGCTCCGGTATGTGGCTGCCTGCAGATGAAAGCGGTAATCGTCAACTGCTGATGGCCTTCAACCAGCCCACTACCATTTTCGTGGAACGGGCATATGTCCTTGATTACGGCAAGGAATTTGTCCTGGCTGACTGGTATTTTGATGATGATGTTGCAGCTGGCAAAAATGCTACCCCCATTCATTTGGATTTTGATATTTCCAATGGTATGAACAGATTTGATGAGAGTGCTCCCAATCTGCACAATACCAAGAATGGCACCTGCGGAAATACCCAATACGGCAATGTGCGGATCGAGAATGGCCAAGTCATTTACACCCCCACATCCATGAATTGGGGCAGCTATGATTCGTTCTATGTGTTTGGCAACACTTGGCGAAAAACTGTTCTTGCCCAGGATGCCAACGAAAACGGCAACCTGTGGAATAAGGTTACGGTGATCCCTGCCAACAACATCTATTACGAAGATTCCTTTATCACCACCGACAGTACCACCCAAAACGGTATTGAAGGCTTCACCTTCACCGGTGCCTGGTCTATGGTAGGGGAAGACAGCGGCAATACAGAGGTGCCGGAGCATCTGGAATCTGCTCCCTACGGCGATGTCCACGGCTGGACAGACTCCCTGGGTGACGATGTGACCTTCACCGATGGCAGTGCGCATTTTGTTAGTACTCCGGGCGCGTCCGCACAGTTTACCTTCACCGGTACCGGGGTTGAGGTCTACACCCGTACCAACAATGCCTCTGGTATGGTGGTTGCTGTGCTCAATAGCAAGACCGTAGGAGAAGATGGCAAAGAGGTTATTACACTTTATAAGAGTTTGGCAATGGATAATCTGGCCGTATCCGGTGATTACTACCACATTCCCACAGTTGCCTTTAAGGATCTTCCCTATGGCACATACACCCTGCAGCTGATTGCGACAATAGCAACAGGAGAAACCGGTCTGCGCAGCGAATACTACATTGACGGTGTTCGGATCCAGAATCCGCTGGGTAATACAACCAACTATCAGGACAGCATCGTAAAAGATGCCTACGAATTGGAAAATAATGCGGTATTCACCGAGGTTCGTGACATTCTGATCGATAAGAACAACAGCTTCAATGCGGATAAGCCTGATATCGGCGGTGCAGTATTTATCGACCAGATCAAGGATGGTCATGGTTCCGGAAACGATGAAGCAGGTGTGGGTGTACCTACCTACGAAATCGGCACTTTTGAAGCTTATGGTCCTAAAAATGAGGTTTACCTCAGTGCAGGTCAAGCGATCGTGTTGAAGGTCGAGGAAGGCAATACCTACTATATGGGTCTGAAGAGTTTGAAGGGTGGCAAAGTGACCGCCAATGTTAGCGGCGTCGATCAAACTTTGAATCCTACTACCATTACGATCACACACTCCACAGATATGTATTACCGCATCAATCCTGTGGACGGCTACATCGTTGTTCAAAACAGCAGTGCAGGCGAAGAAATTCTGTCCATTACAAACCTGCGTACAACCAATATGCAGGGACCTGTGGCCAACGGAGGTGTCGTCCCCGTAGCACCGCAAATGGCTGTTATGATGATGCGCAGCTTCTCTGCACGACTCCTGGAACAGGAAAACGATGAACCTACAGAAGAAACACCAAAGACCCCTGTGCAGATACACGCAGAGGAAACACTGGCCTTGGCAAGCAGATTGTTCTTGGCTGTCCGCCAGTGGCTGGGTGAGAACTGAGGAGGCGAGAATATGAAAGCAAATTACACAAAACCCCTACTGGCAGTAGAAATGTTCTCCCTTGCCCAGTCAACCGCCCGTGATTGCGGGGACTCTATTCCCAAAGAGCAGCTAACCTTGGGAGACATTGCTACTTGTAAATGGGATCTGGGTGGCGGTATGAGCGTATTTGTTGCCGGCAGTACTTGTACCTTAGACGGTGAACAAATGGGCTTTGCCTGCTACAATAATCCCAGCGAAGGAAATTACATTTTCCGATCTTAACACAATATGCTGCACCCCTGCGGATCTGCCGATCCGCAGGGGTGCAAGGAACACTTATGAAAAATTACCATTTTACACTTGCGGGGTTGCGTACCGTGTTGCGCGTTCCCTTTGAGATTACCGTTTCTGACAGCTTGCAACCGTTTTTGTGCTTGCAAAAGGAAGAAACGGATTGTACTATTACAGTGTATCCCAGCACAGATCTGCCTGCCTTCTCTGACGATGGTGTGTGGCACGGTCTGGAATACTACGACTGGGATGGACGCACTTTGCGCGTTTTTCATTGCAAAGCACCGGAAACGGAAGCATTTGCCGTGACACAGCATTTTGAAACAGGCAATATTGAGATCAGCGTCCTGCCGGAATATCTGACCTATTTTGTGGGCAGCGCTGGAATCTTTAACAGAATTGGAATGGAAACTCTGCTGCTGCAGCATAAAGGTTTGCTGCTGCATGCTTCACTGATAAAATACAACGGCAAGGCCATCGCCTTTGCCGGACCTTCCGGCGTGGGAAAATCTACACAGGCAGCGCTTTGGGAGGCACATCTGGATGCCTGGATCATTAACGGTGATCGGGCGGTGCTGAGAAAAACACCGGAAGGCTGGATCGCCTTTGGTTCACCCTATGCCGGCACTTCCGGCATATACAAAAACGACAGCGCACCTCTGACTGCCATCGTGCTGCTGCAGCAGAGCGGGGAAAACCGCTTTTGCCGCCTGACGGCAGGGGAGGCATTCCGGTATCTTTACCCGGAACTGTCTGTTCATCAATGGGATAAAAACTTTGTGGCTGCAGTTACCGATCTATGTCTGCAGCTGCTTGAAAATATACCGGTATATTTACTGGAATGCCGTCCTGAAAAGGATGCGGTCTTGCTGGTAAAGAAAGGACTGGGGTTATGAATGACCTACCTGTAGCACCCGCCTTAACAGAATACTTGTACCAAAAGGCATCTGCTGCAGGCGTACCGCTTAGCGGCACCTTTGAATTGACACCGGTGTGTAATATGGATTGCAAAATGTGCTATGTGCGGCTTTCCCGGCAGGAGCAGGAATCCAGAGCGCCCCTTGCTGACGCGGAACGCTGGCTGAAGCTGGCACAGGAAGCGAAAGATGCCGGTATGCTTTATTTGCTGCTGACCGGTGGCGAACCCTTTTTGCACCCTCAGTTCCGGCAGATTTTAGAGGGTCTGCATCAAATGGGACTTTTGATTTCCGTCAATTCAAACGGAACAATGATCAATGAAGATACCGTTGCCTGGCTGAAAAACTGCCCCCCTGTGCGGATCAATATCAGCCTGTACGGTGCATCTGACGAAACCTACGCACAGCTGTGCGGTAATCCTAAGGGATTTACGCAGACAATGGGTGCGATCCGCCTGTTAAAAGAGGCTGGAATTTCGGTGAAGCTGAACTGCAGCCTGACACCGTATAATGCAAAAGATCTGCCTGCAATGGTGGAGATCGCAAAAGAAAACAATTTGGTATTGCAGGTGGCAACCTATATGTTCCCGCCTGTTCGGAAGGATGGGAGATTGACCGGAACAAATGACCGTTTCTCCCCTGAGGATGCGGCATATTACATGGCTTATGCGGATTATTTAACCTTGGGAAAGGAACGGTTTTTAGCGCAGGAAGGGCAACTTCCAGAGCCGCTTGAGGCGGAAGGAAATTGTGAAGGTGACGGCATTCGTTGCCGCGCAGGAAAGTGCAGTTTCTGGATCACCTGGCAGGGGAAAATGATGCCCTGCGGTATGTTCCCGGAGAAAAATGCGCCTAATGTATTTGAGATGCCGTTCCTGAACGCCTGGCAGGCAGCAAAGGAAAGCATATATAATATTCACCTGCCGGCGCGATGCAGTGCATGTAATGTGAAAGATACTTGTCGTGCCTGCGCTGCCATGGTCATTACGGAAAGCGGCAATTTCGAAAATCCACCGCAATATCGATGTGATATGATTTGTGCATATAAGGCGCAGTGGAATCGCGTGAAGGAGGAAATGCTGTGAATGAGAAAAACCGTCTTAAAATACTGGTCGGTGTACTTTGCGTTGTTCTTTTGATTTTAGCAGCCGTGGTTGCACTGCTGCTGGACAGCCAATTGCCGGATCCTATTTTCGGTATTTTCCAAACAGAACCCACGGTCTCTACCGAGGAATCCCAGCAGCAGACAGAAGATACTGGCGGAACAATTCAGGAAACAGAGCCTACCACCTCTACCAAAGAACCGCAGATATCCACAGACGAACCTGTTACGCCACCGGATGAACAGCCGCCCTCTGTGGTTATTCCTCCGGAAAAAGATCCGGAGACCGGAGAGGAAATCGGCATTTCTTTCCCGTGCCAAGTTCCCGGATATGGTCTGACTATTGAAAAGTTTGCACCTTATAATGGTATGTTCGTGGAAGACGGAACCAACGCAAATATCGAAAATGTGGCTATGCTGCTGGTGAGTAATAGCGGAGATTATCCGGTGGAGTACACCCAGATCCGTGTGGTGTGCGGGCAGGAAGAGCTGCTGTTTGATATTTCTGCATTGCCGGTAGGTGAGAAGCTGGTGGTGCAGGAAAAGACCGGAAAGACCGCTGCGGAGGAGAAGGTGCTTTCTGCATCCGCTTTGGTTGTCCAACGGGCAAAGATGGAAATGTCTGAGGGCAAGGTTCAGGTTACAGATAATGGCGATAATACATTGACCATTAAGAACTTGACGAATGAAACCATCCCTACCACCCGTATTTTCTATAAGTACTATATGGAAGATGAAGATCTTTTTGTTGGAGGCATTGCCTTTACCGTCCGGATCACAAGATTGGGCCCAGGCGCAAGTGTGACGATCCAACCTTCCCACTATACCAGCCAAACCAGCCGTTTGGTGATGGTGTTGACCTATAATTCTGAGGTGTAATATGAAATTATGCGGAGAATTTGTAGTACGGCAAGTGATGGATAACATCGTAGCGATCCCGGTGGGACAGACAGCTCTTCAGCTAAACGGTATGATCCTGCTCAATGATGTAAGCAAGACGATTTGGGATTGCCTGGAGCAGGGGACAAATCTTGAAAGCATGGTAAAAGCCGTTACAGACGCGTTTAATGTCTCTACCGACGAGGCGCAAGCGGATATACTGGAATTTTGCGACAAATTGCGTAAGCTGCAGTTATTGGATGAATGATTATGGAAGATAAAAAGAATACCTCACAATTCAATACCCAGAAATATGCATTGGAGATCGATTTGTCTGTGCTTTTACGGGATTTTCTTCGCAGCTTTGGGAAACTGTGGTGGCTGACGATTTTGTTGGCGGCAATCACCGCTGTAGGTGCGTTGCTGTATAGCATAAAATCTTATCAGCCTATGTATAAAGCAGAGACTACATTTACTGTCGAAACATACAATCCCACCCAAAGCGGTTATACATTTTTCTACGACAACCGTACTGCAGCCCAGATGGCATTGACCTTTCCTTACTTGTTGGACAGCGATCTGCTGATAGAGCGGGTAAAGGCGGATTTGGGTGTGGAGTATCTGAATGGTACCCCAAAAGCAAAAGTAATCGAAAACTCCAACCTGTTTACATTATCGGTTACCAGCCGGGATCCGCAGGCGGCCTATGATATTTTGCAGGCGCTGATCAAAAATTACCCTGCGGTAGCGGAATATGTAATCGGCAAGACCCAGCTGAATATGATCGATTATCCGGAATTTCCCTCTATGCCCTATAACGGAACACAGCATATGAAGTTAACTGCAGTAGGATGCTTGATGGGCTTCGCCCTTGGATTGGGTATTGTACTTTTATATGCGCTTATGCGTAACACTGTCCGCAAAGAAACGGATATTATCGAGAAGCTGCAGTCCAACTGTTTGGGGTCGATTCCCTTGGTGGTATCCAAAGGAAACCGGAAAACAATCGATTTGTCTATGCATAACAGCAAAGTGGGAACACCCTTCAAGGAAAGCTTCCGGGGACTTGCTTTGCAAACGGTAAGAATGATGGAGGATAGAAAGATCCTGCTCATTACCGCTACCACGCCTGAGGAAGGAACATCTACCGTTGCACGGAATCTTGCTGAGGCCCTGGAAGAACAGGGAAAGTCTGTTGTTCTGTTAAATGACAGCCCGCAGATCGCTGAGAAGCTCCGTGCAGCACAAAGTGAAGCGGACTATGTTCTGATTGACGCACCGGATTGTCAGACATTGGCAAAGGTAGCGCCGCTGGCGGAACAGGCAGAAGCCATTTTGTATGTGATCCGGCAGGACTACAGTAAATTGCCGCGGGTTATGAACTGTTTTGAAGACTTGAATCAATTTGATGCCAAGCTGATCGGCTGCGTGCTGACCGGTGTTCGCTCCGGTATCACCGGCTACGGTTATGGCTATGGCTACGGTTATGGCTACGGTTACGGGAAAGGCTACCATTACGGTCGATACGGCAGTTATGGCTACGGAGATAAAAAGGGTGGCAAGTATGCTGCCGAAAAAGAAGGAAAATAATGAAATTATGTGACCTGCATACCCACGTATTGCCCGGTGTGGATGATGGCGCACCGGATATGGAATATGCGCTGCAAATGCTTCGTAATGCTGCAGCCAGCGATGTGGAACTGCTGGCGGTAACACCCCACTGCAACAGACCCGGTGCAATGCAGAACCATTGGGATGACAGCCTGTTGAATTGCTTTTTGCAGCTGCAACAGGCGGCAAAGGATATTCCGGTGAGGATGGTTCTCGGTGCGGAGGCTTTTGCGAACGAGACTTTGCATGAACTTCTGTATCAGAAAAAAATTCCTACGATCAACGGCAGCCGCTATTTGCTGACAGAATTTCCTACAGACGCAACACCTGATTATTTTCAGGATATGCTGCAAAGCATACTGGAACTTGGATATATCCCGCTGGTGGCACATCCGGAACGGTATATCGCGGTGTGCCGAATGCCGGAAATCGTTGTACCCTGGCTGGATATGGGTTGCCATTTGCAGCTGACCGGTGGCAGCATCCTTGGAGAATATGGAAAGACCGTCCAGCGTACCGCTGCTTTTTTGCTGCAGCGGGATCTTGTGGCTTGCATTGCCAGCGATGCCCACGGACTGCATCATCGGAGCAACTTTCTGCTGGATGTTTATGACCATTTGTGCCTGCGGTATTCTAAGGCATATGCTGCGTGTTTGATGTATGAAAACCCTGTGGGTATTTGCTGCGATAATGATATATAGAGAAGAGGTGTGATATGCGATATTTACGGATTTTCACCGTGATCCTATTTGTGTTCAGCCTGCTGTTTGCCGGTTGGTCCGATCATCGCTACAATCGCAATTTAAATACAGATTATCCGGAAATTACCAGTGCGGATGAATTGCTGGAAATCAGTGCGCAAGACCCTCCCGAAGCCATATTCCGGGGGCTTAGCGCACAGGATGCTACCGACGGAGATCTGACAGAAGAGATTATGGTAGCATCTATGTCCCATTTTTTGGAACCGGGTACCGTGCGCGTAAAATATGTGGTCTTTGACAGCCATAATAACTCTGCCACGATGACCCGACAGGTACATTATACAGACTATGAACCGCCTGTGTTTTCTCTGGAGAAGGCGCCGGTTTACAGAGTCGGCAGTTCCTTTGATCTGCTGGACTACATCCGTGTGGAGGACTGTATCGACGGTGATATTTCTGACCATATTCGTGTGATTTCCAATATGGTGAACAATTTCTCTGTGGGAAATTACCCTGTGGTGCTGGAGGTTTCCAATTCCTGCGGTGATACAGTGCAGATCACCCTCTGGGTCACTTATGAAAGTAAGGAAAGCACTGCCGTTGTTAATCTCCACCGGTACATCGTCTATGTGCAGCAGGGAGAGACCTTTGAACCTATGCAGTGGCTTGCTACCGTAACAGACCGGAATGCCAATGCCTTGAACAGGGAAAATATCGAGATTCAGGGCAATCTGGATGTAAATAAGCCCGGCTGCTATCAACTGACCTATAGCTATAGTGACGGCAAGCTGTCAGGATATGCACCGCTGACCGTGGTCGTAACAGAAAGGCAGGGCTGAAATGGAAGAAAAAACCATATATTTAGATGAAATCAATCTTCACAGCCTTCTGTTTTTGCTGCTGAAAAATCTGTGGGTGGTCGTTGCGGTTTGTATCAGTGCGATTTTGTGTTATAGCTCATTTGCGAAATTAACCTACTCCCCTACCTACACGTCCTCCGCCACTTTTATGGTCAGCGCCAAGGATTCTACCAGTGCTTATAATTCGTTGACTACCACCCAGAGTATGGCCTCCGTCTTTGTGGAGGTGTTCGAAAGCAACGTTCTGCGGGAGAAAATACAGGAAAAAATGCCCGATCAGCGATTTGGCGGAACGATCAATACGGTGACGATCCCGGAAACAAATCTTCTGATCGTTACCGTTACATCCAATGAGCCTGATATATCCTTCCGGGCGCTGAATCTGTTGGTGGATAACTATAGCTCCATATCGGATTATGTGTTCGCCAATGCCCAGCTGGAGGTAATTAAAGATCCTGTTGTTCCGATAGCACCTTCCAATCCATTGAATGTAAAGTCTAAGTATTCTCTGATTTTGCTTGTTAGTGCAATTTTGAGTGTGGGTGGAATCGTTGCATTATACCTGCTGCACGACACTGTAAAGACACCGAAGGCTGCCCGACGGAAGATCGATGCAAGACTTCTGCGGACTATTAACCACGAGAAGAAAAATAAAACCCTCCGATCCAAGCTTCGCAAGAGAAACAACGCACCGCTGATTACCAATTCCCTGATCAAAAAGGATTTTATTGAAGATAATTTGAGCCTGTGTTCTGCGCTGGAATACCACGCGCGAAAGCGGGGACAGAAGGTCATCCTGGTTACCAGCGTAGGCGAAAATGAAGGAAAATCCACCATTGTGGCAAATCTGGCGTTGGCATTGGCAGAAAAAGGACGGCGGGTAGTACTGCTGGACTGCGATTTCCGCAAGCCTGCGCTGCACAAAATCTTTGATCTGCCGGTGGAAAAGGAAAAAACCCTTACTTCCTACCTTTTGCAGAAGGAAGGGGACCCGTCCTCGTATCTTGTGGAAAGCAAGAAGCATGGTATTTTACTGGGTGTCAGCCAAAGTACATCCAAAAGTGTTACCAAACTGCTGAATAACGGAAAGCTCTCTGCGCTGTTGCAGAAGCTTCGCGACCAAGCGGATTATATCATATTAGATACACCGCCTATGCTGGCAACTGCTGACGCAGAGGCTTTGGCGGCTATGGCGGACACTGCGCTGCTGGTGGTCCGTGCAGACTATATGCCTACCGCTTCCATTAACAAAGGACTTGACCGTCTGAGAAAAAGCGCGCCGGATGTCTCCGGATATGTTCTGAACAACTATCACGCAAACTTGTTATAAGAAAGCAGGGTGTGTTGCAAAAGAAAGTGCAACACACCCTGCTTTAATATTTTCAGGTTGCTTTTACCGGTTCGATCCGGTCATTACGGATGCGGTAAATTCGGTGGCTGATCTCCAATACGCTGGGGCGATGTGTGGTAATGATGCAGGTGCGCCCCTTCTGCGAGTGCATAATATTATCCAGTACTTTTTGTTCGGTTTCAATGTCTAATGCACTGGTTGCTTCGTCCAGCAGGAGGATCGGTGCGTTGGAAAGAAGCGCTCTGGCGATGCACAGCCGCTGCAGCTGTCCTTCCGAAAAACCGCCGCCCTGTTCCCGCACCGGCGTGTCCAATCCAAGGGGCAGCGCCCGGACGAAATCCTCCGCGCAGGCCAACCCAAGGACATCATACAGTTGTGAATCTGTGGCATCCGGACAAATCATCTGCAGATTTTCCCGGACTGTGCCGGAAAAGAAGGTGTTTCCCTGCGGCACATAGGCGAATAAAGATCTAGTAGAAGCAGATATATCAATATAGCTTCCATCCTCTGCGCAGAGCTCCAAAGAACCTTCTTGGGGACGAATGATTCCCAGCAAAAGCCGCAGTAAAGTGGTTTTTCCCTCTCCGGAGGGGCCTACAAAGGTAACGATCTGACCGGCTTCTGCAACAAAACTGCTGTCAGACAAAACGGATATACCGTCCTCGTAATGATAGGAAATATCTTTTGCCTCTACCTTAAGAGAAGTGGCCTTGTACTTTTCTGCAAAGGCTTCTGCAGCCGGGGCATCGCTGCGGTCCTCCGTGGGAAGATCCATAATGGTCATAACGCGTCGTGCCGCAGTAGCCGCGCTGATAGCTCCCGGTATAAGCGCTGCCAGCGCAGAGAAGGCGGCTGTCAGAGAGCCGGAAAGCTGCAGGAACAACGTCATTGTGCCATAGGTTAAACCGTGCTGGAGTCTGTAAATCGCCCAGCAGAAGCATATCAGTGTCACCGTGGTGCTCACCAGTGACATAATGGTATTCTTGCGAATGGAAAAGCGGTTATAGTCCATAGAGGCGTCCTTGAACCGCTGTTGCAGTTGGCGATGCTTTTGGCTGTAAGCATCTGTCCGGTCGAAGGACTTGATCAGTTGGATGTTCTGGAGGGATTCTTCGCTAAAGACCATCATATCGCTGCTCAGCTGCCGCATTCTTTGATTGTGATGCCGCATCATTTTAATAGCATAACGGCTGACCAGCAATGTAACAGGGGCGCTGAGCAGGGCAAGGATCGCCAGTGTGCGGTCATAGTAAAGAATTACACCCAGCGTACCGAAAAACTGCAGCAGCCGGGTCAAAAGCTCCGGAAACCACCCCAGCACGCTGGAAGAGATGGTGGTGACATCGCCTGCCACACGGGTCAGAATATCTCCGGAATGGTAGGCAGACAATGCCTCCCAATCGGTGATCAGCAGCTTATCATAGACCTGTGCGGTAATTTGCTGATTGACCCGGATGCTGACCTGCGCACTGATTCTGCCGGAGATTGCACGGACTACGATCTGAAACAACTGCATCAGCACAAAAAATACAAGTGCTGTAATAATACCGTGTGTACTCAGACCCGTCACTGCGTCAATGATGTATTTGCTGAGGATGCTGCCGCTCAGACTTAGCACTGTGCCTAAAATACCAATAAATATGTACCAGAGTACTTCTTTTTTGTAGTGCAGACTGTATCTGCTGATCCAGCCAAGCTCCTGCAGCATTTCCCGCAAAGGGCGGGAACGGAAGAAATGTAGTAACTTTCCCATTCGCGATTCCTCGATAGTTGTATATTCTACCTTAAATTATACGAGAATGGGCTGTAACTGTAAAGAGAAAGTTTTCATAAAGCAATCCATCAAACGCAATTCAAACTGCCGGCTGCAGCTGATAACAGGAAACCTCCCCGGCAAATTCTGCCGTATGGATCTCATCCTCAAAATCCGGCTGCTTGGAATGTTGTATATTGCGTCTTGCCAAGAGGTAACAACGGACAATCTCCTCGTAATGATAGATATCTATATTGCGTGCGGCAAGCTTTTCTAAGATAGAATGATAGATATTGCTCATTATAAAACACCTCCATAAACAAAGTAATGAGCCAGGTGATTTTGCAGAAAAAATTGTATCTCTACGACAATCTTACCACTTAAAACAAAAATACGCAAATATATACGAAAGTAACCAAGCGGGAAACTGTTGGTCAAAAGTTGGTCAAATTCAAAATCCCGAAAATTAATTTCTGCAAAAACAGAATAAAACAACACCGTATTTTGCGGTTTTACTCGCAAAATACGGTGATTTTCTAACTGTTCAAAGAACCGCACAGCCACACGGGGTCATTCCCACTCGATGGTGCCGGTGGGCTTGGGGGTCAAGTCGTACAGGACACGGTTGATACCCTCCACCTCGGTGGTGATGCGCTGCACGATCTTATGCAGCACAGCATAGGGGATCTCCTCGACGGTGGCGGTCATTGCATCCTTGGTGTTCACGGCACGGATGATGGCAGGCCAGCCCTCGTAACGGCTTTCGTCCTTTACACCTACACTCTTGATATCGGGAATGGCAATAAAGTACTGCCAGGTTTTTTCAGCCAGGCCGCAATTTGCAAATTCCTCACGCAGGATGGCATCCGCCTCCCGCAGTGCGTGGAGACGGTCACGGGTGATGGCACCCAGGCACCGCACACCCAGACCGGGGCCGGGGAAGGGCTGACGGTAGACCATTGCGTGAGGCAGACCCAGTGCCTCGCCAACCACACGGACTTCATCCTTAAATAGCAGCTTCAGAGGTTCTACCAGTTCAAACTGCAGATCTGCCGGCAGACCGCCCACATTATGATGGGACTTAACAGCCTTTTTGCCCTCTGCAGCCTTGATGGATTCCAGAATATCGGGATAAATCGTACCCTGTGCCAGGAAGGAGATGCCCTCCAGCTTCCGGGCTTCGTCTGCAAAAACGGTGATAAATTCCTTGCCGATAATCTTACGCTTCGTCTCCGGATCAGAAACACCTGCCAGCAGATTCAGAAAATGGTCTGTGGCATCCACATAAATCAGATTGGCATCCATACCGTCCTTGAACATCTTGATTACATCTTCGGATTCGTTCTTACGCATCAGTCCGTGATTGACGTGGACACAGACCAGCTGCTTGCCGATGGCCTTGATCAGCAACGCGGCAACCACAGAGGAGTCCACACCACCGCTCAGTGCCAGCAGCACCTTCTTATCGCCTACCTGCGCCCGGACTGCAGCCACCTGCTCTGCAATAAAGGCATCTGCCAGTTCCTTGGTGGTAATGCGGGTCATAGATTCGGGACGAATATTTTCTGCCATAACGGGTTCCCTCCAGCATTCAATAAAAGATAGGATTATTATACATACCTTTCCTACTATGCGCAAGAAAAATGTATTTTCGACAGGGGAAAAATATGGAGAAATTTTTTATCCTTTTCCCGCCTGTTTTTGTGAATTTCGCAAATTCCGGTTTAGCGAGCTGTTGCGATAACCACCCTTGATGCACCGAAACCTTGTATAGCACCATCGAAAGTGCGCGCCGGGAGGGGTCCCGGGGAGGGTGGCTTTGGGAGCGGGAGCTAACAACTCAACGCCTCCCCGGGTCGCATCTTTGGGTACTTTCTGTGCGAAACCAG
>JAZNRQ010000054.1:0-3841 GCA_045590735.1 Faecousia sp. | reverse complement strand
CTTCCCCCGGGGGGAAGGTGGCCGAGCGTAGCGAGGTCGGAAGAGGAATGCGGGCGGAAATCCAATCATTACTGCATAATAGCAGGCTTTTTACTGACTATTGCTGCACGCCATTCCTCTCCCGCCCAGTGTGCGCACTGGCGTGGGAATCTCAAAGAGATACCAATGGTTTTGGAGATTGCCACACCAGTGACATCGGTCACTGGTTCGCAATGACAACAAAGATTGATCTGCTCTATAAACCGGAATTGGAAGATGTATATAAATATTGGAGGTTATCTCTATGAAGCGCACAGATTACATTACCTGGGACGAGTACTTTATGGGCGTTGCCAAGCTGGCAGCCCGCCGCAGTAAGGACCCCAGCACCCAGGTGGGTGCCTGTATCGTTTCGCCGGAAAATATCATTATTTCCACCGGATATAACGGTATGCCCAAGGGCTGCTCCGATGACGAGTTCCCCTGGGATCGGGAAGGCGCAGACACCAAGTACCCCTATGTGGTCCACGCGGAGCTCAATGCGATTTTGAACGCCAATGGCAGAGACCTGCGGGACAGCCGTGTTTATGTGGCACTGTTTCCCTGTAATGAGTGTGCGAAAGCCATCATTCAGAGCGGTGTGAAAGAGGTAGTGTATCTGTCGGATAAATATGCCGGCACACCGGGAAATGTGGCATCCAAGCGGATGCTGGATGCGGCAGGAGTCAAGTATACCCAGCTCCACGCAGCGACCAAGCGGATCACCCTGGATCTGATCCCGGAGGAAGAAATGAAATAACAAAACCACGGCGCACTGATTTCCCAGTGCGCCGTGGTTTTGTTAAATTCCAATTTCTCGAGCGATTACAATCTTCGTTGTCATTGCGAACCAGTGACCGATGTCACTGGTGTGGGGAGCGATGGGAGCGCCGCCTGTGGCGGATGAAGCGACCTGAGCGAGTGGCAGCGGTCGGCAAATGCCAAGACACTTGTCGTCGCAGGCATTGCCGGGCACCGCAACAGGGACATCTCAAGGAGAATACGGATTCTTCGCTTTCGCTCAGAATGACAAGGTGTATCGAAACAGCTCGATAAATTGGAATTTAATTCGGGGCTCTCAATTCTCAATTCTCAATTCCCCTACACGCTTTCCAATTTAAATTCCTCCCGGGTCAGCTCCAGGTAGCGGCTGATCTCCGGGAGCATAGGTCGCTGGGGATTGTAGATGGCCAGTACTGTGTATTCCAAATTTTTCAGTGGGAAGTAGCGAATATCCGGATTGGCATTTATAAGGCTGGGCAGGTAAAAGCCGGTGGAGTAGCCAAGACCGCTGGCGATCAGCTGATCGGATAAAAGGTTGTGCCGGGAGGTGATGATCCTGCGCTTGGGGTCGATGGACATAATGCCTCCGGTGAGCAGTGCTCGGGAGACACTGTTGGTGGGGGAGTCCAAAAACAGGTCATCTTCCAGATCGGTCAGGGAAATGCTCTCTGCGTGGAACAGACGGTGACCTCTGCCCAGCTTAATGGCACCGGAGAATTTGCAAAGCTGGATGCTTTCCAGACCTTGTTCCCGGATGAAGGACTTTTGGGACAGCAGGTGGGGGTTTAGAACGACCTTCATGGACAGCTCCAGATTAAAATATTTTAGAGGAGTCAGAGAATCGTCTCCGGCCAGCATAGAAAAGGAGATATCTCTGCGGTCTTTGTATTCCTGCACCAGTCGGAAAAAGGCTCTTTGGGTTGGGGGCATAGGAATACAGGAGACCCGCACCCGCGTAAGGGTCTCCTGGATAGGGGCGGTCATTTGCCGCTGACTTTCGCAGATGGAGGCGGCCTGACGGATCACGTTCACACCCCTTTCCGTAGGGGTCAGACCTTTTTTACTCCGGGTAAAAATGGGAAAGCCCAGCTCCTTTTCCAAAGCAGATAAGGCGATGCTGACGCTGGATTGGGAAACATAGAGATTCTTTGCCGCCTGGGTCACAGAACCGGTGCGGTGAATTTCCAGCAAATATTGCAGTTGGGGAAAGGTCATTTTGCCCACTCCTTTTTTTGCTTATATATTCAAATATTATCATACATACCGAAAAAAGCAATGGGTTTTTCAGCAAAAAACAAGGATACATTGAAAAAATTCAATGTATCCTTCAATGATGTTGTATGCTTGGAGAAAAAGCTCCTGTGCTATAATCAAAGAAAAAGGCAAAGGAGCGTGCAAAATATGAAAAAGTTTTTATGCTTATTTTCTGTTCTTGTTCTGCTGAGTGCATTCTGCATTCTGCAGGTCAGCGCTGCGGATTTGGTCAATGATGACCCCGGCGCACTGGCAAAGGAAATGGTATTTCCCACTGACGGCAGCACCCATACGGCCATCTGTCCCGTTTGCTGCCAGGAGGTAAGCTGGTATGCGTTGGATGCGGCAACGGTATCTGCGGGCAAGAGCCTTTCCAACAAGTACCATTACTATCTTTCTGAGGATGTGGATGCTTCTCTCAGCAACCCGCTGATTTCTGCCCCCAGCACCACAGCCGGTCGCTGCTGCCTGCATTTAAACGGCAAAAAGCTCATTAACCGGAGCCATGTTTCCCTGTCCGGCAGCAACGGCAGATTCAATGTGATGGGCGACGGTATCGTGCAGGGCGCAAGAACCGGTACTGAGGAAGGTGCAACCCTGCAGATCAATTCCACCTCTACGGCAGGTGTTTTGGCACTTTACGGCGGCACCTACAGTAAGGTAAACCCCGGCACCACCGCCAATGTGGCAGCAGCCCGGGGCAACGGCGGCAGCATTGCCCTTTATGATGGGGCGACCATCCAGGCAGGTACTGCAGGCAGTGCTGTGTTCCTGAACGGTACGGTGCTGTATGTCGGTACTGCATTCCGTATGTACGGTGGTAAGGTGGATGCTTCCACTACCTCCGAGATCGCCATCGATATGCAGGAGGAAACCAAAAAGCGGATCAATAAAGTGGAATTTACTATGGCCGGCGGCGAGCTGATCGCCGGTACCGGTGGCTGCGTGGATATTAAGGACGCAGGCGCACTGTATATGTCCGGCGGCACCATCCGTGGCGGTAACAGAGCCAGCGGCGGCAATATTTATATTGGCGCAAACGGCAAAATGGTTCTCTCCGGCGGTACTGTGCTGGGCGGTCAGGCGACCGGCAACGGCGGTAATATTTATGTTGCTCCCGGCGGTGCGCTGGAAATGTCCGGTGGTCAGATTAAGGACGGCATCGCTACCGGCAACGGCGGCAATGTCTATGTGGATCAAAATGCCCTGTTTACCATGTCCGGCGGTAAGGTTACCGGTACCCGGGATGAAAGTGGCAATGCCCTGGGCGGTAAGGCGAAAAACGGTGGCAATCTCTACGTGGGTAATAACCCTGTCACAGAGGGTACTGCTGAATTTATTATGACCGGCGGTACCATTGAAAACGGTACGGCTACCACCGATGGCGGTAACATTTATCTCCGTGGACAAAATAATAAAGGCACAGATACGAAGGCTACTATCCAAAATGCTACCATTACCGGCGGTAAAGCCGGCACCAACGGTGGTAATATGACCCTGGACCGCTCCACCCTTACAATTGAAGAGGGCACGGAGATCCTCAACGGCACTGCCGGTGCAAGAGCCGGTTCTATCCGTTTGTATATCGGTAAGATCATTATGAACGGTGGCCGCATAGCCGGCGGCACAGCCACAACAGGCAATACGGATAACAGGTGGGCATACGGTGTTAGTAACACCTATCCCGGCAGCTTCTTTATGCTGGGTGGCGTGCCCGAGCCTACTGACGATGCACAGAATACCGGCGTAGCTCTGGCAGCTTTCGGCAGACTGTACCTGGCAAACG
>JAZNRQ010000053.1:0-18886 GCA_045590735.1 Faecousia sp. | reverse complement strand
CGGAAAAACGAAGTTCTCCAAAGAGGAAATTGCGTTGTCTGTTTGCGGTTCTGTCACTCCGGCGGAACAGTCACTTTTACAACTGATCCTGAAACGGATTGATGATGATAATATTTATCTTACCACAATAGAGCAACAGATGGAAGAACTATTTGCACCTTTTGCGAATCAGTTAGACATTGTCGATTCTATTCCCGGAATAGACAAGCTTACGGCAATGACTGTGCTGTCAGAAATCAGCGCAGTGCCGCAGGATAATTTTCCTACCTTCGGTCATCTTTGCTCTTGGGCAGGACTTACCCCGCGCAATGACGAAAGCGCCGGCAAGGTGAAATCCCGAAAGATTATGCCGGGCAACCAGTACATAAAAACAATTCTGTGTCAAGCGGCGTGGGGTGCGGTCAAGGTACGAAATTCCAGCTTTTCCCGTTGGTTCTGGTCCCATCAGGGACATATCGGGCAGAAGAAAGCAATCATTGCGGTTTCTAGAAAACTGCTGAAAATGATCTACATTCTCTTGGAGAAGGGTCAGTATTACGATCCTAATTATGCTGTGAAAGCAACGGAATAAGCACTGCCCCAATTCAATTTTTAAGCCGAGGGATTGCGGTAACTTGTTGTGCGCCTTTTTCGCTACTGCTTTTCAAAAGGGTTCACGCAAACCGTCCCCTGTCTTATTGTCGGGAGATCCCTCGACTACGCTCGGGATGACACCGGAGAATGTGACAAGAGAACCGTCCCTCCGGACTCTATTTCATCCCGGTTCACTCAAATAGTCATGCAAAACATCATAAAATGTCTGCTTATCAAAGTAAATATATCTCATTTTGTCATCGTGCTCTGTTATATAAAGGCTTCCGCGTGCACATACCAATTCTACTGCTCCATCCAAATAAGTAATGCGTAGCGTAAAACTACTTATACCGCCCGATGGATCCATGAACTCTTTCTTATATTGCATTTGTTCTATTTGGGATATTAAACTCTCCCAGTCTTGCTGCTCTATGACTTTATCCGCTTCCGTTTCCAAATACTCTTTTGTCCGATATGTATCATACGGAGAAAAATAAACGATCTCTATCTTGCTTATATTCTCTAAAGGCTGCATAAAGTTATACTCTCTTTTTTCTGCACAGCCGGTCATAAAAACACTTAGCATTAACAAAAAAGAAACCAGTTTTTTCATAAGACCTCCGTCATTTGCTAAACGCAGTTGCAATCGTAACAAACTCATAATATACGGCATACCACTCTAGAATCGCACACTCACAGGACAAGGGGGAATGTGACAAGAGAACCGTCCCCCTGTCCCTGTCCCCCCATCTTAAGAAGCGGATTCTTCGTCGCTTCGCTCCTCAGAATGACCGGAATCGGGGACGGGATGCGACAGAAAAACGATCCCCTTATCCCCAAACTTACGAATAAATACATAGGCGGCTACTCCTTCAAAACCTATAAAAACCGCCCATAGAAGAAAACAATTTCCCAATTGACCAATCGTCCGGTCAAACAAAACCGTTTTTTCACCCTCTGGCGTAATTTTTACCAAGCGGGGATATTTTCCCCAACGAATGAGCTCGTGGGTAAAAAGCCAGTGTTCTGCCCGATAGGTATCACCGTTTACGGTGCATTCTTTGGCATCAAAAATTTCATCTACATAGCGATATCTTTCCGGGGTGTCTAACACATACCACATACCAATGCAATTACCGTTTTTATCCACCTCGACTATAACATCGCTCCTAACAAAGTAAACCAGAATATTATCCTCATTCCACCTCACATAGAGCGCACCGTCATTGTAGAAGGTAAAGCCCCACAGCCAATTTCCCTCTGCATCGTAAACAAGAACTCTATCCTTTACAATGCCGTCATAAGCAAGCGCATACTGCCCTTTTTGGTTCACATCAAAATCCGCAAATCCGGAAATTACAACAGGCTCATCAATCATCTGTAGCTCCTTATTTTTCCAAACCCGTTCCTGCTCCTGTGGGCTGAATGGTTCTGTTGTGAGACCTCCTGTTGATGCAAATACGCAAACAGGTAATATCAATAGCAACATACCAACGCAAGCAACTCCGAATAATCTTCTAAATCCACTCATACCCCACACCTCCCTGGAACTGTTTCTTTACTTATCTCTCAAAGGGAACGGAATGTGACGGCAGAGCCGTCCTGACTGTCCCCTGTCTTTTCATAGTCTTACGCCTATGATGTTGCAGTCAAATATAGCACCGTACTGTTACGGGTAAATTCCGCTGAAGATTCGATTTTCTTGACTTTTTTCGTATATTTCCAGTACTTATTTACAAAGGAATTATACGTCTTCTTGTCTACAATGCCTCGCACAGCAATTGTTGTGGTATTGTGTCCTTCTTTCATTCTTTTCTCTGTCAACTCTGCTATTTTGCGTATCTCGTTTTTGTCTGTGATACTGCTTACGATCAAATCAACATAGGGATAATCCAGTGATGTGTCTGTACATTTCACTCTTAATTCTTCGTGCTCTATATTCTCAAAAGATACCAAATCGTCCGAAAAACCGAAGTATTTCCGACCTTTCGCTCTATCCTCATTGGAATCTTCAAAGGTGGGATCAAAATTATAAAACTGTCCGTTAAGCTTTGCCACCACCCATGTATGTCCGTCCGTTTCCCCGGAATTGCTACCCAACGCCTCACAACACTCCACGCCGATCAGATTGAACAACAAACTGAGCATATTGCTATAGCCGTCACAAACGGTTTTTCCTGTGCAAACCGCATCGTAAAAATAGCTTTCGTCTTCCATCTTCTCATAAGCAACATATTCCACATGGTCACAGACGTAATCATACAAATATTCCATTTTTTCCTGTTGTGTTACATACTCCGGCGGTATATCTGCCACGATCTGCCGGCACCGCGCCAGTGCCTCCATTTTCATTTCCCACCGGGAATCCGTAAATTGCTCCATGCTGACTAAGATTTTCTCTCCAACATAGTCATTTGCTTGTTTCCAAACATACTCATAGTGACTGTAATTCTGCTCTAAAAACGGTGAATCCAGCGAAACTGCTTCTCTTATATAGGAAAAATCCTTATCGTTATCTTCTACATACAACTCAAAGTGTATATACCGATTCTCCATAGCGTAAAAATAGCTGTTGTAAATCAGCAGATCTTCTCCGGTGAAACTATCTCGAAACCATGTACCGTTACAGTCGGAAAATTTGGATTCATAGTTCATGATCTCTGCTACCGGTACATATCGGTCCTTCGGCTCTATGCTGCGAGAAAACACCACAAACCCCGCCCGGTCTTTTTTATATGCCTCTTTCATAGGATCGACCGTCGGTTGCGGCACTTGCGTTTCGGTGGTTGTATCAGCAGCCTCTCCACCGCCCGACACACAACCCAGATTTCCTAAAATCACACACAACGCCAACAGTAGAAACAGCCATTTTTTTGCTTTTGTCATTTTGTCAGTACCTCCTTAGGGTTGTGGTTTTCTGCCAGAATGTGCAGACGCGGCACCCTCGATAAGACAGTGGGCGCACTATGTCTTAATACTCAGGATACAGCATCGTTCCCTTGTCCATCAAGGAGAAATGTATTCTAAAAATTCTCTTACAGGTTTAGAAGAAAACCTAAGTCCAAAGCAGGCGAAGATAATTGCAAGCACCACTAACGCCGGTGGCAACACTAAAGGAAACAGCAGCATTGTTGTGCCTTGAAAGCTTATCAGCATTCCAATTTCAAACGCAAGTGCAACCAAAATATAGATATACATTAGTATCTGCACCGACCATCTTAAACGAAAATTCGCAACAATTTTTGTGCCGGACGCAGCATCGCAAAAATCCATTTCCACAACAGGAGAAAAAGAATTATGCCACATTATATTTTCATTGTGTGCAACAAATACAATCCGCTGATCCTCTATATTCCTATTTTTTATGCGATAGGACTTTTTATTGCTAATTGCATTTAAGTAAATTTCTTTTGCCTTTTCCGGACAATATTTACTATCAAGTTCCACTGAATAATTCAAAATCATTTTCATTAAAAGCCACCATATTTTCATATCGTCCAGGTGATAACAAAGATAGCCGTGCGCTATGCTCAGGATGACATTGGGGTATGTGACAACAGGCCTCCGTCCCCCTATCTTTTGGTAGGTGCGGACACCCCGGGAGGGGTGTCCCTACACCCGTTTTTCGTTACTCCGTGTCATTGCGAGCCAGTTCGCAAACTGGCGTGGCAATCTCACAAATACCACAACGCCGGCAATTGTCGGGAGATCCCTCGACTACGCTCGGGATGACACCGGAGAATGTGACAAGAGAACCGTCCCCCTGTCCCATCCCCCTGTCCCCTTAGGGTTCACGCAAACTGTCCCCTGTCTTAGGCTTATACAGGTGCATATATTGTGTTTTCAATAATTGTAAATCGATAAGTAGAGGTATGCCGTAAGGAGAAGATATTGCTAACACAGAAGCAATATCCCTCCGTTGCCATAGCAAATATTCCGACAGAGATATAACTGCTCCAGCAAGTAGTATCACCGATCCCACCACACCAGCTGCAATCAGCAATTTCTTACACATAACCCGGTCTTTCCGATACCAAATCAGATTCACAAAGAAATTGAAGATATTCACAACCGGCAGCAATGATAATACTGCCTGTACTTTCATCCAACCGGTTACATCTGCATTATACCGCAATTTATTTAACAATCTGAATCTTCCGATAATTAACTGAATAAATATAATTCTCGACAATAAATATAGCGGTAGCGAATCATAAAGTAAATCAGCCCAAATTAAACCACCAGTTGTGACCGCCAGTATATCCATTCCAACTAGAACTGCCGTTACAAAAAAATCAAAAATTATAGTTATAACATTCCATATAAGCGTAATCGCTACGGAAACATTTCCCAAATATCCTCTATCAATCAACGTTTTTGCAACAAAATAATCTCCGATTACAATTGCTTCTATAAGGATAGCAAATAGAATCTTGTAGATAACAGGACGATTCATCTCCCAATACCATATCCAAGTAAACTGACCGCACGCACCAAAGACAACAATATGGATCAATAGATATAGTGCCGTAACTAAAACTTTTTTAAGTTTACTTGACATATTTGCGCCCCCCCTACAAAATCGACTTCCAATCTAGATCGAATTGTTTCATTTCTCACATTTGCAAAAGGCAGAGAACCGTCCTCTTATCCCCTTTGCCCCCCTGTCTTATGTTTCCGTATTGGGCTCATACCACGCATCAATGACCTCAAATACTTGGTTTTTGGTGTTGAATTTCAACACGCTGCAAGCAAGCCCCGTATAATCCGCATGCATAAGATAATGGGTGTACTGCTTGCAAAGGATTTCGCTGATGCCGTCATCATCCACATCCTTAGGCTCAAAAATACAAAAAGGATCGACCTCAAATCTGCCGTCGGGCAGCTTTTCAGAGGCATCAATATACGCCCCATACTTGTCCTTTACATCGAATACTAAATTGTAGCCGGTTATATTATTCTTGACCTCCATTTGGTAACCTTCCAAAAAGAGGCTTTCAAACCCGGTATCAAATTCTTTGGAGTACTCAAAAAGAACTTGAATATCGTCGTTTCCCGCCTTCAGAACCCAGGAGCAATAGGAGCCGAAACCACCGCAGCCACCGGTGTCAAAATGAATAAGAATCTCCTGAATGCCGTCACCGTCAATATCCACAAGGGACAATCTACTTCCCATCGGAATTGGGGCGATAAGCGGTTCAATCTCTTTTTTCAGCACCTGCGCGCCGGTATCCACCTCTATGTAAAGGGAAAAGGCACTGTCATTAGGCTCACCCTTCCGATACTTTCTTGTGCGAATTTGGCAAGGTGTATTACTGTCTTTGCTTTGCGCCGTAACAAAACCCTCTGCAAACGTATCTTCCATCATTTCCGGGTATGTCATCTCGGTGGGAGAGGTTTCCCCGGTTTCAACCTGGGGTGTTGCTGTATCAGTGGTTTCCGGTGCGATTAGTGATGCCTTGTCGCACCCCCATAAAAGAAACACGATCAATAAAACGATCGATGGTAATTTGTATTTCCTCACAGCAGCCCCTCCTCAGTTTACATAACGTCAATAAGTAAGAGAACATTTCTCCGTCTTCTTTGGTAGGTGCGGACACCCCGGAAGGGGTGTCCCTACCTTCTTCTGCTATGCCTGTAGGGGCGATTATCAATCGCCCGCGGGCGGATGTGGTCATCCGCCCCTACAAGGTTACAGTCATTTCGACTGACCCGAAGGGGAGCGGAGAAATCTCCCGTTTATCTTCGGTATTGGGGGCATCGGGAGATCCCTCGACTACGCTCGGGATGACACCGGGGAATGTGACGGCAGAAGCCTTCCCTTTCTTATGCCTTTTTCCACTTCAGGTCTGCGCCGCCCTCTGTCAGAGAAAGGCCCTCTACCGTAAGTGTACCGCTTTTCAGTGTAAACGCGCTTTCCTCAAACTTTGCCTTCCAGCTTAGTGCGGAGAACAACTTGCCGTCTTTCACATAATAGACACCTTCAGAGCGGAATGCTTTAAATGCATCTCCCACATCATAGCCCTTCAAGGAAGCTTCCACGTAGTCGTGTACATTCAGGCCATATTCCGCGATCATCGCCTCATCTGCCTGAGATTTGGAGAATCCGTTCTGTGCAAATGCCGCATAGAGCAAATCCTCATTATATTTTTGCAAACTCGTCTTAAATGCCTTTTCATTTTTCGGCTTCACCGTGATCGTCATTTTACCTGTGTTGCCGAATTTTAGTGTCATTCTGCAATCCACGCTGCCAAATCCGGTCAATCCGGTAATATCTTCCGTCATAGCCACATCGCAGATCCAGGTGCCTTGCAGCTGCTTGGTGGCTTTGGTGGTAAAACGGGAATCCGTATTCAGCTTGCTGCCCTCCGTTGCGGCACAAACACTGCAGGTTTTCGGCGCCTCTGTGGTAGCTGCCTGCCATTTATGGTCAGCCGGATCTCCTTCCGTCAATTTACAGCTGCTGCAGGTCTTCGGTGCGGAGCAAGTAGCCTCCTGCCAGGTATGTCCAAGGGGTTCGCCCTCTGTTATTTGGCAGACAGTGCAGGTCTTGACCGTGGTGCAGGTAGCCTCCTGCCAGGTATGTCCAAGAGGCTCACCCTCGGTCACTTTGCAGACAGAACAGGTCTTGGCTTCTGTGCAAGTGGCATCCAGCCAGGTATGGGGCAAGACTTCGCCCTCTGTCTCTCCGCAAAGCTGACAAGTCTTCGGTGCGGAACAGGTCGCAACCAACCACTCGTGCTCACAGCCGCAGCCTGCAAGCAGCAGTACCAATGCCATTGACAACAATCCAATAAATAACTTTCTTTTCATACCTATCCTCCTATATTTTTCATTCATATACGGAACACGAAAGATGTCCTTCGCTTCATAACTTGAGGATATGACACCGGAGAATGTGACGGCAGAGCCGTCCCCTTGTCCCGGATTGTCCCTGTGTCCCTGTCACGGCCAGATGCGAATTACAGGTAACAGATCCTCCGGTTCCTTTATTTTGTTCCCGGAATAATCCCAAAGCGACGTATCGCTGGTTCTCCACACTCTCTGCGCTCCCTGGTATTCCTCGACCGCTCCGCAAATATCGCACCGCTTCTCCCCCAAAGAGCTCAATATCAGCCATTTATGTGTGGTTAACTTGGGGGTCTTGATCCACGTCTTTGTACCGCATTCGGTACATATTTGTTGCGTTTTACCCTCGGCTATACAAGTACCGTGAATGATGATTCCGGTCTTGAAGTTGTGCTCCAGCTGCCCATAGGTGCACACCTCAGAATGTTCGCACCGGGTACATTTGCGCACTCCTTCTCCGGGAGCCGCGCAGGTAGCAGCCAACAGAACCGTTTCACGCATATCGTGCATATCGTTTGTTTCCAGAACTTCCGCCACATAGACCCCGTGACAGACGGTGCAGGTGGCAGATCTTGCGCCCTTTTCCGTGCAGTTTGCCTCTTGGATAAAGGTCGGCTCACCGGCGATATGGGGTAATTTTTCCATCACTTCCGTGGTATGCTTGCCGCAAGCCGTGCAGACCCGCTCTACGGTGCCCTGCTGTGTGCAGCTGGGTGCTTTTGTTACCGTGCCTTCATTGTAGATATGGGCACGCAGTGCCACGGCGGTGGTATAGCTATGCTTACACAGTTCGCAAGTGTGGGTTTCTATACCCCTTTGAGTACAAGTGGCATTTACGGTGATCTTACCGTGGTATGTATGGGAACAGGATTTGGGGTTGGTAAGGAAGCATACCGCCGCCGTGATACAAACCGCCAAAGATGCCAGCAAGATCCAAAAGCCGGGTTTTTTATAGCGGACCACACCCTTGATCCTTGCCTTAACACCGATCTCCCCAAAGGCAAGGGGGCAGGACATAATCATCCGTCGGTGAACACTGCAGGAAACCAGCGTCTGCGCATAGCCCTTCTTCTGGGCATTATTCATTCCGGCGATGACCTTTTCATCACAGGCCTGTTCAATATCCCGGCACAGCAAAATATACGCCAGCCACAGCAGCGGATTGAACCAATAAACGGTCAGCAGCATAAAGCTCAGGGGCTTCCACCAGTGATCCAGCCGCTTGAGGTGGGCATTTTCGTGAGCAAGTACATACTGCAGATGTTCCTCGCTCATCCCTGAGGGGATATAGATCCGGGGGCGGAAAACACCTAAAATAAACGGGGTTGCTATATCATCGCAGATATAGACATTCTTCCGGCAGGGAACAACGACCCGCACCTGCCAGCGCAGCTTCCAATAGGTGACTGCGCTGTAGAGCAGCATAACCGCCGTACCCGCTGCCCACACCAAAGATGCCAGGGTCAGCAGCTTTTCCAGCAGGTTTTCTTCCGGGGGAAGGTGTGTAGTAAACAGCGGATTGACCGCATTATTGACCACCGGAATGCCGCTGTAGATCGCCGGTGCTTCCGCAGTGATGATATCCTGCGGGATCACTTCCCCGCTGGGGATCAGGCTGAATACACTCTCCAGCGTAAAGGGCATAACCAGTCGCAGCGCAACGATTCCCCACAGAAGGCAGCAAAACCATTTGGGTGCTTTTTTCAGGCAGAGCCTAAGCAGCAGCACTGCAAGCACGATCCAGCTTGCGGTAATGCTGACATTCAGCAGCCTCAAAAACAGCTCGGTCATAGCTATTTTTCCTCCAACATACTTACCAGCTTTTTAATTTCAGCCAGTTCCTCCGATGTGGGTATTTTTCGTGTGGTGAATGCGGCAACAAAAGCCGGCAAAGAACCGTGAAAGGTATTATTAACAAACTGCTCGCTTTGGATGGCGTGGAATTCATCCTTCGACAGCAAAGAGGTAACGATCCGGTCCTTTGTTACAAAAATCCCCCGTTCGCATAATTTTTTCAAAACAGTATAGGTAGTCGTCCGTTTCCAGTTGAGCTCTTTCCCGCAAAGGTCTACAAGTTCTCTGGTGGTCAAGGGTTCATTGTTCCAGATAATATCCGCAAAACACGCCTCAACCATTCCCAATTTTGCTTCCATTCGTTGTTCCTCCTTTTAATGGTCTACCTTTTATAGACTAATTATAGTTTAGCATCGATAGACAGCTTTGTCAATATTTTTAGAAACCCGGCAAAAAAAAGACGGAAGACAGTAGTCTTCCGGCTTTTTTACACAATGCTTCCTACCCTTTTACTTACACATACATAGGGAACTTGGCGCAGATGTCTGCAACCGTGGTCTTGACTTCGTCGGCAGTGCCTTCAAAATCCTTGGCGGTCAGGGCGATGCAGTGGGCGATGCGCTTCATTTCCTCTGCGCCCAGACCACGGGTGGTCAGCGCAGCCGTGCCTACCCGGACACCGCTGGTAATGGAGGGCTTCTGAGGATCGCCGGGGATGGCGTTCTTATTCAGGGTCATATGGTTTGCGTCGCAGCGCAGCTGCAGCTCCATACCGGTGATGTTCATAGGCCGCAGGTCAGCCAGCATCAGGTGGTTATCGGTACCGCCGGTAACCAGGTCAAAGCCCTCGTCCAGCAGGGCATCCGCCATTACCTTTGCATTGGAAACCACATTATGGGCATACTGCTTAAAGTCGTCGCTCATTGCTTCCTTCAGGCACACCGCCTTGGCGGCAATGATATGCTCCAGAGGACCGCCCTGGGTGCCGGGGAACACGGCGGAGTTGATCTTCTTGGCAAATTCCTCTTTGCCCATGATCAGACCGCCACGGGGGCCACGGAGGGTCTTGTGGGTAGTGGTGGTAACAATGTCCGCATAGGGAACGGGGCTCATGTGGGCACCGCCTGCCACCAGGCCGGCGATATGCGCCATATCCACCATAAACACCGCTCCAACCTCGTGGGCAATGTCAGCAAAGATCTTAAAATCAATGGCTCTGGGGTATGCGGATGCACCGGCAATGATCAGCTTGGGCTGATTCTTCTTTGCCAGGTCACGGATCTCATCATAGTCGATGAGACCTGTTTCGTGGTTGACATCATAGGAAACCACATTATAATATTTACCAGAGAGGTTTGCAGGGCTGCCGTGGGTCAGGTGGCCGCCGTTGGCAAGGCTCATACCCATCAGGGTATCGCCGGGCTGCAAAATCGCCAGCTCCACTGCCATATTGGCCTGGGCACCGGAGTGAGGCTGCACATTGGCAAAGTCCGCACCGAACAGTGCCTTGGCGCGCTCGATACAAAGGGTCTCCACTTCGTCCACACAGTGGCAGGCGCCGTAGTAACGTTTGCCGGGCGGACCCTCCCCATACTTATTGGTCAGAACAGAGCCCACAGCAGCGATCACCGCAGGGGATGCAAAGTTCTCAGAAGCGATCAGTTCCAAACCGTCCTTCTGTCGGGAGAACTCCCGGTCCATCATAGCGGCGACCTCCGGGTCGTACTGTGCTACAAATCCAATGACATCAACTGGTTTTCCGTACATAATCTCTTTCCCTCTTTCTGTGAAATAAAAACGCAGTCCCCTCTGAGGACTGCTCCAATACGGTCGTTAACCGTTTTTCGCATCTCCGTCCGTTTGCCTGAGAGATTCGGCAGTCCCCCGCCTTGCACCTTCGGCACACAACTGAATGTGTTCTCCAGAGAGTCCTCCGCTCCCGGTCTCATTCCCCAAGGGGAATGCCTGAGACTTTTGGTCCTTCGGCGGGCTTTCGCCACTCTCCCGGAAAGCGTCATAGGTTATGCAATTACATAGCAACAAGTATATACCTATTTTCTAAAATTGTCAACCGTATATCAGGAGGAATTTATATGAATATCGCAATTGTGACCGGTGCCAGCTCCGGTATGGGCAGACAGTTCGTTCTGCAGCTGGGGCAATACGAAAAAGTAGATCAGATTTGGGTCATCGCCCGCCGGGTGGATGCCCTATGGGAGCTGCAAAAGCACGTGGCAACACAGGTGCGTCCCATCTGTCTGGATCTGTGCAATGAAAGTAGCTTTGAGGATTTCCGGAAACTGCTGGCAGAGGAAACGCCCAATGTAAAACTTTTGGTCAACGCTGCCGGATTCGGCAAATTCGGCGATTTTGAGTCTGTTCCTTTGGACGATGATCTGCGGATGATCGATCTGAACTGTAAGGCACTGGTGGCTATGACCCGGCTGACCCTCCCCTATATGGCATCCGGCAGCCACATTTTGCAACTGGACAGTCTTTCCGCCTTCCAGCCGGTCCCCTATATTGCCACCTACGGTGCTACCAAGTCCTTTGTTCTCAACTATACCCGTGCCATCGGCGCAGAGCTGCGGGAACGGGGCATCCGGGTAATGGCAATGAATCCCGGCTGGGTAAAAACAGAATTCTTTAACCACGCACTGCAGACCAACGGCAACAACAAAGTGCAGTATTATAACCATCTGTACGAAGCACGGGATGTGGTGGCTACCGGTCTTAAAGACCTCTATAATTCCAAAAAGGATGTGTCTGTCCACGGTCTGCCGGTACGCAATCAGGTACGGCTTGTCAAGCTACTTCCCCACAGCATCGTGATGAAAATGTGGATGAATCAGCAGAAAAAGCCAAAAAACAATCAGGAACTCACCACCAAATAATCTAAGGAGGAATCCCTATGGGCACTGTACCGACAAAACCGCATATCGCTGTCGGACTGCTGGCCCACGTGGATGCTGGAAAGACCACTCTTTCCGAAGCACTCCTTTACCGCACCGGTATGCGCCGCACCTTAGGCAGAGTGGATCACCGGGATGCTTTTTTGGATACCCACGATCTGGAACGGGCAAGGGGTATTACCATTTTTTCCAAGCAGGCACTTTTGGACACGCCCCGGCTGCACATCACCCTCCTGGACACACCGGGTCATGCGGATTTTTGCTCGGAAGCAGAGCGGGTAATGCCGGTACTGGACTGTGCGGTGCTGATCATCAGCGGCACTGACGGCATCCAGGCCCACACCGCCACCCTTTGGAAGCTGCTGCAGCGGTATCAGGTGCCGGTATTCCTCTTTATCAACAAAATGGATCTGCCGGGCAAGGATGCAGGAGCCCTTTTATCCCAGCTGCAAAAGAATTTCGGCACCGGCTGCATAGACTTTTCAAAGGAAGAAACCTTAATGGAAAGCGTGGCAATGTGCGACGAAGATCTGCTGGAAGCTTATCTGGAAACCGGTTGTGTATCAGCCGACGATATCCGCAATCTGATTGCACAGCGGAAAGTATTTCCCTGCTGCTTTGGCTCCGGTCTGAAACTGGAGGGTGTGGACAGATTTTTGGAAATACTGGATGCCTACGCACCTGTCCCCACTTACAGTGACCGGTTCGGTGCAAAGGTATTTAAGATCAGCCGGGATCCCCAGGGTAACCGGCTTACCTGGCTGAAGCTGACCGGCGGAAGCCTAAAAGTCCGGGAGTCTATCGCCTATACAGACCGGCAAGGAAACGCCGCAGAAGAAAAGGCCGTACAGCTGCGGCTGTACTCAGGAGAAAAATTCACCACACCGGATACGATCTATCCGGGACAGATCTGCGCCGTCACTGGTCTGAGCGGCACGTATATCGGACAGGGGCTTGGGTTTGAGGAAAAACAGCTGCCACCCCTGCTGGAGCCGGTAATGACCTACCGGGTGGGTCTGCCGAAAAACTGCGACCCCGTACAGGCACTACAAAAGCTGCGGCTTTTGGAGGAAGAAGACCCCCAGCTGCACCTTGCCTGGGATGACCGGTTAAAGCAGATCCAGCTGCAGATCATGGGTGGAGTACAATTAGAGATACTGCGCAGCGTCATCGCTGCCCGGTTCGGCATCGATGCGGTTTTGGACACCGGGCGGATCTACTATAAAGAAACCATCGAAGCACCGGTGGAAGGTGTTGGGCATTTTGAGCCCCTGCGGCACTATGCAGAGGTGCATCTTTTACTGGAGCCCCTGCCCCGGGGCAGCGGTTTGCAATTTGACTCTGTATGCTCCACCGATGTGCTGGATGGCAATTTCCAGCGGCTTGTGATGGGACATCTGTCCGAAAAGACCCATTTGGGTGTGCTTACCGGTGCACCCGTTACCGATATGAAGATCACCCTTTTGGTGGGTCGCGCCCACGTCAAGCATACAGAGGGCGGTGACTTCCGGCAGGCTACCTATCGGGCAGTGCGGCAGGGTCTGATGCAGGCAAAATCTGTCCTTTTAGAGCCCTGGTACGATTTTGTGCTGACTGTTCCCACACCGGTGGTTGGCAGAGCCATTACCGATATCCGGGCAATGTACGGAGAATTTGACACCCCGGAAAATGAGGGAGCGTTTTCCATACTCAGGGGCATCGTGCCTGCGTCAGAGCTGAAGGATTATGCAGATCAGGTGGCTGCCTATACCCAGGGACAAGGGGTTTTGCAGGTAACGCTTCACGGCTATGCTCCCTGCCATAATGCGGAAGCTGTCATCGCGGCTGCCGGCTACGACCCGGAGGCAGACCTGGAAAATACACCGGACAGCGTCTTTTGTGACCACGGTGCCGGTGTGACGGTCAAATGGGATCAGGTCCATCAGTTTATGCACCTGGACAGCGGTTTCAAATCCGACCGGCAGGAAGCCCCCTCCATCATCACCCGGAATCTTTCCATAAACGATAAGGAACTGGAAGAAATTATGGAGCGTCAGTTCGGCCCTATCAAACGACCTCAGTACCGGACACCGGAAAACCGCCCCGCAACCGAAAAGCTTACCATCCGTCCACCCCGGCAGACGGCGCTGATCGTGGATGGCTACAACATTATTTTTGCCTGGGAAGAATTGGCAGAAATCGCAAAGGATGACCTGGAAGCAGCGCGGCGGCAGCTGTGTGACCGGCTGGTCAGCTACGCAGGCTTTAAAAAGTGCCGGCTGGTGGTGGTCTTTGACGGCTACAAGGTCAAAGGCAATCCGGGGGAAAAGCAGCTGCTTCACGGGGTGCAGGTGGTCTATACCCAAGAAAATGAAACAGCGGATGCTTATATTGAAGCACTGGCAGATCAGATCGGCCCTAACTATGCGGTGCGGGTTGCCACCTCCGATTCCCTGGTGCAGCTAAGCTCCCTGCGCAGCGGTGTGCTGCGTATGTCCGCAAGAGAACTGCAGCAGGAAATAGAACAAACAAGAAAAGAAATGTCTGCGTATTTCACATAAAAACAAATTCCAATTTATCGGGCAATCTATCGATAGAATACGTAGGGGCGAGCATTGCTCGCCCGCCCGATTTGTAAAACAAATCGGGATCGCCACCGGCGATAATTCAATGATTTCCTACGGAAATTCCAATAATTTGCTCGCAAATTATTGGACGGGCGACCAATGGTCGCCCCTACATTCACCATCGAAAGAGCTCTTTCGATGGTGCTATACAACGTTTCCGTGCATCAAGGTTGGTTATCGCAACAGCTCTACAAACTGGAATTTAATTCTCAATTCTTAATTCTTAAATAAAAATGGAGGGTCGGTGACCCTCCATTTTTTGTTTATTCCAGTTCAAAAGCACCGGTGTAGAGCTGATAGTAAGTGCCCTTTTGGGCGATCAGATCCTCGTGGGTGCCACGCTCAATGATCCGTCCGTGATCCAGCACCATAATGCAATCGGAATTGCGGACAGTGCTGAGCCGGTGAGCGATCACAAAGGTAGTTCTGCCGTGCATCAGTGCATCCATACCCTGCTGCACCAACGCTTCGGTACGGGTATCGATGGAGGAGGTGGCCTCGTCCAGGATCATCACCGGAGGATCTGCCACCGCCGCACGGGCAATGGCAATCAGCTGCCGCTGACCCTGGGAAAGCTGCGCACCATTTCCGGTAAGCATCGTGTCATAGCCGTCCGGCAGGCGGGTAATAAAGTCGTGGGCATTGGCAAGCTTTGCCGCCTTGATGCACTCCTCGTCGGTAGCATCCAGCTTGCCGTAGCGGATATTTTCCATTACCGTACCGGTAAAGAGGTTGGTATCCTGCAGCACCACACCCAGGCTGCGCCGCAGATCCGGCTTCTTGATCTTGTTGATATTGATACCGTCGTAACGGATCTTGCCGTCAGCAATATCGTAAAAACGGTTGATCAGATTGGTAATGGTGGTCTTGCCGGCACCGGTTGCACCGACGAATGCGATCTTCTGACCCGGATGGGCATAAAGGGTCACCTCGTGAAGCACCGTCTTTTCCGGAACATAGCCGAAGTCCACTTCCGTCATCGTAATGTCACCCTTCAGCTCCGTGTAGGTAAGGGTGCCGTCCCCGTGGGGATGCTTCCATGCCCACATACCGGTACGCTCAGGGCACTCGGTCAGCTGACCGTCCTCATACTTGGCATTGACCAGGGTCACATACCCTTCATCCTGCTCCGGCTCTTCATCCAGCAAATCAAAGATACGCTCTGCGCCTGCCAGTGCCATTACGATGGCATTAATTTGGTTGCTGACCTGTCCAATGGGCTGGTTAAAGGTACAAGAGAACAGCAGGAAGGATGCCAGCGCACCGGTGGTCAGCAGTGCTTCCTCAGTGCCGATGACTAAAAGCGCACCTACCACCGCCAAAATAGAGTACTGGATATAGCTCAGGTTATTGTTCACCGGACCCATCATATTGGTGAATGCGCCGGCCTTAAAAGCGTTGGTGCGGAGGGTGTTGTTCAGCTTGTCAAACTCCGCTTTGCAGATTTCCTCGTGGGTAAAGACCTTCACCACCCGCTGACCGCCGACCATCTCCTCCACATAACCGTTGACCGCGCCAAGTGATTTCTGCTGACCGATAAAGAATTTAGCGGAACGACCAGCCACTTTAGCGGTAATAAAGAAGATGCAGGCAACCGAAAGGATCACAATGCCTGTAAGGATCGGTGAGGTAAAGAGCATTGCGAAAAATACCACCACGATCGTCACTACTGAGGTGATACATTGGGGAATCGCCTGGGTGATCATCTGCCGCAAAGTATCAATATCGCTTGTGTAACGGCTCATCAGGTCACCTACCTGATGGGTGTCAAAATACCGGATGGGAAGCTTTTGCATGTGGGTAAAGAGGCTGTCCCGAATGTTCTTCTGCACACCCTGTCCCACTGGGACCATGACCCAGCTGGCAAAGAAATTGGATGCCATACCCACCAGGTAGATGGCCGCCATCATACAAAGGAAAGAGATCAGCGGTGTAAAATCCGGGATCTCCTGTCCCAGCATAGGCTTAACATAATTATCCACCAAGATCCGCAAAGAGCCGTTGCTGGCAACCGATGCACCGGTAGCCAAACCGATACATACGATCATTGCGATCAGCCGGGGCAAGTAAGGCTTCAGGTAGCCCAGCAGCCGGATAAATGTTTTCTTGGGATTTTTTGCTTTGCGTCCGTCGCCACGCATTCTCATAGGAGGCATTACTCGTCACCGCCTTTCACCTGAGAATCATAGACTTCCCGGTAGATATTGCAGCTTTCCAGCAGCGTTTCGTGGTTGCCCTGTGCCACGACCCTGCCGCCGTCCATCACCAGAATCAGATCCGCCTCCTGCACCGATGCCACCCGTTGGGCAATGATCAGCTTGGTAGTACCGGGGATCTCCTCCGCAAAGGCCTTGCGGATCTGCGCATCGGTATGGGTATCCACCGCAGAGGTGGAGTCGTCCAAAATCAAAATCTTGGGCTTTTTCAGCAGCGCACGGGCAATGCAAAGCCGCTGCTTCTGTCCGCCGGAGACATTCTTGCCTCCCTGCTCAATATAGGTATCGTAACCGTCGGGGAAAGACATTATAAAATCGTGGGCGCAAGCCAGACGACAAGCATGCTCCATTTCCTCGTCGGTGGCATTCGGGTCACCCCAGCGGAGATTGTCCTTGATCGTACCGGAAAACAGCACATTTTTCTGCAGCACCATTGCCACCTGATCACGCAGTCCCTTCAGATCATAGTCACGCACATCCACACCGCCCACCTTGAGTGTGCCTTCCGTCACATCGTAAAGACGGGGGATCAGCTGCACAAGGGTGGATTTTGCAGAGCCCGTACCGCCCAAAATACCCACGGTCATACCGGATTCAATGTGGATATCGACCGATTCCAGCGCATTGCTGGTGGCTCGCTCCGAATAACGGAAGCTGACATTTTCAAAATCGACAGAGCCGTCCGCAACCTCTGTCACCGGATTCTCCGGACTCCAGAGATGGGGCTTTTCGCCCAACAGCTCAGCACACCGCTTCATCGGTGCCCGGGACATGGTCAACATCACGAACACCATAGAAAGCATCATAAGGCCGCCCAAAATCTGGGTAGTATAGGTAAACATTGCGGTCAGATTACCGGTGGTAAAATCTGTATTTCCCGATGCCACGATCATATTGGCACCCAGCCAGGAAATGGCGATCACGCAGGTATACACCGCCGTCTGCATCAAGGGGCTGTTAAATGCCATGATCCGCTCTGCCTTGGAAAAATCCTTATACAGCGTACCGGAAACGCTTGTGAATTTCTCCACCTCTTTTTCCTGCCGCACAAAGGATTTGACCACCCGGATGCCGTGCAGATTCTCCTGCACCACATTGTTCAGCCGGTCAATGGTCTTGAAGCCCCGGTCAAAAATAGGGAACACCAGCCGGGTCAGGGTCAGCAAGCCAAAGGCCATCAGCGGCAACGCCACCAAATAGACCATACACAGCTTGGGGCTGAGGTTATACACATTGATGCTTGCCAACACCACCATCATCGGGCAGCGCACCGCCATACGGATCATCATTTGGAAACACATCTGGATATTGGCAACATCCGAGGTCAGCCGGGTGATGATGGATGCGGTAGAGAATTTATCGATGTTATAAAAATCGAAAGTCTGGACACGGTAGTACATATCCTGCCGCAGGTTTTTGGAGAAACCGGTAGCGCCGTAAGCCGCAAACACCGCGGAGCCTACACCGAATACCAGGCTGCAAAGTGCTGATAAAACCAGCATTAATCCCTGCTGCCATACCACCTCGATATTTCCCACTTCAATACCACTATCCACGATGGTGGAAATAATGCCCGGGATCCGGACTTCCATATACACCTCACCGATCATACACAACGGGCTTAAAAGCGCGGCAAACCAGTACTGCCGAACGCTTTTCAGTAGTCGACCGATCATATTTTTCCTCCTTACTTGAAGATTCTCTCTAATTTTTCTATTTTATAAGGAAATACTATCAATTGCAATAGCCACAGAAAAAAGTTTACAATTACACCCTTCAAATTCCGGTTTATCGGGCGATTGCAATTTTCGTTGTCATTGCGAACCAGTGACCGATGTCACTGGTGTGGCAATCTAAAAACCAAGTGTTACCAATAGATTGCCACGCCAGTGTGCGCACTGGCTCGCAATCACAATTGGGTTGTGCGAAGTTAAAA
>JAZNRQ010000052.1:0-3312 GCA_045590735.1 Faecousia sp. | reverse complement strand
CTCGCGTTTTGACGCAGCCGGGTCGGACTTGGACACGACAAAATCTCCTTTAAATTTAATCTTTTTAGAAAAAACGGTGGCAGGCAGGATAAATCTTACGGCTTAGGTCGGGGTGGTTTTCCCCGGACAGAACCTGCCGTTGCCGTACAGGCCCTTTCCATTTGATCCGTCCGTTCAAGTGTTGCCAAAATAATGAGTACCCGATTGCCACTTAGTCCGTACTGTAATCCCCTGCCTGCCCAGTTATGACAGCCTAGGTGTTTTCCACCACGGAACATTCTGATTCTTAGCCTCTTTTGCAAGGATGATTTCCAGAAGCGATGGCGCCCGTTGTCTGGCCACAACAACCGGACGCTTGTCCTCTTTCCCAACATACTCACTCAAGGCAGGCTACACTGCACACAGCACACGATTCTGTGCACCGCCTTGCAGGTTCATACCAGGCTCGTACGCGAAGCGGCTTCCAAGCGTTGGAGTTCTCAACTTCGTCGCACAATAC
The DNA here is from genome assembly GCA_045590735.1 of Faecousia sp. Classification (GTDB taxonomy): domain Bacteria; phylum Bacillota; class Clostridia; order Oscillospirales; family Oscillospiraceae; genus Faecousia. The sequence continues at coordinate 2,813 of JAZNRQ010000052.1, read as the reverse complement.
CAGGTCTCCGCGGAAACCGGGTCGGATGCTTCATGCCATTGAAGCGCGCCCGGTAACCTTAACCCCCAGCATCCACCCTAAACTGGGCGTAAAAAGCAGACACAAGGGACTTCATCGATGTGCCCTTCATAGGATTTTTAGGCCCTACCTGGGAATCAGATATTCCGACTAGGATACTGCACCGTCATAGAGGATCATAGCATAAAATATTCATTTATACAAGTATTTTTTGAATTTTTGTATATTATTTTACTGATTATTCACGAACCAATCATCCACAACATCACTATGGGTTATCACGATTTCAATTTCCTTTAACTCTTCCTTTGTAAAGAAACGCAAATCACGGGATTCTTCACTTATAATCAAATCCGGCTCTTCGTTAAGCTCAAGACGGAAAATTACAATGACCATTCTCCAAATACTCCCGTCCTGATAGGCCGCAATTCTGCCCGGCTCCCCGTACACCGCCAGCTTTTGAAACCTTGTATGCGGAATTCGCAGACCAAGCTCCTCATGTATTTCCCGGGCAATTGCCTGCAAAGGCGTCTCTTGTTTTTTTACGCCACCGCCCACAAGCCCCCACATATCGCAATCTCGGCGTTTTTCAAGCAATAATTTCCCGTTGCAAGTAATAATTGCGTTGGCACCTAAATGTGCACCCTGGGTAGTTTTAGGTGCGTTGGGATCTCCGCGATAAAATGTAACAATAGCCATTATTCTGCCTCCTGTAGAAATCTTTTAACCTTAGACGGTTCTTTCCTATACATGTGCGTTTTACAGCATCCTCACCTTTAAAACTAATTATATAGCATATCTACAAAGATTTCCACAATAATTTCAGTTGCCAGTACTTCGCATATTTGATATAATGCAGTCAACTATATGCAACGGAGAAGAATATGCTAAAATATAAATGTTTGGTTTTAGACCACGATGATACTGTCGTGCAAACAGAGAAAACTATGGGTTACCCTTATTTCCGAGATCATATTGAACGAATCAGGCCCGGAAAAACACTTTCTTTTGACGAATATGTTAGAGATTGTAACAACATGGTCTTTGCGGATATGTGCCGTCAGAAATGGCAGTTTACAGACCAGGAGCTGCAAGAGGAATACATTGGATGGAAAGAATATTCCCGCGCAAACATTCCTGCTTTATGCGACGGAATTGACGCTGTCATTCGCAAACAAAAAGAATTGGGTGGAATCGTCTGTGTTGCTTCGCTTTCCACTAAAGAGATTATCGAGCGAGATTTTTTTCATCATCTCGGATTTCTACCGGACGCAATTTATGACAACGACCTGCCCGGGCATTTGCGAAAACCAAATACATATGCGCTAACAGACATTATGGAACGATTTGCATTAAAACCGGCAGAAATACTGATGGTTGATGATATGAAACTGGGCTGGCAGATGGCAAAAGGCGTAGGCATCGACACCGCATTTGCCGGATGGAGTAAAGCAGAGTTTCCGGAACTGTCGGAAGAAATGAGGCAACTATGTGATTTTAGCTTTGATTCTCCAAAAAAACTCGAAGAATTTCTGTTTGGATAGCTTGACAATCATGGTATAATACAAGAGAAATCAAGGAGGTGAGCATTTGGAAAAGCACGGAATAAAGGTTATGGCAAGAAACCGGGAAGCCTACCATGAATATTTTGTGGAAGAAGAAATGGAAGCCGGTATTGAACTCTGCGGAACGGAAGTCAAATCCATCCGTCAGGGAACATTAAACCTCAAGGACGCCTGGTGTGGAATTAAAGACGGTCAGCTTCTTGTGAACCAAATGCACATTTCTCCCTATGATCACGGTAATATTTTTAACAGAGATCCCCGTCGTCCTCGCAGACTGCTGATGCATAAAAGAGAAATCATGCGATTGCTAGGCAAGGTTAAGCAGGACGGATACTCCCTTATTCCCCTATCTGTCTATTTTAAAGGCAGTCTGGTCAAGGTCAATCTTGGCCTATGCAAAGGTAAAAAGCTGTATGATAAAAGGCAATCTGCGGCCGAGCGTGATGCCAAGCGTCAAATCGACCGTGCAATGAAGGAGAGATATTAATATGAATCCCACATTTAAGATCACTATGGAAAACGGCGGCGTCATTGAAGGCGAACTGTACCCCGAAATCGCACCTCAGAGCGTGTATAACTTCATTGATCTAGCTAATCATAATTATTATGATGGTCTGATCTTCCATCGTGTCATTCCCGGCTTTATGATCCAGGGCGGTTGTCCTGATGGCACCGGCATGGGCGGCCCCGGCTACTGCATTAAGGGCGAATTCTTTTTTAACGGCGTTAAGAATGACCTGCGCCATAAGCGCGGTGTGCTGAGCATGGCGCGTTCTCAGAGTCCCAACTCCGCAGGTTCTCAGTTCTTCATCATGCATCAGGATGCTAAGCACCTGGACGGTCAGTATGCAGCCTTTGGCAAAGTCACTTCCGGTTTGGAAGTAGTAGATGCCATTGCTGCCACCAAAACCGGTATGCAGGATCGTCCTGTAACCGAGCAGAAGATTGCTTCCATCACTGTAGACACCCACGGCGAAACCTACCCCGAGCCCAAAAAGCTTTCCGATCCCTACGGCAGATTCTAAAAACTATTCGGTGGGATGCACCGCATCCCACCTTGTCTTCCAACTTACTTCTCTATACGGGGCCGTACTGGTTTCGACGGGGGTAGTGAGGCTGGAATAGCGGGTCGTGGCGCCTGACCACGATAAAACGGGTAACTTTTAAATTTAACTGACAACAATACTGTTGCTCTGGCTGCCTAATTAGGCGCCCATCCTCCCCGGAAGG
>JAZNRQ010000051.1:0-2048 GCA_045590735.1 Faecousia sp. | reverse complement strand
CAGCACCGGAGCAGTGGGCTTGCTGACCTTAAAATTCAGAATGTAAAGCGTGCCGACGCCCAGGAGCATTGTCCGCAGCAGCCACAAAAAAGCGGAGCAGGGAAGCCAATGACCCAGCAGGAAAGCAGCGGGCAGGAGCAGGGAAAGACCCACCACCGGAAGACCCCGGTATTCGCTTTTGGCACCGGACTGCTGCAGGGTCGCCAGTACATTGAAGTAACCCAGACGGATCACGCAGCAAAGGCAGTAGTAGATAATGAGGATCAAGCTGGGAATATCCCGCAGACCTGCGCTGTAAAACAGAACGCCGGGGAAGACACCGAAGGAGATCACATCGCACAAAGAATCGATCTGGATGCCGAACAGTGTTTCCTCTCTGGTGCGGTTTTTCTTGGAACGGGCAACCTTACCGTCCAGCGTATCGCAAACCAATGCACCGCCAACAAAAAACAGGGCAGGCAAAAAGTTGCCGTTTACGGACTGGAACATACCCAAAATGGCACACAAAAGCCCCACATAGGTAAGGATCACCGTATAGTCATAAAAACCGATCATTGCTATGGACTCCCTTTCTCTATCTGACAAAAAATGCCGTAAAGACACAATATATTACATAATTATACCGACCAAAACAGAATCCGTCAACTCTTTTACGGCAATCCGATGACTTTTTAAGCAGAAAATTGCGAATATTTTTGTATCAGTTATTGACTTGACAGGCAGAAGGTGGTAAACTAAACAGTAATTTCAAAGGCATAACGCGTTGATGAAAACCAGTACACAGCCAGACGCTTTTCCAGAGAACTGCCGGTAGGTGCAAGGCAGTAAAAGCAAGGGTGTGGAATACCTTTCGGAGCGGCCTTCCTGAAGCACAGTAGGGGAGGACGGGTGAGCCCGATACAGCTTTGCGGATCTGTTAGGATCCCAGAGGCCGCGTAAGCGGTAAATTGAGGTGGTACCACAGGAGTTTTCTTGTCCTCTGCTTTCGGGCAGAGGACATTTTTGCTATTTAAGAAAAGGGTGAGAAAGTTGATTATTACAGATTTTTTGGAGAAGAATGCCAGACTCTACGGGCAGGATTGCGCACTGGTAGAGCTGAGCCCGTCTGAAAAACGGGACAAGGCTGTTACATGGTGGGATTTTAACCTGATTGAAAGTGCAGATCAGGATTCGCCCTACCGTCGGGAAATTTCCTGGAAGGATTTTGACCGCCGGGCAAACCGGTTCGCAAATCTGCTGCTGAGCCGCGGTCTGAAAAAAGGCACAAAGGTTGCGATCCTGCTGATGAACTGCCTGGAGTGGCTGCCGATCTATTTCGGAATTCTGAAATCCGGCTGTATTGCTGTGCCGATGAACTTCCGATACAGTGCCGATGAGATCAAGTACTGCCTGGATCTGGCAGATGTGGATGTGCTGGTGTTCGGACCGGAATTTGTCAGCCGTATGGATACCATTCGGGAAGAAGTGTTCCATGTAAAGATGTTCTATGTGGGCAAGGACGGCCCGGACTACACGGAAGACGGCATGCGCCTGATGGGCTTCTGCTCTTCTTCCGCACCTCCTGTGGCACTGACGGAAGAGGACGATGCTGCCATCTATTTCTCCTCCGGCACCACCGGTTTCCCCAAGGCGATCTTACATAATCACAAATCACTGGTCCATGCCTGCCTGGTGGAGCAAAACCACCACGGACAGACCAAGGATGATGTGTTCCTTTGCATTCCGCCTCTTTACCATACCGGTGCAAAGATGCACTGGTTAGGCAGCCTGCTTTCCGGCTCCAAGGCAGTATTGCTTCGGGGCGTAAAGCCGGAGTGGATCCTGCGGGCAGTGACGGAAGAACGCTGCACCATCGTGTGGCTACTGGTGCCATGGGCCCAGGATCTTTTGGATGCCATTGACGACGGTCGGGTGGAGCTTTCCCGGTACCGCCTGGCCCAGTGGCGGCTGATGCATGTGGGTGCGCAGCCGGTCCCCCCCAGCCTGATCCGCCGGTGGCTGAAGGTCTTCCCCCACCACCAGTACGATACCAACTACGGCCTTTCCGA
>JAZNRQ010000050.1:0-14030 GCA_045590735.1 Faecousia sp. | reverse complement strand
CAGTTATAGAAGAAGGGAACATTCAATTCCTCCTGCAGGACCATGTTGGTCTGCAGAGCCTCCTCCAAATCGGAGGAGCTAGCCAAAACGATCTTGGCAATGTCTGCGCCGCGGGCTTCCATTTCTTTGGCAATCGCAACGCCCTGTTCCTGGTTCATGGCAACGCCCACATGTGCAGACATCAAAATCTCCACATCCGGGTTCATGGCACGAATCTCTGCCATAAATGCCTTTTGCTGGGCGATCACTTCCGCATCCATGGAAACTTCCTTGGGTGCAGCGCTGGCAAATACCGTATCCTTATAGCTTTCCTTGCAGGCATCATAGGAAACACTGTAGGTGTCCATGGGGATATCCACAGCATCAAAGCCAGCCTGCACAGCCATGCGCCACAGATTCAGACGCATTTCCAAATTGTCATAATTGCCGTATGCCAGTGCCATAACCGGGTACTGGGTACAATCGGCGATCCGCTTTAGATTCTCCACAGTGCGCTCAGATTCTGCCAGTGTGGTCAGATATACAATAAAGCCGGTGGCACCGTCAGCTTCTTCCTTTTTGATGGTGGAAACAATGCTATCCACCGTACTCAAAGAAATACTGCCGGTGATAATGGGTGCTTTCTGTGTGGTAAAGCCGGACATATCTGCAGGAGAATAATCCGTCAGATCCTTGCCGTTTTCATCGGTAACGGTTACGGGAATCGCGCAGATCTTATCATCCACGATCACCGAAACTGCAGGTACATCCGCGGACAACACCGCAGGTGCCAGCAGATAATGCTCGCTGTCAATGATGATCTTTTGGCCGTTACGGTCAATACCTGTCACGACCAGACCGGTGGCATCAAAGCTTTCTCCCAGCTTGTAGGTGGTCTTGGTGGGCATTTGGTCAATGGACAAGCTCTTTAGGCCCGTAATCGGCTCTGCAGGAAGCTTTGCATCCGAATAGAAAAGCGGTACGCCCCAGCGACCCCAGGTCACAGTCTCGCCCACGGTTACATCCTTTTGGTACAAAGCAAAGCCCATGGCAGCAAAGTTACCACCGCCAAGACCTGCACCGCCCCAAGGTTCAAAGTCCAGATCCATCACATGGGTGAAGCCCTTGTCCAGATACTGCTGACCATTGGCCTGATTTCTGCCGATCAGATACAGCTTACCGGCCTTGGTGACCGTAGCTGAGCCGCCGTTGAGCGGTGCGCAAAGGAAGCTCTTACCTGCCATCCAGTAAGGAATGGTGTGGTAGTAATAGGGAGTCTGATCCGAGAACACCTGTTGCTTCAGCGCCACAGGGACAGATGCATAGCTGTCAGATTCGATCACTGCCAGCTGGCTACCCGGAACAGTAATGCCGTTGCCGGTCAGATCCAGCTGTGTCTCAGAACCGATGAGCACGCCCCACCAGGGAGCAAGCTGGATTCTCTCGCCTCTGGAAACTCGCAGCTCGTATACCCAGGTGTTACGCTTTACAGTATAATCTGCAAAGGTCCACTCCGGCAGTTCCAGGCGCTTAAAGTTATAGTTATCCACACTTGCGGCGAAATTGCTGTCGGTGCGGGGGTGGGTGATCACATAGAAATAACCATCCCTGCCAGCGGTTACATCCACACCACCCAGGATGCTGCCATAGAGGTACTGCTGCCCGATCAACGCCTCAGGCATGCTGATGAAGGTGTAAGCCTTGTCCTCGTCAGACCACACCTTTTCGCCAATGGCAACGGTTTTCACAGTGGTGGTATCATTAGGCATCAGCAGCGGATACAGATTCAGACGATCCTTGGATACCACAACGATTGCCCAGCTTGCGTCAATGGTGATATTCTCGCCGGGCTTCACTGCCCGTTCATATACCAAGGTATTGATGGGGTTGGAGTAATTTGCCAAACACCAATCCTCTGCAATGCTCAGCTGGGCAAAGCCGGAGCCCTCTGCCAGAATATTGTCCGGGAAGTTTGCATGATTGGTGGGCGGAGTCAACACATACAGATAGCCATCCTGTAAAACAGTCATATCAATTTGCGTGTTGAACTTGCCGTAGACATAGGACTGTCCAATCAGTGCCTCGGGCAGCTCGGTAAAGACAAAGCCTCTGCCGTTCCAAAGCTTTGCACCCAGCTTCAGCTCTTCCACCGTATAGCTGGTGCTTGTCTGCAAAATCTGATTTCTGACCTGGTTAAATGCTTCTGCATCGGCCTTAGCCTGGGTCAAAGCTTGTTCGTAGTCAGCACCGGCAGCTGCCACAGTGTAGTCCGTCAGCGTCAGCTCTGTACCAAAGCTGAAGAAGCCCACTGCGCCGTTTTCGTCAGTCAGATCATTTCCTGCCAGTACCATAGCACCATTGACATAGAAATAGTAGTTCACACCGTCACGAACCAGCTTCAACATAACGGTATTGGTGCTTAAATCCAATGCTTCAGACAGTGTGGTCACAGAGGTGTACGCCCAGTCGTCATCCTTGCCGGTATTTTGGTGTACTGCGCCTACCTGAGGAACCTGAAGTTCAGGATTCATATCCAGGTAGAATTTCACCATTTCCGTTTGTCCATTGACCAGCATGCCCAACTTGGGGTAATTCTCATTTTCGATCACGCTGTCCACCTTCACGGTGGTCTCAAAACTAAAATTCTGGGTATTCAGGTTCGCAATATATGTATACAGCGGAGTGGACTTATGGGCATCCAGTACCAAATAAGGCATTTCGCCGCAGTCTGTAGACAGATCAATGACAGGGCTGGAAACAAAGCTTCCGGCAGAACCAAAGAACATACCTTCCTGCTCTTTATTTTTTACATATTCTATTGCAGCAGTATGATAACCATACAGAGCATTCAGAAGTGCCTTCAGTTCATCGTTGCCCTTTTCGCTCATACGGATAATGTAGTTTAAGGGGCTGTAGGAGACAGCCAGCGTTTCCGCACCCTTGGTGACAGTCAACGTGATGTTCTTTGCATAATCCTGAGGATTGATACCCGGAACTTCTACATAGTACATATCACCCTTGGAAATTGCATCGTAGTCACCGAAGTCAACGCCTTCTACAGAACCGGTGAAGTAGTAACGTACTGCAATCTTATTCTCGAACACCAAGGATGCACCGTAGAATCTCAGACCGCTGACACTGCCGCTGACAGACATCGCTTCATATTCAGACGGCAATGCAGCTTCTTCTGTAATTTCGTAGCCTACATTGACAAGGCTGCCGGTATTCACATCAAAATACTGCTGCGCCTTGGCACCGTAATGGAGCATATATCGAACCATCTTTTTGGTTCTTGCAGGATAGTTACCCTCCAAAATTGTCACTGCATAATCCCGGATGGTGTAGGTTTTCTGCAAAACATTTTCGCCGTTCTGCAGGAAATCCAAGGTGATTTCCTCTGTCATCTGAGCGGCTGCCAGACTGACAGGCACGACATATTGTCCGTTTTCGTCTGCAGTCATAGTGCTCAGGTCATACGCATTGGTTACCCCAGCTACAGTGGCATTGACCACGGTGTTGTTGTCGGCTTTTACATAAAAGCGCATAGTCAGGTCGTCACTCAGGTTCAGTTGCTGGGAGACAACCTCCGGGGCAGCAGGTTCCGCCGCAAACACACTCATTGGCAGCATACTGAGAACCATAATTACCGCCATAATTAACGATAATAGTTTAGTTTTGTTCATATTTATTACCTCACTTTTCAGTTTTGAGGATCTTGCGCATATGTTAATTATTTGCTTGTCATAACCACAATCTCAGAGATGGCGTACTGTGCATCCATTGCAGGCATAACGATTTCAATGGCCATTACCTCCGCAGGAACAGTTTTCAGCATCCCGGAAGCACCCTGTGTATAGCAGATGCTTTCCCCATTGGCAAGGTACAGCCGTACAGACTGAACACTTGTGAAGGGATTCTCATATCCGTTATACAGTGCCACAGCATATACAGACTGTGCGTTTTCAAACCGCAGTGTAATTGTTGCGTTGCCGTTAAAGGCAGCGTCCTGCAGGAAACCGATTTCTCTATGCAAAATCACCCCATCGGTCAAGGCATCGGCAGAGCCGGATACCAGATTGGTTGCTGTAACGGATGCCTTGGACGCAACATTGACATAATCACCACTGGTCAGGAGCATATCCGTTGCAGAGGGGCCATTGACTACAGGTACCAGCAGACCCTTGGCATTTTCTATCCAGTGCATTTCATCCATAGCAATGCCTCTGACGAGAATCTCGTCGGTCTTTTCCTTATGGGCATGGTAGACAATGTAGTTCTGTCCGTCACGGTTTACCACACTGCAATGACCTGTTCCGGTCATCTGATCAGTGCCATATAGCAGGTAGCCGCCCTCATTCTCTGTCAGCTTGGTGAAGGGACCGTCGGGGCTATCTGCCACTGCTACACGGACGCAGTAGGATTGCTGATAATATTTGTTTGCGGAGTATAGCAAATAGTATTTTTCGGATTGCTCATTATAGAGCATACAGGGTGCTTCATTTACCGCACCCTCACCCAGTGCGCTTTCAGCTACAGTCAAAGCTGTAACACTGCTGTAATCCGGAGTGTAATCGCTTCCCAGCTTCATCATATAAATACCGGAGTTGGCAACGCCCAGAGAAGAACTGACATCGTGGCAGAAATAGACATATTTCTGTCCGCTGACAGGGTCAACGAAGGGGCTCAGGTCAATGACCTTCATATAGCCATCGCTGGCAGCTTCATACAAAGGATGGCTCTCATCCATTTTTGAAAAATCGAATACAGGCTTGTAGGCCCAGATATTCTCCTCCGCATTGATCAGTACAGGGGCGTTGCCAAGGTATGTGTTATAGGGAACAAAAGGACCGGCAGGGTCGCTGGAAACTGCAATGTCTGCATAGTAATAACCTGCATTATCATAGCGGTCTGCGTTGTAGAACATATAGTACAGCTTTGTCTGAGCATCGTATATAACCTCCGGTGCCCAGTAATCTGTGGTCAAATAAGAAGCAAAGGTGCGTCCGGTTGCTTCGTCATAGTAGTTTTCTGCTACAGAAAGTGCGGTGGAAACACATTTCCAATTCACTAAATCGGAAGATTGGTAAGCCAGATAGCCGGTGCAACCCAAAGTGTCAGATGTAACATACATATAATAGCTGCCTGCATCCTTGCCCTCCGTGATGTAGATGACACTGGGGTCTGCGCCAACGGTACTCAGGTCATTTTTGTAGGTAATGGCCTTGCCGGAAACAAGGTTTTTGCCCAGCAGATAGTTTTCTGCAGCCTCCTGGCTGTCAAACCTCTGTGCAGACAGATTCTCCACGGTGGTGGTTCCCACATTGTAGCCAGTGAATTTCACCGTACTTTCCGTCATCTGAACACGGCTCGTCTTATAAACCAGCTTGCCGTCGATCAACAGATGTACCTGACCGCTAATGACCACCAGCTCAAAGTCAATGCTGTTTCTGGTGCCATTGGTATTTTCATCGGCGATTGCCTGCCAAACATCCCAGTTATCCTGACCGGCTTTGGACATACTGAAGATTTGATAGTTGCCGGAGGGCAGTTTTTCCAGCGCGATAAAACATTCATTTTGTGCGTCGGCAGAAATCAGGATTCTTGCCTGACCCCAATCATTTGCATTCGTCAGGGACAGCTTGCCCTTCACGGCATAGAAATCATCCCGCATAACGAAGCCATCCGCGATAATATCGTCTACCAAATGCTGGGCATCGGAATCGGTGGTCAGGGTATATACGCCCTCTTCGGTTTCGGTAAAGTAGTTGGTGCTCAGGAGTGTTTCCGGATTGGCCTCGGTCTTATATGCCTTGCCGGCAATATAAGCAGCCACGGCATCACTGTCTGCAAAGGTCTTCACAGACAGGTTCTCCACAGTTGTGGTGCCGATATTGAAGCCAGTGAATTTTACAGTACTTCCGGTCATAGCAACCCGTTCCGTTTCATAGCAAATCAGGTCGTCCAGCAGAAAATACACCTTACTTTCGTTTACAACCAGCTCAAAATCGTGAACATTCTTGCCGGTATTTCCAATGAACACCCAATTGTTCCAATTATCTTCTGCCGCCTTGGACATGGTGAACACCTGATAATGACCGTTTTCGTGTTTTTCCAGTGCAATGAAATATTCATTTTGTGCATCGGCAGAAATCAGGATTCTTGCCTGACCCCAGGGGGCAGGATCTGTCAAAGACAGTGTGCCCTTCAGGCTGTAACGGCTTTCACGCATTTGCAAACCGTTCACCAGCACATCATCAACCAGATGCTGGGCATCGGAATCGGTGGACAGGGTATACACGCCATCTTCGCCTTCAGCAAAGTAGTTTGTGCTCAGTTCGGTTTCCTGTATGCCCTCAGGCTTATATTCTTTGCCGGAAATATAGGCTTCTACCGCATTGCTGTCATCAAAAACCTCAAAGGACAGATCCTCCACCGTGGTAGTACCAATATTGAAACCGGTGAACTTCACAGAGCTTTCGGTCATAGCCACATAGTCGGTTTCATAGCAAATCAGATCGTTCAGCAGGAAGTACATCTGATTGCCACTGACAACCACTTCGAAATTTAGAGTATTCTTGCCGGTATTACCCAAGAAGATCCAGTTGTTCCAGTTATCTTCCGCTGCCTTAGACATGGTAAATACCTGATAATTACCGGCAGGCAGCTTTTCCAGAGCGAAAAAGTACTCGTTTTGTGCATCAGCAGAAACGATGATTCTGGCCTGACCCCAATCAGCCGCATCCGTCAAGGTCACCTTGCCGCTTGCACGGTAGTTTGCTTTGCGCATTACGATACCGCCACGGGTCAAGTCATCCACTTTGTGCTGGGCATCGGAGTCTGTGGAAAGAGTATACACACGGTCACCATTGTCAGCAAACCAGTTGTTTGTCAAACCAACCTGATAAATAGTCTGGAAGCCTTCACCAAGGGATCCCACTTCTACACTGTATGCCTTGGCAGTCAGTACAGTATTGAAGGAGAAGATACCAACAGCGCCTCTTTCGTCCTTGAAGCCCTGTTCATTGTGCAGCACCAATGCGTCATTTACATAGAAGTAGTAGGCATTGCCGTCACGGATCAGCTTTAGCTTGACTGTATCACTGCCGCTGAAAGCCATACCGGGTACTTCACAAGATACACTATTGCCCCAGTCATCTCCACCATCGGTGGGCTGATAGACAACACCAACATGGGTCGCGGTCATAGCGGGGGTCATATCCACGAAGAACTTGACCATTTCGGAAGCACCGTTGACCATAATACCAAACTTGGGCCAGTTGTCGCCATTGAGTACATTTTCTACATTGATTTCTGTCTCAAAGCAGAATTTATTGGTAAAGACATCGTTTAAGTATGTGTACTGGGGTGCGCCGCCGTAAATATATACAGAAGACTCATCGCCCTGATCCTTGGAAAGATCGATCTCATTGGAGGTGCCGTAAATCACGCCATCGCCCGCAGCATAGCCGAACATCTCACCCTTGACCTTTTCACCTTCCGAAACCAGAGCATTCTTGACTTCGAGCACTTCTGCAGTGGTATCTGCAAAGTACTCTGTTACGGTCATACCGACGTTGAAGCTGAAAATACCGGCTACTGCACTGTTGTCAAAGCCGCAAACACTGCTCATAACATAGGCACCGTTTACAAACAGATGCAGACGCTTGCCATCCTTCAGGATGCCCAGGGTCACATTCTCGCCCTCACCGGAGAATGCCATATTATCGACCCATGCAGTCTTGGTGTTCTCCCAATCAAAGGTGCCATTGATGCTTTCCGTTCTGCCAACTACAGAGGCATTAAGTTCTCTGTTCATATCTACATAGAAGGCATCCTGCACATTTTCGCCTTGTACAAACAAGCCGAACTTGGGCCAATTCTCGGTTTCCAAAACATCGTTAATATGGAATTTGGCTTCAAAATAGAAATCATTTTCTCTGAAATCATTGATGTAGCCAAAGGAAATACCGTTGTTTGCCACAGTAACCGTGCCGGTGTTGGCACCGGTGTCTGCAGATAGATCCATCTGTGATGCTGTCGCATAGCCGTATGCGTTGCCGAAGAATCCGGTATGATTCACATATTCCACGGCTGCCGCGTGATAGCCATACAGGGCGCTGAGTAACAGTTTAAGTGTTTCGCTGCCTTTTTCGCTCATACGGAGGATGTAGTTCAAGGGACTGTAGGAAACAGTCAGCGTTTCTTCTGCCTTACTTGCAGACAGAACAATGCTCTTATCGTAGTCCTGGGGATTGATACCCGGCACTTCCACATAGTACAAACCGTTTTTCGCAACTACATCATAATCACCGAAGTTAACGCTATCCACAGAACCGGTGAAGTAGAAACGCACCGCAATCTTATTATCAAAGACCAAAGATGCGCCATAAAACTTCAGACCGCTGATACTACCACTGACAGACATTGCTTCGCATTCGGTGGGCAGTGTCACTGCATCAGTACTCTTATAGCCTGCATCGGCAAGGTTTTCGGTATTTACACCGAAATACTGCTGTGCTTTAGCACCGTAGCCAAGCATATTGCGGACAAGATTCTTGGTGGTTGTAGGATAATTGCCCTCCAGAATTGCCACCGCATAATCACGAATTGTGTAGGTCTTTTGCAAAACAGAAACATCATTTTGCAGAAAATCCAAAGCGATTTCCTCTGTCATCTGGGCCGCAGCCAACCGGGCAGGGATCACATAGTATCCGTCGCTATCGGTTTGCATTGTGCCAAGGTCATAGGCTACGGAATTGCCGTTTACTGTGACATTTACCACAGTTGCGGAATCTGCCTTGACATAAAATTTAAGTGTCAAATCGTCACCAAGGCTTAACTGTTGAGATACAACCTCCGGCGCAGTATTGTCTGCTGCCAATACTGTTGCAGGGAACATTGCCAGAAGCATTACAAAAGAAATAACCACTGCGAAGAATTTTTTTAATTTCATTATCCTTTGCCCCTCTTTCCTACGTTCGATTTTTTAATGATTTCATTTACCACAAGGAGGAGTCCCGTCCTTGTGGAAACCGTGTCCTTAATTCTTCTCTGTCAGATAATTTTGTGCCGCTTGTTGACTCTCAAAAATCTGGGCAGACAGATTTTCGATGGTAGTTGTTCCCACATTGTAGCCTGTAAACTTGACAGTGCTTTCCGTCATAGATACCCGGCTGGTGGTGTAAACCACCTGATTATCAATCAGGAAATGAACCTGATTGCCGATGACAATCAATTCAAAATCAATGCTGTTTCGTGTGCCGTTGTCATTTTCGTGCAGAATCAGCTCCCACTTATCCCAGCCTGTCTGATTTGCTTTCGACATGGTGAAAATCTGATACTTTCCGGCTGCGGTGCGCTCCAGTGCAATAAAATACTCATTTTTCGCATCGGCAGAAATCAGAATTCTTGCCTGTCCCCAGTCGCCGGCATTTGTCAGGGTCAACTTGCCCTTGACACTGTAATTCCCGACACGCAACACATTGCCGCCTTGAGTCAGGTCATCTACCTTGTGTTCCGCATTGGAATTCGTGGTCAGGCTGTAGCTTCCATCGCCGTTATCTGCAAACCAGTTGCAGGTCAGTCCCAGCTTTGTCAGCTGTGCTATATCATTTTTTGCGTTTTGAATGGCACTGTCTGCACCGGAGCCAATTGCCACGGTGTAATTGCTGGAAGTCATCACAGTGTTAAAGGAGAAGAGACCAACTGCACCATTCTCATTTTTAAAGCCGTCCTCGTCGTAAAGCACCAAAGCATTATTGACATAGAAGTAATAGGCACTGCCGTCACGGACAAGCTTCAGCTTCACGGTATCGCTGCCTGTGAAGGACATACCCGGCACCTGGCAGGATCTCGATCCTGCCCAATCATCCCCGCCGCCGGTGGGCTGATAGACGACACCCACGTGGGTAGCAGTCATTGCAGATGTCATATCCACGAAGAATTTGACCATCTCAGATGTGCCGTTGACCATAACGCCAAACTTGGGATAGGCATCATTATTCAGAATATCTGTTACATTAAACTCTGTTTCAAAACAGAATTTATCTGTAAACACATCATTCAGGTAAGCATACTGAGGTGCGCCGCCTACAAAGGATACCGTGGGATTTTCGCCATTGTCACTTGTCAGATCAACGCCGCCTGTTGTCCAGTATGTATTCTGACTGACGCCAAAATTCTCGCCGAAACGGCTCTGCTTGGAATCTGCATAGGCTTGTGCCGCAGCTTCATCTGTAAATACTTCCAGTACAATATTTTCTACGGTGGTCGTACCAACATTGTAGCCGGTGAACTTGACCGTGCTTGCGGCCATAGACACACGACTGCATGTATAATAAACAACATCATCAATCAGGAAATACAACAGATTTCCACTGACAATGACCTCAAAATCGATACTGTTACGACTGCCGTTCTGCTCGGCATCATCGATCAGCGTCCAGTTACTCCAGCCCTCTTCGTTTGCCTTGGACATAGTAAAGATCTGATAACTGTTTTCACCGCTTTTCTCCAAAGCAATGAAGTATTCATTTTGGGCATCGGCAGAAATCAGGATTCTCGCCTGTCCCCAAGTGTCTGCGTCTGTCAACGTCAGCTTGCCTTTCAGGTTGTAGTTGCTTTCACGCATAATTTTGCCTGCAACAGTCACATCGTCCACCAGATGTTGGGCATCAGAATTGGTTGTCAGGGTATACACATCATCAGAAGCCTTACCGAAATAGTTTTCTGTCAGTGCTGCCTGGTTAAAGACAACTACATCTGCTTGAGCCTCAGCCAGCAGCTTATCATAGTCGTTTCCGGTTTTTACCAGCTTGTAATTGGTCACCTTCAGGGAAGTACCAAAGGAGAAAATGCCTGTTGCAGCATTTCTCTCGGACAGATCACTTCCGGAGGCAGCCAACTGACCATTTACATAGATGTAATAATTGCTTCCATCCCGCAAAAGCCCAAGCGTTACGGTTCCGGTGGTCAGGTCAAGCTTTTTATTCAAATTCCATACACTCTGTCCGGCCCAATCATCTTCTCTGCCGGACTTCTGGTGAACTGCCCCCAGGCTGCTGACCTGCTTTTCGGTGGTCATATCCAAGTAGAATTTGACCATTTCTTTGCCGTCACTGGTCATCAAACCAAACTTTGGATACTTTTCATCAGACCGAATATCGGCAACTTGCGCTGTCAGCTCCAAATAGAACTGCTTTGCAGTGACACCTTTGACATAAGCATACAAGGGAGTTGCCTTGCCTGCATCCATTACAAGGTAGGGACTTGATCCGCTGTCTGTCTTCATATTCAATACATCGCTGGAGTGGTATCCACCGGCACTGCCGAAGAAATCGCCCTTGGGGTAAACCTTGGGGACAGTGGTTGCTTCCGGTTCGGTAGGCTCTTCCGGCAAGCCAAATCTAGCCAGTATACTTACATCCTCTGCCGGCATTTTGAAGCTTAGCTCACACTCTATGCCATTTGCTGTTATAGAAAGCAGCTCATAACCTTCATCCGGAGTCACGGTCAATGTAATCGTATCTCCTTGTTCTGCCTCCGTGTGGTCAGCTGTAACAGTACCGTTGGCTGTAGGAAGAATCGTTACAAAGTATACACCGGGCTTCCGGGGAGGTTCGGTCTCCTCAGCGTTAGGCTCTGTCGTATCCGACTCGTCTGCCGGCTGGGTTGTGCTGTTATCCGGCTCTGTAGATGAGGGCTGTGTATTCTTGCAGCCAATCAGCAATGTCGTTGCAAAGGTCAGTACCAAAAGCAATGCAATGATTGTTTTCAGACTTTGATTCATACTGCCACCTCTTTATTTCAAAATAAACCGCTTTGCCATATCCGTGGGAAAACGGCCTTCAAAGAACCACCAGGGATCTCCGCGGAACAGGATAGCAGGATCTGTGATCTCAGATACATTGGTATAATCACGGTCGCAGGTCTTGAACGCAAAACCTACCGCCGCTGCCTGATTGCCTATGACCTCAGCAGGTATAAACACCTCGATCACAGTTGTATAAGTACCTGCGACAAGATCCTCTGTGGTTTTCATAGATTTCACCATATAGCCGCTATCACCAAAAGCTGTGGCAGCAAAATGGTCGTCATTGATCCAGAATTCAGCATTGGTATTGTAGTACCACACGCCCCGTTCATCTGAACCCTCATTCCACATATACACGCGGGGCTGATAGCTGTGCCTTACCTCATAGGCAAGGTACAGTCCGGAATCGTTTCTGTAAGCATAAACAGACATTGCATTGCCGTTTGTGCCGTCTTCCTCGCTGGCAAGTTTCGTTGCCTCCAAATCCCAGTCGCTTAAGTTTGCATCCAGTGCAATTTCCGGAATATAGGGGGCAATGTAATTTCTTACAATGTTTTTATCTGTCTGATAAGTATTGACTGTAATATTGGCCTTCGTATTAAAGAAGAAGAGTCCCGGAATGGAGCCATTCTCCAAGCCCTTTACATTCACATCAGACAGTACAAATCTGCCATTTACCAGCATTACGATTTGATTTTCATAGCGAATCAGCTCTACATTTACCGTTTTTTCACGGTTCAGGCTGACGCTGGAATTGATGCCGAAGGTGTGGCTGGAATTGGTTTCCCATTGCCACTGAGTTCCGGCAAATTCAGTAGTTTTCGCACCAATACGGCCGATGCTGCCCACATTTCCGCCTGCGTAGTCGAAGTAATACCCCAGTAAGCTGTCAAGGGATTTAGACACCACGCCAAATTTGGGGAAACCATCGTTGTTCAGAATATCGCCGATCTGAATATCCACATTCACATAGTAGTTTTCCATCAATTCATCATCGAAGTAATAGAACTGATTGGAACCACCTGTCTGGGCGATTTGATCGCCGTTTATCCGGAAGCCATCAGTCATAACTGTCTGACCTTCCGCATCAATCCGATACCAGGAGGAAGGATCCTGGAAGGAGGAACCTACCATCAGCGTCCAGGTGGTTCTGCCGGATGCGTCATAGTCCTTTCTGGTGTTAAAGGAAGGCGCACAGATCAGGCTTTCCGGCTTTTGAGTCAGGTTTAAGGAGCTATAGGGAATATATGCCTCCAAACTGTAGCCGGTACAATTGGAGCTGTTCAGCTCACCGTTAATATGCACCTTGCTGGTGGACTCAATATAGGTGCGCATATATTCATAGTTTTCAGTAGATTGCACACCGATCCAGCCTTCAATGGTCCCATCAAGCCCATACCGAACCTGAATCACATTGGCGTTGAGTTTTTCAAGTCCGCCGGCAGCCAACTGGATCTCCACAGAGGTGTTCTGGAAAATAGCGTGCTCCGGGTTTACAAAGACATTGGTATCATTGCTGCTGAAGCCAAAGAAGATACCTTCCTCTGCCATCTTGGAATACATAGTCATGGTCACGCCATTGGTATCGGCAAAGGAAATCTTGTCGCCCTTGTATTCCTCGGGACTCACGATGCCGTCAAATTCCACCGTATCATCTTTCGGAGCTTCCATCGCCCAGCTGGTATCGCTTTGAATGGGAGGCAGCTCAGCTCTGTCCTGACGCTTTGCCATAACCGCAATCTCAGAAATGGCATATTGTGCATCCTCACCCGGCATTGAAATTTCGATTGCTTTCACTTTGGCAGGCTCAAACTCGATGGCAATGCTGCCGCCGGGAATGACATAGCCTTCTTCGGTATAATACTTGCTCCAGTCGAAAGAAAGGTCCTTAAACAGCTTGTAACCGCCATCTGCAAGTTGCAGACGAATGGACTTAATATTGCTGTATAAGTAGTCATAGTCATAGCTGTTATAAACCGCTATACCGCAAACAGTTTCGGGAGTATCAAATTCCAGCTTGATGGTAGCGGCACTGCCATCAAAGGTGGTATCCTGCAGGAAGCTGCTTTCCCGGTGGACGATAATGCCGTCGGTCATAGCTTCCGCCGTACCTTCTGAAATATGATCTGCGGAAATCTTTGCCTTGTCTGCAACATTCTCATACTGATAGGTAGTCAAAGGCAGCAGTGCTGCAGACGGACCGTTTGCAACAGGCACTAACAGACCGTTTCCGTTTTCT
>JAZNRQ010000049.1:0-5805 GCA_045590735.1 Faecousia sp. | reverse complement strand
CCCCTTGAGGGGAAGGTGGCAAAAATCTTTGATTTTTGACGGATGAGGTGGAAATGTAGGTAGATTGCAATGGTTACAATAGTTCGGCAACACCTCATCAGTCGCCTGCGGCGACAGCTTCTCCTCAAGGAGAAGCCTTTTTAACAGCTCGATAAACCGGAATTTGAACGATACGCTTTGTCATTTAAGAGCGCGGCGAAGAATCCTCTTTCTTTATCTGATATATCAAATCCTTCGCTTTTTTCGTTCCCTGTCAGTGTCGGTTCAAAAAATACGAAATAATAAGGAAAAAAGCGGAAATTTCTCGTTTTTGGTATTTACATCTGGAAAATCTTGTAGTATCATATATGTTGATATTCTATATAGCAAAGAAAACGCAAAAATCACAAAATGGAGGAGAAAAGTATGAAAAAAGTTTTATCCATCCTGCTGGCAGCTATGCTGATCCTCGGCATGCTCCCCGCAACTGCCCTTGCAGCTGAAGAGACAGTGACTTACACTTTCTCTAACTACACTGCTGGTACCCAGTATGCTAAGAATGAAGAGCACGAGTTAGATGATGTAGTAACTGTGGTCACTAATGACTGCCATTTTACCTCGCAACTACGCATTTACAGCAGCTCAACAAATAACGGCTATGCTATAATCAAGTCTACAAAACAAATTACTGCGTTCGCTATGAACGCAGGCAATAAAAAAGATACGGTGACTATTTCTGGTTCCAACGATGATGGTGCAACATGGGTTGACGCAGGATCCATCGCAACAACCACCACATCTTATAAAGACTACCCGGCTGTAACTTTTGCCACATCTTACAAATGGCTAAAGTTGGATGTAGCAGGATCAAATCAGGTTCGTATTGCTTCTATGACCCTGACTTTCGCAGAGGATTCCTCCGGTGGTGAGACTCCCAATCCGGAGCCCGAGTGCACCCACCCCAACAAGACCGAAATGACTGACGGTTATGCTGCTCAGTGCGGCATTCCCGGCAAGACCAACAGTGTTTACTGCCCTGACTGTGAAGAGACCGTTACCCCTCAGGAAGAAATTCCCGCTTTGACCCACAACTATGTGGACGGCACTTGCGAGCACTGTGGCGCAGCTGAGCCCGTTGCTCCCGAGATTCCCACCGACGGTTACTACAAGCAGGTCACCGATTTGGCTGATGTAACCGCAGGCGGTCAGTTCGTGATCGTTGCCAATTATAACGGCACAAATTATGCCATGAATTTGGCAACTGGTAGCGGCAGACTGAGCACCACTGAGGTAACTGTAGTCGGTGACAGTATTGTTGTGGATAATATCAGCACCCTGCCCGGCTGGATCGTAGTTCCCGCGGACGGAGGCATTGCACTGAAAAACGGCGACAACTATTTGATCTGCAGCAGTAGCACCAGCTTCTCTGTTGGAGCAAATGTTCATGTGTTCACCGTCTCTGGCAGCGAGACATTTACCCTGACCTCTGCTTCTGTCACGACCCGGGGTGTTGCATACCAAAAAACCGGAAATTGTTTCGGTGCATATGCAACCTCTAACGCAACTGACAGTGGCTATCAGTTCAACCTGTCTCTGTACAAGCTGGTAGCAGGCGAAGCCGAGGTCGTGGAAAGCACTCTGACCTTCGTGGAGCAGGGCGCTACCACCAAGACCGAAACCGCTGAGGCAACCAAGAGCTACACCATGCCTGCAGCTACCAATGCTGCTCCCGAAGGCTACACCTTTGCTGGCTGGGTTGAGGCACAGGTGAAGGAAACTGCCATTGCACCCGAAACCGTCTATGCTGCAGGCAGCAGCTACACTGTAGGCAACGATGCGACCTTCTATGCGCTGTACACCAGAACGGAAGTGCAAGAAGGTGAGGGCATTACTGCCTATGTCGCAAAGGATATTTCTGAGATCAACGACGGCAATGTGGTCGTAATCACTATGACCAAGGGCGGTACAGTCTACGCCCTGCCCAACAATGGCGGCACATCTGCCCCTGCAGCAAATGTGACTGTTACTGAGAATGCTGACGGTCAGTTGGTTGCGGATTTCGAGAACATTTTGTGGGATCTGGACAAGGACGGCGACAACCTGATTTTCTATGTCCACGGAAGCACGAAAGATTATCTGTACTGCACCAATACCAACAACGGTGTGAAGGTCGGCAACGGCGATGCCAAGACCTTTGTTGTTGATACAGCAACCGGCTATCTTAAGAATATACAAACATCAGATACGCGCTATATTGGTATATATAACACTCAGGATTGGCGTTGCTATACAAATACTACCGGTAACATCGCAAACCAAACCCTGAAGTTCTATGTTGAAACCACCATTACCGGCACTGTGGAAACCACCTATTACACCACCTGCGTCAACCATAGCTACGCATCCGGTGAGAATCAGACTGTCGTATGCTCCAACTGTGGCGAAACTAAGGCTGCAGCTGCAAGCGTAGGCGGTGTGAACTACGCAACTGTCCAGGAAGCAATCAATGCTATGGGCGAAATGCAGACAGTTAAGCTGTATGCTCCTGTTGAAAGCATCTCCCGTGCAGGCAACCTGTACCTGGACCTGAACGGCAATAATGTTGGCTCCGTCACTCTGGCCGGTGATCTGTTCGTATTCGACACCAAGGCAACTACTGCGGCTGCCGGTGCAAAGATCGACAATGTAAATGTTAACTACATCGAAAAAGACTTTACCGCCGACGGCAAGCGTTACATTGCGCTGAAGGAAGGCGACGGCTATAGCGTCCACGTTCTGGAGCTGCAGCTGACCGCTGTTACCCTGCGTACTACCAAGGCCGGCATCTACTACAAGGCAAAGATCGTATGCGACCCGACTCTGGCTGCTGCTACCGATACCTACGGTGTTGTGCTCAGCGTGCAGGATATGCCTGATCTGCAGTTTGCAACCGAAATGAACGGTGATAAATATGCCAATGGCTGGACTGCTATTGCCAACGAAGGCGAAAATGTACTGACCAGCGGTAAGGTATTCACCTCCGGCTCTGTCTTCGGTATCTTCAAGGAAGGCCTTGATAACAACGCAGCACGTGGTGCGCAGACAATCTACGCCAATGCTTACCTGAAGCTGAAGGATGAGTTCGGCGGCATTTACGTAATGTCCGATCAGAACTACGGCGCAAAGGAAAGCGACGAAGGCTTCCATGGTATTTCCTTCAGCCTGAAGGGCGTGATGGAAAAGCTGGATAACCAGGTCTTCAGCGGTCTGTCCGAAGCACAGAAGACCCGCGTTGCTCAGTTCTATAAGGATTGGGAGAGCGCAATGTCCACCTGGAATCTGCCCGCCATTTCTGCGGCAGCAGCCAATCTGCCTGCTGCAGAGTAAAACCCATACAGACCCCAAAATGCCGGCTCATTACGGGCCGGCATTTTTTATAATCGGGAATGAGTGGGCAGTGCCCGTGGACAATTTTGCGCTGACACTCTGGCGATCATCGATACGATAAATGTCACTTGTTCACGATACCGCCATCCTCAAATTCTGGTTTGTAGAGCAGTTCCGTTGGCGAACGTAGGGGCGACCATTGGTCGCCCGCCCAATCATTCGCGTGCGAATTATTGGGATTTCCGCAGGAAATCTGCATATTATCGCCGATGGCGATCCCGATTTGCTTCACAAATCGGGCGGGCGGCGGATCGCCGCCCCTACATATTCTATTGATAGATAGCTCAATAAATTGGAATTTGCAAATGGCGGTGGATAAAAATATATTCAGGCGCACTCTCTGAGGGAGTGCGCCTGAAGGTTTTATTCCTGTTCCGGGGGTTTGCGGTCGCCCATCGGATCTTTTAAAAGGGTGGTGTAGGCAATGGCGTATGTGGTCTGCACTTTCGGCATAAACAGCACCAAAAGTCCAAACTGCAAAATTACGCCCAGCAGGTAAAAGCCCCAGAAGGCAAGCTCTCCGCCGCCGGGGATCAGCCGTCCCATATCTCCCAGGGAGATAAACAGCGCACTGAGCAGGTAGTACCACCAAAAGCTTAAGTCCAGCAAAAACATCCGGAAGCAGCGTCCACGCATACTGAAATTACTGACAGCCATCGCAAAGAGAGCCCGGTTATTGCCGTCCATAATCGTCCACTCAGCCAGCCGCAGCCGGTAGCTGATAGGCAAGAGCACCACCATCAGCAAAAGGCCGATCAGCAGATAGGCGGGCCACATGGACGCCGCAAGATTCATCAGCAGCTCTTCGTTGGGCACTGTGCTTTCCAAGGTCAGCATAATCTGATCCATCTGCTCGATGACCGCGGCACTGTGGGGTGTCAGCATATACAGCAGGGAACCGGCATACATACAGGCACTGCCCAGGAAGAAATATAGAGCAATGAGCAAAATGCTCAGCCGCAGCAGCGGCCAAAACCGGCGAAAACCGGAAAGCAGCTTGTCCGGACGGGTAGGCAAACCCTTGGCGGTCTGCAGTGCCACACCCATATAGCCGTAGCTCCAGAAGGGGGTAAGCACCGTAACGATGCCGGAGAGGAGCAGCTGCAGGGACATAAAAATGCTCCGGGTGCCAATGCCTGCAAGTCCGCTGGTGTCAGCGATCTGCAGATCCAGCAGCGACATCACGATCTGCACTGCCAGCGGAATGCCCAGTGCAACAGATGCATATACCAAAGCCACAAGCCGGGGTGAAACAGGGGCTTGCGCCAGCTGTTTTGCCGCTTGCTGCTTGATTTCCTGAATAACCATAAGATCCTCCTTGCAAGTCACATTCTTCTATATTTATAAGACATTGGCAGAGAAATAGCAAATAAATTTTTTGTGAAGGTGGATTTTTGCTTTGAAATGTGGTACAGTAGGGGTAAATCACAATTACCCGGAGGTGTGCTATGGAGCTTGGTCAGCGGATACGGCAGGCGCGGCTGGATGCGGGGCTCTCTCAGCGGCAGGTTTGCGGCGATACCATTACGAGAAATATGCTGTCACTGATCGAAAGCGGCAAGGCGCGGCCTTCTATGGATACGCTTTTGTTCCTTTCCCGGCAGTTGGGAAAGCCCTTGGGATATTTTTTAGAGGAGTCGGCAGTGACCTCTCCTAATCAGCAAAGGGTGGCACAGGCACTGGAAAGCTATAAAAACCGGGATATGGCAGAGGTGCTTTCCCTGCTGAAAGAGTATCAGTCGCCGGATCCGCTGTTCGATGACCTTGCCTATTATTTGGAAGCGGTGGCATCGGCGGAGCTGGCGGACCGGGTGGCAGAGGAAAAGCCTGTTTATGCCCGGCAGCTTTTGGCGCAGGCAGAGGAAGCGGCACAGAAAACAGCTTTGGAGACCGAAGGAAACCGCCGCACCCGGCTGCTGACCGCATACCGGGCAGGCGTGCCGGCACAGGAGATCCTGACCCGGCTGCCCACCGTAACCGGGGAGCTGCTGCTGCGTGCCGATGCAGCGGTACAGGGCGGCGATCCGGAACAGGCAGAGGCAATTTTGGAGGCGGTGACCCGGCGGGATGCCCGGTGGTATCTGCAGCGGGGCAAGCTGTACGCGGCAGCGGGGGACTACCGGCAGGCGGCCAACTGTCTGACCCGGGCGGAGCAGACCTATCCCGGGGAGTGTATCCCCTTGCTGGAGCGGTGCTACCGGGAGCTGGAGGACTATAAGCTTGCCTACGAGTACGCCTGCAAGCAAAGATAGTGCCAACAAGATAAATTCCAATTTATTGAGCTGTTCAAACTCGCACAACCCAATTGTCATTGCGAGGGGTATCGCAAACGGAGCGCGGTCGGCAAATGCCAAGACACTTGTCGTCGCAGGCATTGCCGGGTACCGCAACAGGGACATC
>JAZNRQ010000048.1:0-2186 GCA_045590735.1 Faecousia sp. | reverse complement strand
GGTGTGGTGCTGCTGGCATCCCACGACCACGAAATGCTGACCTCCACCTGTAACCGTGTCATTGCCTTCCAGCCGGACGGCACCATTGGGGACCGCTACGGCACCTACGACGATTACCTGGAATGGGTAAAAAATAATCAGCAGTAAAATTTTGCTATCCTGTGGAGCCGAAAAGCGACCTTTGTCATCCCTCGGCTCCGCTCGGGATGACAAGACTTTAGGAGATTTGAAAAATGGAAAAAATCTTAGATATAATTTCGAAAAAAATGCAGCAGGCATTCGTCGATGCCGGGTATGATGCATCCTTTGGCAGAGTGACGGTTTCCAACCGTCCCGACCTTTGCCAGTATCAGTGTAACGGTGCATTGGCAGCTGCCAAGCAGTATAAGTGTGCACCGATTCAAATTGCCAATGCGGTGGCGGAAAAGCTGGATAGGGACGATTTTTCCAAGATCGAGGCGGTAATGCCCGGATTTTTGAACCTGAACCTGTCTGACAGCTTCCTGCAAAATTACCTGGAAGCTATGCGTACCGCACCGGATTTCGGTGTGGAAAAGACCGGCACCGGCAAGACTGTTGTGGTGGACTACGGCGGACCCAATGTGGCAAAGCCGCTGCACATTGGCCATCTGCGTTCTGCCATTATCGGTGAGAGCATCAAGCGGCTCTTTCAGTTCTTTGACTACAACGCCATCGGTGACATCCACCTGGGCGACTGGGGTTTGCAGATGGGTCTGATCATTTCGGAGCTGCAGGAACGGCAGCCGGAGCTGTGCTACTTTGACGAGAGCTACACCGGTCCCTACCCGGAGGAAGCACCCTCTACCATTTCTGAATTGGAAGAAATTTATCCCGCTGCTTCCGCCAAGAAGAAAGAGAACGAAGCATTTGCGGAAAAAGCCCATACTGCAACTTATGAATTGCAAAACGGCAGACCCGGCTACCGGGCTTTGTGGCAGCACATTATGCGTCTGTCCCTGGCGGATATGCGGAAGATCTATGACGATCTGAATGTGCATTTTGAGGCCTGGCTGGGTGAGAGTGATGCAGACCCCTTTATCCCCGCCATGGTGGAGGATTTCAAGAACCGGGGCATCGCGGTGCAAAGCGAGGGTGCTTGGGTCATTCCTGTTGCCCGGGAAGAGGACAAGAAGGAAGTTCCTCCCTGCATTTTGGTTAAGTCCGACGGCTCTGCCATTTATGCTACCACCGATTTGGCTACGATGGTGCAGCGTATGCAGGAGTTTAAGCCGGATCGGATGTTCTATATTACCGACAAGCGTCAAAGTCTGCACTTTGAGCAGGTGTTCCGGGCAGCGAAGCTGGGCGGCATCGTGCCGGAGGATTACACCCTGGAGCACCTGGGCTTCGGCACAATGAATGGCAAGGACGGCAAGCCCTTCAAGACCCGTGACGGCGGCGTGATGCGGCTGGAAATGCTGATCCGGGATATGACGGACTTTGTCCGTGCCAAGGTTGTGGAAAATCAGATCGTCACCGGCGACGAGGTAGAGCCTACCACCAAGAAGATCGCCCTGGCAGCGCTGAAATACGGCGACCTTTCCAACCAGCCCACCAAGGACTATGTGTTTGATATGGACCGTTTCGCTGCCTTTGAGGGCAATACCGGACCGTACATTCTGTATACTGTTGTCCGCATCAAGTCCATCCTTGCCAAATACGGCGATTGGGAGAAGCTTCCCATCCAGCCGGCAGCCAATGAGTATGCCAAGGATCTGATGCTGGCAATTACCCGCCTGGCACCGAACCTGGAAAATGCGCTGAATACCGCATCTCCCAATGTGCTGTGTGCCTATATTTATGAGCTGGCAGGCGCGGTGAACAAGTTCTACCACGAGACTCGTATCCTCACGGAAGAGGACAAACAGCTGAAGGCAGGCTACATTGCGCTGATTGCCTTGGCAAAGAATATTTTGGAAACCTGCATTGATCTTTTGGGCTTCTCCGCCCCGGAAAAAATGTAAAAACCACCCCCGGTGCATTTGCTGCACCGGGGATACATTTATCTTTGCAAAGGATCAAATTCCAATTTCTCGAGCTGTTGCGATACACCTTGTCATTCTGAGCGAAAGCGAAGAATCCGTATTTTCCTTGGGATGTCCCTGTTGCGGTGCCCGGCAATGTCTGCAACGACAAGCGTCTTGACATTTGCCGACCGCTGCCAC
>JAZNRQ010000047.1:0-5368 GCA_045590735.1 Faecousia sp. | reverse complement strand
TGATGAGGTGTTACCGCACCATCGTAACCGCTGCAATCTACCTACATTTCCACCTCATCCGTCAAAAATCAAAGATTTTTGCCACCTTCCCCTCAAGGGGAAGGCTTTGGGATTGTGCGTTTATCCAACAGCTCGATAAACTTCGAATTTGAAACGTGATAAATTACAGCATCAGTTCCATACCGATCTTTTGGGGCAGCATACCGCACCGGCGGTAAAATTCCATCGCACCGGGGTTACAGCTCCATACATTCAGCGTTACGCTGTGGCAACCCCTTTGCCGGGCATAGCGGCAAGCCTCGTCAAACAGCTGCTTACCGATGTGCATACCCCGCTTGGTTTCATCCACGCACAGATCGTCTATGTAAAGCTCCGTATGATCGGTGATCACCGGATCTTTTTCGTAGGTCTTTACAAAGCAGAAGCAATAGCCAAGCACCTCTTCCTCCTGCACCGCCACAAAGATCACCGTCCCCGGCTTATCCAGCATCGCTATCACCTGAGAAGGGCCGTATTTTTGGGCACCTGCACGGAAAATATCCGGTCTGCCTTGGTGATGCACCTGTCCCACCTGCTTCAGCAGGGCGATAATACCGGGTACATCCTCCGTCTGTGCAAAACGAATCTCCATAGCCTCTGCCCCCTTATTTTGTGCCGAAGATCCGGTCGCCCGCGTCGCCCAGACCGGGAACAATGTAGGCATGGTCGTTGAGCTTTTCGTCCAGGGCAGCCAGGTAGATCTCCACATCCGGGTGGGCCTTCTGTACCGCTTCCACACCCTCCGGTGCGCCGATAATATTCATCATCACGATATTTTGGCAGCCGTGCTGCTTCAGAAAATCGATGGCCGCCACAGCACTGCCGCCGGTAGCCAGCATCGGGTCTACCACAAACACCTGCCGATTGCCGATATCCTCCGGCAGCTTGCAGTAGTATTCTACAGGCAAATGGGTCTCCGGATCCCGGTACAGACCGATGTGACCGATCTTTGCAGAGGGGATCAGATCCACCATTGCGTCCACCATACCCAAACCGGCACGAAGGATCGGGATGATCGCCAGCTTTTTGCCTGCCAAACGGCGGCACTTTGCCACTGCCACAGGCGTCTGGACCTCTACCTCTTTGGTAGGCAGATTCCGGGTGGCTTCATAGCACATCAGGCCGGAAATTTCGCTGATCAGTTCCCGGAATTCCTTTACGCTTGTATTTTTGCTGCGGAGGATCGCCAGCTTATGCTGAATCAGCGGATGGTCAAGCACGTGTACATTTGCCATAATTCTATCTCCTTTATTTCTGTTCCCGTTGGAGCCGTTCCCGCTCCGCCTGGGATAGTCTTAAGTAGTTGGGTGTCAGGGTCTCCGGGTCGCAGTTTTCGCCGGTTGCCAGCATATTTGCCGCCGCCAGTGCCACACCTGCTGCCCGCTGATGCATCCGGTGCTCCGGGGGCATTACCAGATTGGGAAGCTGCTGCTTCAGGGTTTCATAGGTGAGGGTGCTTCCGTCACCTACCAGAAATACCGGCTCGTCCAGTTCCTTAATATCTTCTGCCAGTTCCTGCAGGCTAATGGCACGGTCCTCCCGCAGACGGGTCAGACTGCCGTTTTCCGCCCGGAACATGGCGTTGTACACCTGCTGACGCCGGGCATCCATCACCGGCAGCACATAACCGGTATGCGTGCCCAAGCCCAATGCCATTGCCTCCAAAGTGGACACACCGCAGCAGGGAATTTCCGCACCCCAGGCAAAGCCCTTTGCCGCCGCCACACCGATGCGCACACCGGTAAAGCTGCCGGGACCTGCCGCCACCGCCACCGCGGTCACCTCCTGAGGGGTGCAGCCGCAGGATTTCAGCAAATCCTGCGCCATAACCATCAGAGTTTGGGAATGGGTAAGGCCTGTGTTGCAGTAGCTTTCTCCCAGCAGTACAGTGCCGTCATACAACGCCACCGAGCCGGCTTTTGCCGAGGTTTCAAAGGCTAAGATCCGCATAGGCAGCCCCTCCTTCTATAACGATTTTCCGGGAGCTTTCCCCGGTTTTTTGGATTCGGATTACAA
Source organism: Faecousia sp. (assembly GCA_045590735.1). Lineage (GTDB taxonomy): Bacteria > Bacillota > Clostridia > Oscillospirales > Oscillospiraceae > Faecousia. The sequence continues at coordinate 3,313 of JAZNRQ010000047.1, read as the reverse complement.
TGGGATCTTCTAAAGCATCCCACACGTTTTCGCTCCACTCCACGGCACAGACACCGCCCCGAAGCAGGTAATCCTCCCAGCCGATGTCAAACAGCTCATCGGCAGAGCCTAAGCGGTACATATCGAAGTGGAACAGGGGCATTCTGCCGCCTAAGTATTCGTTAACGATGGTATAGGTAGGACTGGTGACCCGGTCTGTTGCTCCCAACCCCCGGGCAAGTCCCCGGGTGAAGGCGGTCTTTCCCGCGCCCAGATCACCGGTAAATGCGATCACCGTCCCGGAACGAAGTACCTGCGCCAGCTTTTCGCCCAGATATTCTGTTTCCTCCGGGCTGTTTGTAATAAATTCCATATTTTTCTCCCTTTATGCCCCATACCAAATCCCAATTTATCGCGCAGTTAACAAGGCTTCTCCTTGAGGAGAAGCTGTCGCCGTAGGCGACTGATGAGGTGTTACCGCTCCTACATTTCCACCTCATCCGTCAAAAATCAGAGATTTTTGACACCTTCCCCTCAAGGGGAAGGCTTTGGGTCGTACGAATTTGAAACAACAGGACGGGAAACCCGTCCCCTACAAACCAGAATTTGCAGCAGCCGTGCTTTTGGAAGGCTTACTGGCTGTTTTGCAGCTTTTCTGCCTGGTCGGCAGTGGCAAGGGCATCGATCAGCTCATCGATGGCACCGTCCATCACCGCATCGATCTTATAGAGGGTCAGCCCGATCCGGTGATCGGTCACTCTGCCCTGGGGGAAGTTATAGGTGCGGATCCGCTCGTTGCGCATACCGGTTCCCACCTGGCTGCGGCGCATACCGGTCACCTGGCTGTCCAGCTTTTCCTGCTCGATCTCGTAAAGCTTGGATGCCAGCATTCGCATACACTTTTCCCTGTTCTGCAGCTGGCTTCTCTCCTCCTGGCAGGCTACCACGATGCCTGAGGGCTTATGGATCAGACGCACAGCGGAGCTGGTCTTATTGACGTGCTGACCGCCGGCACCGGATGCCCGGTACACCTGCATTTCAATGTCCGCAGGATTGATCTGCACATCCCCCTCTTCCATCTCCGGCAGCACCGCCACTGTAGCAGTGGAGGTATGGACTCTGCCGCCGGATTCGGTTTCCGGCACTCTCTGCACCCGGTGGACACCCGATTCGTATTTCAGCCTTGAGTAAGCACCCCGTCCGTTGATCACAAAATCCGCCTCTTTGATGCCACCCAGTTCCGTATCGTCATAGGTCATCAGCTCCACCGTCCAGCCCTTCTGGGCGGCGTACATGGAGTACATCCGGAACAAACTGTGGGCAAACAGCGCGCTTTCCTCGCCGCCGACACCGCCCCGGATCTCCATAATCACGCTTTTTTCGTCGTTGGGATCTTTGGGCAGCAGCAAGATCTGCAGCTGACGGTACAGCTCTTCCGTTTGATTTTTGGCATCGGCATAGGTCTGCTGACAAAGCTCCCGCATCTCCGGGTCAGACATCAGCTCCTGGGCCTCCTCCATATCCCGCTGGGCAGTGCGGTATGCCCGAAAGGTTTCCACGATCGGCTCTAAATCGTTCTTTTCCCGCAGGATCGCCGCTGCTTTTTTCGGATCTGCGTAAAAATCCGGCTGCTCCGAACGGGCGCAGATCTCCTCGTAGCGGTTTTCCACCGCCGCCAATTTTTCGATCATAGTGTTTCTCCCATAATGTTCTTATTTTATATTGTACCACATTCCGCAAAAATGTAAACCCGCCTTCAAATTCCGGTTTATCGAGCTCTTTCAAATTCATATAACGCAATTGTCATTGCGAGCCAGTGCGCACACTGGCGTGGCAATCTATTGGTAACACTTGGTTTTTAGATTGCCACACCAGTGACATCGGTCACTGGTTCGCAATGACAACGAAGATTGTAATTGCTCGATAAATTGAAAATTTCTTCAACTTAATACTTTTTTAACAATTAGTCGCTTACTATCTTCACATTTACCCTTTATTATGATAGCGTAAAAACGAATGTCACCTTTTTCATTTTTCCTCTCTTTTTCTCTTAAGCAAAACCGCAGGTCGCCTGCGGTTTTTGCTTTTATACGCATAAAATGCCACCTTTGGGGAAATTTAACCCGGAGGTGGCATTTTATGATCTTATCTTACTTTCGCACCATTGCCCTGTATCTGGTACTGATCGCGGTGATCCGGCTTATGGGAAAGCGACAGATCGGGCAAATGGAGCCGTCGGAATTCGTGGTGACGATGCTGGTGGCAAACCTGGCCTCCATTCCGATGCAGGACAGCGGCATCCCTCTGTTTTCCGGTCTTGTGCCGATCCTGACGGTACTGGGTGTGGAACTGATCCTTGCCACCATATCTCTGCGAAGCATCCGGTTTCGCAAGCTGCTGTGCGGCAAACCGGTGATTTTGATCGAAAACGGCAATATTCTGCAAAAGAATCTGCAAAAAACCCGGGTCACGCTGGACGAGCTGACCGGGCATCTGCGGGAAAAGGATGTACTGGACTTAAAGAGCGTCCAGTATGCCATTTTGGAGACCAACGGCAATTTGTCCGTATTTCCTTACCCCAAGGACCGCCCCGCCTCTGCGAAAGAAGCGGGCATTGATACAAAAAAACAATACCTGCCCCTGACAGTGATCTCCGACGGCTGCCTGCTCCACGAAAATCTCCAAAAAGCGGGGAAGGATGCCCGGTGGGTGCAAAATATCCTGCAACAGCATAATGCGGGGATCCGGGACACCTGGCTGCTGACCGTAGACGGCGGCGACCGGGTAGTATTTTACCGAAAGGAGCTGTAGCACGATGGGTAAGCTTTGGCTTGGGATCGGCATTTTGGCGGTGTTCCTGGCTCTGGGGCTTGGGATCAGCTTTGCTATGGATCACACCCACAATACCATAGCCGCCACACTGGATGCCGCCGCAGAAAGTGCCCTGACCGGCGACCTGAGCACCGGGGAGCAGCAGGCCCTGACCGCAAAAGCGAACTGGGAAAAAAGCTGGCACGCTTCCGCCACCGTAGCAGACCACGCACCAATGGACGAGATCGACGGACTGTTTGCCCAGCTTTCTGTCTACAGCCGTGCCGGGAATATGGTGGATTTTGCCGCCTGCTGCACCCGGATCTCTATGCTGGTACGGGCAATGAGCGAGGCCCACAGCCTCACCTGGTGGAACCTGCTATAAATTCCGGTTTATCGAGCTGTTAAAAAGGCTTCTCCTTGAGGAGAAGCTGTCGCCGCAGGCGACTGATGAGGTGTTACCGCACCATCGTAACCGCTGCAATCTACCTACATTTCCACCTCATCCGTCAAAAATCAAAGA
>JAZNRQ010000046.1:0-19895 GCA_045590735.1 Faecousia sp. | reverse complement strand
AGCGTCAGTACACGCTTGGATACTGCATCCACAACAATGGCAGGGATCAGTCCCTTTTCATCAAATTTCAGTTCCTCAATATTGATCATAATTATTCTCCTTACAGGCGGACGGGGATATTCCTGTCTGCCATTTTTTGTTTCAAATCCGCAATTTGCACTTGTCCAAAATGGAATATGGATGCCGCTAAGCCTGCATCTACCTTCGGCAATGCTTGAAATAGAGTTATGAAATCGTCAATACAGCCTGCACCGCCGGAAGCAATCACCGGCACAGAAACTGCATTGCATACTTTTTCCAGCATTTCCAAATCAAACCCACCCCGGACACCGTCGGTATCAATAGAATTAACAACCACCTCACCGGCACCGTTATCCACACAGCGCTGGATCCATTGAATCGCTTCCATTCCGGTATTCTCTCTGCCGCCCTTGGCAAACACCCGGAATACACCATCCACCCGTTTCACATCTGCGGACAGCACAACACACTGATCACCGTAGCGTTTTGCCGCCTGATATACAAGCTCCGGATTTCGGATGGCACCGGAATTCACACTTACCTTATCGGCACCGCACTTGAGCACCCTGTCGAAATCTTCCAGCGTATTGATACCACCGCCTACCGTCAGGGGTATAAACACAGATTTTGCCGTTTCGCGCAAAATATCCGTAAACAATCCGCGACCTTCCGCTGATGCTGTGATATCATAAAAAACAAGTTCATCCGCACCGGCATTGGAATAGTATTCCGCCAACGAAACGGGACTCGAAACATCACTTAGTCCTTGAAAGTTGACACCTTTGACTACCCTGCCGTCTTTCACATCCAGGCAGGGAATAATTCTCTTTGTAATCATTTGGCCACCTCAATTGCTTCTGCCAAGTCCACAGCGCCCGTATAATAAGCTTTTCCTACGATCGCACCGTGGATGTTCATCTGTGCCAAACGACGGATATCATCTATGCTGGATACGCCACCGGAAGCGATGATCTGCATTCCCAGTTGTTCTGACAAGGTGCGGTAAAGTTCGTGATTAGGACCTTGCATAGCACCATCTTTGGAAATATCAGTACAGATTAATGTATTTATGCCGATAGATTCCATTTGACGGCAGAAGGTAATGGCATCCAGCTGGCTTTTTTCTACCCAGCCTTTTACTGCTACAAATCCGTCTTTCAGGTCTGCACCAACAGCAATTTTTGTTCCGTACATATCCACTGCCTGTTTTGCAAAATCTGGATCCGTAACCGCTGCGGTACCCAAAATCACCCGATCCAAACCTGCATCCAAATATGCTTTTACCGTCTCCATGGAACGAATACCGCCGCCAACCTGGCAAAACAGGCCGGTCTTTTCCTTGATCCGGCAAATGGTTTTCAAATTGGGTGTCGTGCCAAGCTTAGCACCTTCCAGATCCACCATGTGAATACACCGGGTACCCTTTTTTACAAAATCTTCCGCCACCTGCACCGGATCCGGATTGTATACAGTCATCTGACTGTAGTCGCCTTTATAAAGACGCACCGCCTGGGCCTGATAAATATCAATCGCAGGATATAGGATCATTCTTACACCTTCATTTCGCTAAATGCTCTTAAAATTTCCAGACCGACCTTTCCGCTTTTTTCCGGGTGGAACTGGCAGCCGAACACATTTCCGTTTTCTACCGCTGCCGTCAAAGGAGCACCGTAGTGTGCCGTAGCAACGGTCGCAGCTTCGCAACCGGTAGCATAAAAGGAATGGACAAAATAGACATAGTCTCCGTTTTTTATACCGGAGAATAATCTGCTTTCTTTTGTAAAATCCAATGCATTCCAGCCCATGTGAGGAATCTTCAATTCCTTCGGAATCACATCACCGATAGGGCGAACTTCACCGGAAATCAAACCCAAGCCCTTATGGATACCGTATTCGTATCCAGTTTCAAACAGCAGCTGCATACCAAGACAGATACCCATTAGCGGCTTGCCTCCGGCAGCCTCCTCTTTGACCACATCCGCCAAACCGGTTTGCTGCAACTTATTCGCTGCGTCACCAAATGCGCCAACCCCCGGCAGTAGCAATTTATCTGCCTGCCGAAGCACTTCCGGATCCGCCGTTACCGTTACATCAGCACCGATGGCGCGAAACGATTGCTCAAGAGAATAAAGATTTCCTACGCCGTAATCTACAATTCCAATCATTACAGAACTCCCTTTGTGGAAGGCACATCATCCGCAAATGCAGTATCAATGGCAACTGCTTTTTTCATACTCCGTGCAACCGACTTAAATGCGCCCTCAATAATATGGTGAGAATTGCTGCCGCAAAGCTGCCGAATGTGTAAGGTTGCAAATGCGTTACGCACAAAGCCCAAGAAAAATTCCTCCACCAGCTCCGTATCAAAAGTGCCTACCTTCTCCGTAGGGATCTGCAGAGCATAGCCGAGGCAGGCCCTGCCGGAAAGATCCACAGAAGATAAAATCAGGGATTCATCCATTGCCAAAGTAGTATCACCGTAACGGCAAATGCCTTTCTTATCGCCTAACGCCTGAGTAAATGCCTGCCCCAATGCTATGCCGATATCCTCAACCGTGTGGTGGTCATCCACATGGGTATCACCGTTGCAGGACACCGTAAGATCAAATCTTCCGTGTTTTGCAAAGAGGGTCAGCATATGATCCAAAAAACCGCATCCGGTGGAAACGGTACTTTCACCTTTTCCGTCCAAATTCAGCGTCAGAGAAATATCGGTTTCCGCAGTTTTTCGTTCAATCACAGCAGTTCTCATTGACATACCTCCAGAATTTCCTTGACCGCTGACAACATTGCGTCCATCTGGTCCTTGGTACCGATGGTCATACGCACATAGGGTCTTAAACGATCTGAATCAAAGTAACGGACCAAAATACCGCGCTGCTTTAACGCAGCATACAACGCTTCACCGGAAATCCCGGGATGTCCGGTCATTACAAAATTAGTCATAGAATCCAACACTGTAAATCCCAGTTTTCGAAGTTCCTTCGTTGTATAGGACCGGTTATTCATAACGGTCTCGCAATTCGACAGTGTATACAACTGATCCTCTAACGCGCCCAAGCCTGCCGCCATCGTCATAGAATTCACATTATAGGGATTCATAGAGTATTTAACAGTCCTAAGATCTGCAATCAGTGCCTCGTTTCCGAATGCCATTCCCAAACGGCCACCCGCCAGGCTGCGGGATTTGGAAAAAGTCTGAGTAACCAATAAATTGTCAAACCGATTGATCAGAGCTACCGCACTTTTACCACCGAAATCGATGTAAGCCTCGTCTATTACCACCACATTATTGGGATTGGATTGCAGGATCATTTCAATATCCAACAGTGTCAGCAGCTTGCCGGTAGGCGCATTGGGGTTTGCAATAAAAATCGTTCCCCCTGTCTGCCGGTAATCTGCGATATCGATGGAAAAATCCTCCTTTAAGGGAATTTTCACCGCCCGGATACCCAAAAGCTCTGCGAAAACCTTATAAAAACCGTATGTAATATCCGGAAACACAGCAGGAGTATCACCATCGCAAAAAGCGCGAAATGCAAGCAGCAATATTTCGTCCGAACCATTTCCAAATATGACTTGCTCCGGTTTCACGCCCTGCAATTGCGCCATTTTCTTTGTCAACTGCGTACACTCCGGATCAGAATACAGCTGCAGCTGCTTAGCAGCCTCATTGGCATACGCAATTGCCTTCGACGACGGTGGAAACGGCGACTCATTGGTGTTAAGCTTGATGTACTGCCGCTCCTGAGGCTGTTCCCCTGGCACATAGGGCGTTAGTTCTTTTAAGCTTTCGCTGAAATAGCGACTCATTTTTCTTCCTCCAAACGAATCGTTGCGCTGCGGGCATGTGCACTGAGACCTTCAATCTCTGCAAAAGTTGCCACATCTTTCGCGATGTTCTTTAACGCATCGGGCGTATAATAGGTAAACTGTGTCTTTTTAACAAAATCATCCACAGACAAAGGACTCGAAAATCTTGCTGTACCGCTGGTGGGCAATGTATGATTTGGGCCAGCCATATAGTCGCCTAACGCTTCCGGGCAATATTTGCCCATAAACACTGAACCAGCGTGGCGAATCTTCGCCAGATAGTCAAACGGATTGTCCACACACAGCTCTAAATGCTCCGGTGCAATGGCATTTGCAATTTCAATCGCCGCATCCAATGTATCAGAAACGATGATCTTACCGTTGGTATCAATCGATGCCCGGGCGATCTCAACTCTTGGCAACTTTGCAAGCTGTTCCTCGATCTGCTGCTGCACCGCCTCCGCCAGTTCCATAGAATCCGTGACCAGTACCGCACTCGCCAGCTTGTCGTGTTCTGCCTGAGAAAGCATATCCGCTGCCACGTACTTGGGATTTGCGCTACCGTCAGCAACGATCAGAATCTCACTGGGACCGGCGATCATATCAATTGCCACCTGGCCGAATACCTGGCGTTTTGCTTCAGCAACAAACGCATTGCCGGGTCCCACAATTTTATCCACTCTCGGGACAGACTGTGTCCCGTATGCCAAAGCCGCCACCGCCTGTGCGCCGCCGATCTTGAAAATCCGATCTACACCTGCGATTTTTGCTGCCGCAAGGATTGCAGGATTCACACTGCCATCTTTCTGTGGTGGTGTTACCATAATAATTTCACCGCAGCCGGCAATTTTTGCGGGAATCGTGTCCATTAAAACTGTAGAAGGATATGCTGCTGTACCGCCAGGCACGTACACACCAACCCTGTCCATAGGAATCACCTTTTGCCCCATAACCACGCCGTCATTGTCGTTGATCACGAAACTGCTGCGCACCTGATTTTGATGGAATTTTCGGATGTTTTCTGCAGATTTCCGCAAAATCGCAATAAACTCCGGAGAAATCGCATTCATAGCACTGTCGATTTCCTCCCCGGAAACCTCCAATTGTGTCAGCTTTGCTCTGTCAAACTGTTCACAGTAAGCAAACAGTGCCCGGTCACCTTTTTTTATGACCTCACCAATGATCTGCTTCACAATACCGGTAACATCCACCTGCGGTGTCACTCTGGCAAATATTTCAGAAATATTGGTATCACTGTAAGGTATAATCCGTATCATGGTATATCCCTCTCTCACAGGCTGTCCGTAATGGTACGGATCGCATCTGTTTTAAATTTGTAGCTTGCTTTATTTGCGATCAATCGGGCACTGATCGGTACGATCTCTTCCAGAACTTCCAACCCGTTTTCCTTAAGCGTTTTTCCGGTTTCCACAATATCCACGATCACATCGGAAAGGCCAAGAATCGGTGCAATCTCAATGGATCCGTTCAAGTGAATAATATCAATATCCCGCCCTTTTGCGGCGTAATAAGTCTTTGCAATATTGGGAAATTTGGTCGCCACCCGCAGGGTTTGGGAAACCGGTCTATCAGGAAAACCGGCAACCGCCATTCGGCATTTGCCCACATTCAGATCAGCCAATTCATATACATCCGGCTGGTATTCTAATAAAATATCTTTTCCGGCAACACCGATATCCGCGGCACCCCGCTCTACGTAAACCGCCACATCGGAAGGTTTGACCCAAAAGTAGCGCACACCTGCCTCAGGATTTTCAAAGGTCAGCTTCCGGCTCTTTTCCAACAGTGCAGGACAGGGATACCCCGCTTCCGCAAAAAGCTGATAGACTGTCTCACCCAGACGCCCTTTGGGCAGTGCCACATTAAGCATCGTTTTCAAGGAGCCTCACCTCGTTTCCCTTTAAAAAGTAACGCTGCGTGCAGCGTAGTGTACCAGTACCTGCAGGCTGTGCACAAACATTCATCCCCTGCTCTTTCATCTGAGAAACTGCTGCCGCTACATCCTCAACAGGGGCGCAGGCTTCGTAGTACAGCACCGCATCAACCTCCTGTTGACGGCATGTTTGCATCCGTTCTAACAGATCCGGGTATAATGCAAAGCCGATCGCCTTGCCTGTACGGCCCATCTTTTTCATTAAGCCGTCATACTGACCACCGGACAGAATACCAGTAGGAACCCCTTCAACAAATCCGCGAAAAACAATACCATTATAGTAATTCATATCGTTGACCACAGAAAAATCCACATTGATACAATCTGCCCCGGCATTTTCCAATGCTGTGAGCAATTGGCGGAACTGAGCCAATTCCGGCACTTCCCCGAAAATCCCATTAAGCTGTGGCAAAACCTCTGCAGGTTTTCCACACAGCCGGGCAAGGGCCACCAGCGCATCAGGTGCCACATTTGCCTCCTCGCAGATATTTTGCAGTTCGTGAGAATTCTTGTGGCTGATAGCATCCAGCACCTTCTTTTGAACTGTACCATAGAGCCCCATATCCTCCAAAAGACGATGCATTAGTCCCATGTGTGAAACATCCAAAACACAGTTTTCACAGATCTGCTTCAAACTGCTTACAGCAAGTAAAAGGACCTCATAAATGCTGTAGGTATCCACTGCTCCCATACACTCAAGGCCAATTTGCATAATCTCCCGAAACCCCTGATCGGATTTTCCGGGACGGTACACATTCTCCCGATAGCAAATCTTTTGCAGCATCTGCTGCTGCGTTTGGGTGTTCTTAATAATCGACAAGGTAACGTCCGGCTTCAGCGCCATAAGCCGCCCATCGGTATCAGTAAAGGTTAGGATTCTGTCGGAAATCAGAAAGTCCTTATTTTGCAAATACAGATCATATTCCTCAAACTTACTCATAGAGTACTGCTGATAACCGTAGGTCTTATATAATCCGCACAGGTTCTGTGCCAATTGTTGCAACATAACGATCCCTCCGCATATATGATTATAAACTTTATCACATTAGCGTGCTAAAGTAAACTCTTTTTTATAAAATATTTGACTTTCTCTGAATATGACAAAAGACATCACCCATCGGGTGGTGTCTTTTGTCCCATATGTTAAAGGACGATGCCCCGTAACACTACCGTTGATGTCTTTTTCCGCACTTCAGAATGTCCACATTATAGCAACATTTGTGCACGATAGCAAGCTTTTTTGGCATTTTCCAAAAACTTTGTAATTCAGCACAAGATATCGCTGAAAATATCCCAAACCATAGGACTATTGACCAAAAGCCATTCTTATATCTTACGCAATAAAGCCCTTGTTTTCCAACAGCTGCATAATCTGTAACTGATTCAGCGCATCGCTATTATCCGAAATCACGTGAATCCAATAATTCTCTCCCTGTTGATTGACTTTCACCAAAACATCGCCAGGTATATCCGCTTCATTTAGCACAATGGGAGCAACGGCATTATTGCCGATATACAGATAGTTAAATTCAAATTCTACGGATAAGCTCTCTCCATCGAACCATCGATGATTGCTATCTCCAAACCAAGCACTGGTCGTATAGGAATTATCGTCCGGACGGTGTATCCCTTTCATATACCACACCCTCCATACAGGGTGTTTTGCAAGTGTCACCAGTGCATAGTCTTCCCCTGTGTGGCAAATATAGTAAGATTCCAGTGAATTGTTTTCTGCCGGCACATCCAGCGCAACGGCAACAGGTTTTCCTCCGGTCTTTTTAACCATCACCCATTTTGCAATCGTTTGGCTGTTACACCACAATAGAACCAACAGCAAAACAGCAAACGCGCAGCCCAACAAGATACCCAGTTTTCTGACAGTATGCTTATGGGCATATTCTTTCATCTTTTCGCTGAAGCTTTCTCTGTGATCCGTTACCGGCATCTCTTGCATTTCCGACATTTTATTCAGCAGTGCCGCACAGTTAGGGCAGGAAGCAATATGCTCACGGATCATAGCATTGCTTTCCTCCCCTGTTACTCCATCACAATAACCGGGCAGCAGATCTTCAATGATCTTACAGTTATCCATATTCTTCCGTCCTTTCCTCCTGCAATTTTGTCTTTGCGCGGAAATAAGTCACCCGTGCCCAATTCTCCGTCTTTTCCATTGCGTCACCGATCTGCCGAAAGCTAAGTCCTTCCAACCGCAGAAAAAACACTTCCCTATAAGGAGTCGACAATTGCGCCGCCTTCCGGTAAATCTGATTTGCCAACTCCTTTTGTATGTATGACGACTCTACATCAGTATTTGCAACAGTCTCCTCCGCAATCGGTATGTGACGGACTTTGCGTTTACGCTCGTTAAAATAAAGGTTCTTTCCAATGGTACACAACCAGGTTGAGGGCTTGCAGGTTTTATCGTATCGTTTTATGTTTATGACAGCCTTAAAAAAGGTTTGGGCGGTCAACTCTTCCGCTTCACCAGGATCACCGCATAAAGAAAGCAAATATCCGTAAACAATAGGATAGTTTTCTACATAGATTTCTTCCAAATCCATAACCGCCCCTCCTTTCTACCTATTAAACAATTATAAACGATTTTCGTTACAAAACAAGCACCGCAAATAATGCGGTGCTTGTAATTTATACGATGGGATCTTTTTGTTGAAGGTTATTGTACCGTTTTTCACAAGCATCCAGCATACGATTCCATTCAGTCAGGTCAACAAAGGGGTTCTTTTTCTCCCCAAGTCGTGCCATCTTCTGAAAGGTATTGCTTTGCTCCGGATGGTTTCCCAAAACAATGTCAACCTCTAAATCCCGAAGATTGCGCACATTCCTAATAAACGCATCGCGCCAGGCGGTGCCCAAATTCTTTTTCTTGCTGTATGCATTGGAAAGCGTGTTCACGCCAACACCACCGTGCATAGCCGCTTTTAGTCCTCCCGGCAGCGTAAACCGCAGTGCAAGGGTTCCCGGTGTATGACCACCGGCATCGTAAATTTCTACCTTCGTATTGCCGAAGGTCAGCACAGCCCCGGGACTCAGCATTTCGTGCGGCACAAAATAGGTATCATAGGGCGGTTCGTAATTCTGTCCGAATTCCTCATGCCAGTTCAGGTCTGCTTTGTCGGTCAGAAGCGGCAGATCCGTCTCCGGAAAATAAGTCTTGCAACCATACTTTTCTACCAGCATACGGGTGCAACCGAAATGATCGATGTGACCGTGGCTGTGCAGAATCCATTTAATACTATGGGGATCAAATCCCAATTCACGGATCGATTCCAGCAACAAGTACGCTGCCTGGGTATAGGAAGTATCCAAAAGCAGCAACCCTTCACCTGTATCAAACAAGTGGCAAGATACATCCTTATTGCCCACGAAATACAAATTGTCCGCAATACGAAAGGGTGCCACATCCCACATCCAGGGAGAACGCATTATATCATTAGCAGATACCGTCAGCATAGGTTCACACTTTCTCGATTGCCTGTGCAATATCAGCAATCAGCTCTTCCGCATTTTCCAGACCGCAGGAAAGGCGGATCAGATCTGCGCCAACGCCTGCTGCATCCAGCTGCTCATCGGTCATCTGCCGGTGGGTAGCACTGGCAGGATGCAGGCAGCAGGTACGGGAGTCTGCCACATGGGTCTCAATAGAGCCCAGTTTCAGATGCTTCATAAAGGTTTCCGCAGCCTTGCGTCCGCCCTTCAGGCCGAAGGCGATAACACCGCAGGAACCGTTAGGCATATATTTCTGTGCCAGCTCGTAGTACTTATCGCCCTTCAGACCGCAATACTTGACCCAAGCGACCTTCTCATTGGTGCTGAGATACTCTGCAATCGCCTGAGCATTTGCACAATGCTGCTTCATACGGAAGGGCAGGCTCTCCAGGCCCAGGTTCAGGTAAAATGCACTCTGAGGAGATTGGATAGAACCCAGATCCCGCATCAGCTGAGCAGTACACTTGGTAATAAACGCACCTTCAAGCCCGAAGCGTTCTGTATAGGTCACACCGTGGTAGCTGTCATCAGGAGTACACAAACCGGGGAATTTTTCCGGATATTGGGTCCAGTCAAACTTACCGCTATCCACAATACAACCGCCAACCGCTACACCGTGACCGTCCATATACTTGGTAGTAGAATGGGTCACAATATCAGCACCCCACTCAAAAGGTCTGCAATTAACCGGCGTTGCAAAAGTATTGTCAATGATCAGCGGTACACCGTTTTTATGAGCCACCCTGGCAAACAGTTCAATATCCAAAACTGTCAGTGCGGGGTTAGCAATGGTTTCGCCAAAGAGCACCTTAGTATTGGGACGGAAAGCTGCCTGCAATTCTTCTTCCGTGCAATCCGGGTCCACGAAGGTTACGTCAATACCCATCCGTTTCATCGTCACACCGATCAGATTGAAAGTGCCACCGTAAATCGCAGAACTGGAAACGATGTGGTCACCGCAGGAGCAAATATTAAACAGTGCGTAGAAGTTAGCAGCCTGACCGGAGCCAGTCAGCATAGCGGCTGTACCGCCCTCCAGTGCCGCGATTTTCGCAGCCACCATATCGCAGGTAGGGTTCTGCAAACGGGAATAAAAGTAGCCGCATGCCTCCAGAACAAAGAGCTTGCCCATATCCTCAGAGGTAGCATATTTAAAGGTTGTACTCTGAATAATTGGTATCTGCCGGGGTTCACCGCTGGCAGGGCTGTAGCCCGCCTGAATGCAGAGCGTCTCTGTGTGCAATTTCTGAGCCATAAAATTCACCTCATATAAAAGTTATCGCTATTGTAAGTTACCGGGTATCTTTTGTCAAGACAGTTCACTCACAGTATGTGACGAGAGTATCCAGTGTCTTGCGTTTTTTCTCCCGAAGTTTATCATTTTTGGGATATCCCACTGTAATAACCAGCCGGACAGGTTTTGTCAAGCCGCAGATATTGCGTATCTTCTCATCATCCAGCCAACCTAAAATACAGGTAGACAAGTCCTGCTCCGTGGCTGCAGCTGTCAAATACGCTGCTGCAATACCGATATCGATGGACCGGTAATCATTTCCCTTAACCTTTGATCCCAACGCAGCCGTTTTCACATAGGCTTCCTCAGAGATCACAATAAGCACCGGTGCCTGGGATGCAAATTTGTTCATACCCATTCCCTGGGTCGCTTTTGCCACCTGCTTAGCCTTATCACCCCGGCAGACCGTGAAGTGAAAGGGCTGACCGTTACAGGCTGTAGGTGCCAACCTTGCAGCCTCTAAAATCGCAGTGATTTTTTCCGGCTCAACCGGCTTTTCTTCGTCATAACTGCGGCAGGATTGCCGGGTGTTGATCAGTTCCACAAAATCCATAATGGTTTCTCCTATCAAATCACCGTCATTAAAACGGTCATGATTACGATGCTGCAAACGATGCAGATAGAGTTGATTGCGCTGGACAGACCTGCATCCCCCTTCATTTCCGCGGTAAAAGCAGGCGCTGCTGCGCCAATGGGACTAAATGCCAGCAAAACCAGCGTCTTACGAAGCTCCATAGGAAAGAATGTAAACAGATGGTAATAAGCACCTGCCAGTAATGCAGCAACCAGATAGCGAACAATCACGATTCTTAAAATCTGACCGATCTGTTTCATATCTGCCCGTAGGCGGAATCCCACGCCGATCATCAGCATTGCGATAAAGGTATTGGCACCTTTGATGATTTCCGCGAAGGAAAGCACTTCCTTCGGTAGGCGGAATCCTGACAAATTCAGAATGATCATAATAATATAAGTCATAAAGGGAACCGATGTAATGAGCGCAACAAGGATACGTCCAAAAGAGAAGCCCTGTCCCTCTTTGACCGACCGGGCAATTCCGTAAGAACCGCCAAGACAAATGAATGCATTGCCGGTATCAAACAAGCTGGTGGCAACAACACCGGCCGCACCTACAAATTCACTGACAAACGGCATAGCAAAGAGCCCGATATTGTAGCCGGGTAAATTCAACAGTTCAAATGCCCGCCGATCTTTCGATGCACGAATATTCATTAGAAGTGCGACTAAAAGATAGATAATACCGCCGCCGAACCCCAATGCCACAATGATCAGCATAGAGCTCTCCACTTTCATCTCTGAAAAGCTGACAATAATCGCTGCCGGCAAGGTGATCTTCAATGCGATCTTTGAAAGAACCTGAAAATCTCCCTCTTTGAAAAAACCAACGCTTCTTAATAAAAATCCCAACAGCATAATGCCGATAAAGTACACAGCTTTTAACAGGGTTTCCGGCATATCGCAACCTCCTGTTCAAAAGCGTCTGCCATCCGTCTTGCCACATTCGCCATATTTTTTATCCCCGTAAATACATCATACGGATAGTGGGTCTTGAGATACATATCCACCTCAAGGGTAAAATCTCCCTGATACCCGATTTCCGCCAGTGCTTTGATTACACTGTCGAAATCGATCTGCATACTGTAAGGCAACTGGTGAGAATCCAAAAGTAGATCATTGTCGTGCAAATGCAGTGCCTGCAGACGGGAACCCAATGCACGGATCATATCAACTGCGCCGGAACCGGAACCCCTCATTTCTGCGTGACCAATGTCCAAACAGGCAATAAAGTCTTCATCGTTAACCGCGTCCAAATGCTCACAAAAGCTCTCTGCAGTGGCACAGGCTGCAAAGACAGAATGTGTCTTCTCTTCATTCCAGTTCCACATATTCTCCGTAGCAATTTTTACATTATGTTCCTTGGCAAAGGGCAGCAGCTCCAGATACATATCCCGGTTTTCCTCTACAGAGCCGTTATTCATCGGGTGAATCACGCAGATCTTTCCCCCGGCCTCGGCGGTACACTCGATGGCACGCTTTAAACAACTGTGCACCTGAGGTATATCCGTAGGAAAGGGCGCGTGGGATTGATTACAGGTAATGCCGTTATCCAGACCCACCTGTTTCAAATGCCTTGCCCAAGCCAAATAATCCTTGCCGGCAAGAGGATGATCGTTTTCCAGCATCCGCTGCTCTTTCCGGCTGTATCTGCACATTTGGGTCATCGTAAAATCCCAATAATCAAAGCCGGCCTTTGCAACATACTCAATTGTCCGCGCTTCGCCTATCAGCAGTGCTGCGGATTTGATCTCTGTAGAAATTTTCATTTTTCCATCCTTTACAGATAGATGTTAAAGAGCTTGTCGTCATCGGGAGATTCCAGATTTGTACCGGAACCGTAATCGCACATCTTGGTGGTTACCGTTTCTTCTTTATTTGTAAAAGTAACTGTAAATGCACAGGTTACATTTTCACAGTCCATAGGCTCCACCCGGCAAGAAAATCCCTTATGCGCCACCGTGTCGGAGGCAAACATTTCCTCCTCGGTATTTCCAACTAACTTGGAGCGGGTCAGCAGAAGCGGTCCGTAAACCACCGTTGCACGGCGATCCCAAGTCATATTCTCTTCCTGTACCGGATTGTCTTCCTTAAACCGTCTTACGCGGAAATCGTCTGACGGGAAATGCTCCGGTGCCTCTTCCAGCTGCCGCAGCTGCACTGCCATTTCGAAGGACAAAGAAACGGTTGTAGAACCCGCAGGAACATCCAGCCAACAGTAACCGTCTGTTGCCGCAACCGCTTTGCCGTTCACAGTGGTACGGCTGCTGAAATCCGGGATCCGCAACTGCAATTTCATCGGCGCTTTAGCATCCACCGTTACCGTTACATTTCCGTCACGCAGATAGCTGCCTTCCACGGTAATAACCGCCGTTTCCGTCTTTGCGGTAAAATCCGTATAGTGATTGATTACATAACCGTCAGCGGTCTGCAGAACATAGCACTCGGCGGCATTGATAAATCCTCTGGGCACATTGGTTACGCAGCAATGATTGTGTTGCATATTAACCTTACCGTGGGTAACCATATGACGACCCATACTACGCACACCCCGGGCACCCCACTTGCCATCCTTAAAAGAAGATGCCAAAAAGGCATTGTAAAAGCTTTTTTCCAAAGTATGCATATATTTTGCATCACCGGTCAGGTAATGGAGCTCTGCACACAGCCGCATCCAATGGATCACATCGCAGGGTTCAGAAATGGCATTGGCCCAGGCAGAACCGTGGGTAAACTGGTCGTTAAAGCCGACGGAAAACAGCGCATTTTGCTCGTGCTCCCACAAAAGGGTGTACATATTCTCCGCGGCAGTCAGATAACGCTTTACGCCGGTAACACGGTAGAGCTCCAAAATGCCGTCAAAGCAGGACATCATTTCATAAGCCTTCGCCCACTTACGCGGTTCTTCATACCAAGTATGGACCGGTTTCATTGCCAAAGCATTGGCAATAATGTTAGGCATCTTGCCGTCTTCTCTTTCCCAATCGTCAGCAATTTCCAGTGCAAAATCCAGGTACTTTTCGTTTTCTGTAATTCTGTACAGGATCAGCATCGGTTTCATAATAGAGCCTGCCGGCAGACCGTTAAAGGTACCACACTGAGCGGTCTTGATCCCCATACGGTGCAGCATATCGATCAGCTGATCTGTAAACTTTACAGAAGCCGCTAAGATTTCTTCATCACCGGTGAGCATATAGGTTTCCAGCAGACCCCACAGCGTATATTTGCGGCACCAAACGTTCCAGTTAAATACGGAACGGTAGCCGACCGCTGCCAAACTGACCTCCGGATCGCACGGAAATACGTTCTCAGGATTTTTGTAAGAACCCATATAACCATCCGGGTCTGCGGTGGCAATCACATTGTGGGCGGCTTTCCGTAAAAATTCCTTGAGAGATTCGTCCTTTTCATACCGCGCGACACGGCAGGCGGAGATCATCCACTTGCCCCAAAATTCTCCCCGCCAAAAACCCACAGGGGTCTCATCATCGTTTCTCAGACGGAACTGGTCCTCTGTCTCCTGATAGACGACCTTTCTGGCGTAATCCGACTGCGCCCGCTCGTAGAAAAAGCGGGATGCCTGCTCGCCGATCTTTCCGCCAAAACGGATATTTTCCATGGGCAGCGGCTGCAACAAATTTTGTGCCTTATATCCCAGCATAGTAATTCTCCTTTGAAAAACGCGCCCCAAGAATGCTTGGGGCGCATAGTTAAAATCAGATCTTCTTGGCGTTTGCCAGCAAGTATTTTTCCGCTTCCGGATTCCACAGACCGTTGTTTTCCTTACACAGGCGACCCAGTTCTGCAAACAGAGGATCGGTCTTACCCAGTTCCTCAAAGTCTGCGATAGCGGTCAGAGGCAGATCAATGTGGTTGTAGATCAGCTTTTTACCGCCGGGGATCTTAGGCAGATTCAAGGTAGTATCAATAACCGCATTCAAACCACCGATGTGGGTAACCAGCGCAGAAGGATTCAATCTGCCTGCGTTCATCATCTCGATCGCTTCCTGCATATCGTTGGTGTTGCCACCGGAGGTGCCAACCACGTGGGTGTACAGGTAGTGAACATTGTACCAGTTGAAAGGTGCCTTGAATTTGTTGTCGGTAGGACCTGCAAAGAAGTTCAGGCAGCCATCGAAGCCCAAAATATCATCCGCCTGCTCGATCAGAGGCTTCACAGGTGCGAAGCAGACCACATCGTCGTAACCGCTGCCGCCGGTCAGCTCCCGCAGGTACTCGGTGGCATTTTCCATCTTGGTATTGACATAGTGCAGCTCGATACCGAACTTTGCAGCCTCTTCCACAGTATAGATAGATGCTGCGCGCTCCAGGCGAGCCTCGTCAATATCGGTAACCACCAACAGGCTGGGACGACGGTCGCAGTGAATAGCGTAGTCGATTGCAGCCAAACCCATAGGGCCAACAGATGCCAGAAGTGCCATCTTGCCGCCTTCCTTAATGCCCATTTCGTGGACATAAGAACCGGCCTTGGTGTGGTACATTGCGTGGAAAGTGCCGATAACACAGCTCAGAGGCTCTGCCAGAGAGCCAAAGTAATATGTATCGGAGTTATAGGGCAACAGGCAGTTCATCAGCAGTGTTTCGATAGGAACATTGCCGTACTGGGCATCGCCACCACAGAACTGATAGGAGTAGCCAGGAGCCTCCTGAGAGCCTTTGTAGTAATGGGCAGGCTGAATAACGAACTTATCGCCGACCTTGTACTTATGCTTCCAGTTTTCGCCTACCTCAACAATGTCACCGCAGAACTCGTGACCAACAATCGTGGGGGTCAGGTCACATCTGTCCGGAACGCGCTTATGCTCACCGCCCTCCAGGGCAGCTTTATAGCTGGACATACACAGGCTGTCGGATACCACACGGATCCGCACACCGTCTGCACCAATTTCGGGCAGCTGTACCTCATCCAGCCGCAAGTCATTTTTACCGTGAATTCGAACTGCTTTTGTATTCATTTTCATACCTCCGTTATTTACTCTCGTGGGCAATCAGTTTCCAGGTTGCATCGATTAAATTTTGGAACAAGGGATTTTCCATTGCTTTGATCACAAAGCTCTGCCGCGGGGAATTGATATCTTCACCGGATACCTGGAACATTCCGTATTGTTCGCACAGACCGCGCAGCCGTTCCAGCTGAGCCGGTGTATTTCTCGTAGGCATATAAGTTACGGACTTAACACCCTCTTCCTTCAGGCACTCAAACACATCATCCAAATAATCGTCTTCAAATTTCTGTGCTTTCTTGTCGCCGGTAACACTGTCACCAACATCACCCAAATAGGCATAGCACAGGAAAGCGTCTACCTCAGCGCACAGCTTGACCATATCCGCAAGCTTCGGGCACTCGTCGGTAGCATCGATAAAGATCTGCGGCACAAATGCACTTTTCAGAATACCCAGCAGATCATATTCATAGAAAGGATACTCCGTATCCAGCATCTGTGCTTCTTGCTTTGCGGAAAGGGAGAGTCCCATATCCCCAAGCTTCTTGACCATCGGTGCGCCCTTGCCTACCTGCTGCACCAGTTTGATCGCCAGCGCATACATCAAGTGACGCTCTGTAACACCGCCGTTTTCGTGAGCCATAGACAGAGGCAGAACGTCCTTGTCATAATCCAGCGCAATGCCGGGCAGCAGTGCGTTAATCTTTTCCAACATTTGCCGGTTGCGCAAATGACGCGCCGCTTGATACGGACGGAAAAATTCTGTCAAAGTTTGAATCTGATCGTGGGGCACGCCTTGAATGGTCATATAGCTGACACCCACCTGATCCGGATTATTGGTCCGGCGGCCATCTAGTCGGGTACCTGCCATAGATACACGTGCTTCCATACCAATGGTAACCGGCATATCCACAATCTTGGCAGCCTCTAAGAATTCCTCAGCACCGGAAATGGAATCGTGGTCAATGATACCGGCAGTACACAAGCCTTCCATCCTTGCGGCATAAACTGCTGCCGTAGGAGAATAAGGCGAAAAGGAATACGTTGTATGAATATGGTTATTTATGTACTGGGGCACCATAGGCGGAAACTGGGTCTTTGCAACGATCTCTTTCAGATTGGCAAGACGCTCAGCCTTCGTAGGTGCATTCAGCTGATTTAAGATTGCAATATCGATCGTATTTATCCCCTTTGCGTACATTTTCTTATTTATTAGTATAAACCTTTTCCGCTGTGCCGTCAAGCAACAAGCAATACAATGACCTGCCAAATTCTATTGGATTTTTGTACATTATATCTGCAGAACCACCTGCAGTCGCGCAGGTGGAGCAACTGCTCGCAGCAGAGTCAATTTTGCCTATTCCAGAACATCCGGTGCCGGTGTTGTAACCTCGTCACTCCCCTGGGGTGGTTCCGTAGCATCTGTGGCCGGCTGATTCACTGCAGCACTGTTGGATTTCAAATCCTTACCCTTAAATGTACCGTCCAATTTAGAGATGGTACGATCATGGGCAATTTCTGTAATATCGTAAGGTGTTGGCTGATAATCATTGCCTTCCGTTACAGAACTAAGCGCAAAAGGAATCGCAATGGTATCTCCCAGACGGATGGTTCCGTCCGGATCCCGCAATACAATCTGCTGGATCACCGCCGTGTCCTTGTCCACCGGATTTCTATTTCCGCCGAAGGAAAAATTACCCAGGCTGTAATAAATTACACCACCGTTATAGTCTTCAATGGGCTGCAGCACATGCGGATGGTGTCCATAAACAATATTTGCACCGGCATCAATGGCAGCATACGCACTTTCCTTTTGGGACTGAATAGGCCGGTAAGATCCCTCAACTCCCCAGTGGAAGGATGTGATCACCAATTCTGCGCCATCTTCCCGCAGTGCTTTGATCGCTTTGGTCATTTCCTTTTTATTGATAACGGACAGGTCGCTGAAGTAGTAAGCGTACAGGCCGATCTTCAATCCACTTTCTGTGGTATACAGCGCAGTTTTATGATTTTCCACATAAGTGATATTTTCACTTTCCAAAGCGGTCTTGGTGTCCTTATAACCGGTTTCCCAATAATCGTGGCTATGGTTATTGGCCAAATTGACCGCCTCTACACTGCCCGCTGTCAGGATCTTTACATATTCTACCGGAGCCCGGAAACAGAAGGTTTTTTCTTTTTTCACATTATATTCCGTAAACGTGCCCTCCAAATTTACAAGGGTAAAATCGTCCGTCTCAAAATACGGCAGTGCCTTTTTGAAGGGATAGTCATAGTTATCCCCCACTACGCGAATAAAGCTACCGGCTCTGTTGTGGGCGCCGTGTCCCGAGCCCAAGGTACAGTCACCCGCAAAGGAAAGGACAAAGCTTTCCGGTTCCGGCTCGGTAGGAACAGTTTCTTCCGTGGTGGGCGGAACTGTGGTTTCTTCCGTAGTTGGCACTGTCGTAACCGTTGTGGGAACCGTTGTCACTGTGGGTTCCGGTTCCTTTCCGCAGGCACCGAAAATTCCTATCAAAATCGCAGCAACCAAAACTGCTGTGATTTTTCTATATGTCGCTTGGTGAAGACAAATTGCTCTTTTCACAGCAGCACCTCCGCAAAAACTTTTCTTTATATATTATAACGCAAAACATCGGTGATTGCAAGATAATCAAAAAGCGACAGGTTAAATCCTGTCGCTTAACGGCAGCATCGCACCGTCCAATCTATACCGAAAGATACCACAGAACCAATAGCATAGCACACTAAATCATATACAGAAAAAGTTGTGCCCAAAAGAGTAGAAACAAGTTGGTTATCGCTAAATCCCAGCAATTCCACAACATTGAAATACTGCCCTATTTCTACTGCAGCAGCAAATAAAAATACATACAACGGCAACAGTTTGATCCCATTAGGAACGAATACCCGAATCAGGCAGCAAAGCAGCACTGTTACCAACATATCCCCCACATAAGGACGGACAAAATCATCTCGAACAAACAGTGCGATCAAAATTTCAACCAGCAATAATACGCAGAACAGGATTAGATATGTGATACGTTTTTTCTTCATAATGTGATCACCACTTTTGTCAAGTATAACATTCTACCTTATATTACTCTTCACTTTCCGCAATCATAGGTTTACCGTCTTTATCTAACAAAACAGTCAGTCCCCCGGCATAACCACTTTGACGGTATAAATATTGAACGCCGGTTTCCTTATCGATCCAAATTTCCATTGAACCCATACTTTGAGAGCACACTTTTTCAAATCGATTATCTGTGCCCATCAGAAAATCCTCCTTATACTTTTATGAAACGATATATTAATTATAGCACAATGATATTAGCGGCAGTTTTGCGTATGAATTCGAACTCTTACATAAATCACGGCGAAAGCCGTGTATATCATCAATTCCGCAGGAATTGCATATCATCAAAACGAAGTTTTGTATAGCCGAAGGGAATCGAACTCATAACGCCCAATAGGACTGCTTTTGCGCATAAAACGACTCTTGTCGCTTGAAATACGCCCGGTATTCCTTCACTTCGCGAGCCGTTTTCTATCACAAAATCAGTTCCTTTGGGTTCGCAGAAGTTTAAAATAGCAATTTTTGTTCATATCAAGGCACTTGCATAGGGACATACAGGACGTATTTCCCTGTGTAAGTAACGCAGAGATGGGCAAAAATGGCATTTTAAACCGTTGTGGGTTTGGCTCCCTTCGGCTATAACCTTTACCTTCTCCTATGATGAAGCAACAAGAAGCCTTAATGTTC
>JAZNRQ010000045.1:0-35090 GCA_045590735.1 Faecousia sp. | reverse complement strand
CCGCAGTCAAGGGATTGCAACACCGATCTTGATGCTAACCGCTAAAGCTGAGCTTGATGATAAAGTTATGGGTCTTGATAGCGGTGCAGACGATTATTTAACAAAGCCCTTTATGACAAAGGAACTTCTTGCCCGCATTCGTGCACTGGGCCGACGAACGCTTGGCACTACTGATGGCCTTCTTTCCTTTGGAGATATTACTCTGGATACAACTACACTGATGTTGTCTTGCATTACGAGCGGTCAAAGTGTGAGGCTTAGTGAAAAGGAATACCATATTCTTGAATACTTAATTGCAAACGGCGGTCAGGTTTTAACTCGCGAGCAGTTTGCGGTGAAGATTTGGGGGTTCGAGAGCCGGGCCGAATACAACAACGTGGAAGTATATATGTCCTTTACCCGCAAAAAACTGAGCTTCGTTGGTGCAAAGGCAGAGATCAAAGCGGTGCGTGGTATCGGCTATGAATTGAGGTGTGACGATGTTTAAGAAATCAAGAAAAAAGATCGTTGCCGCCATTATGAGTATTTTAACGCTTCTGTGGGTAGGAACACTTTGCGTGATCTATATCTCCAGTTACTTTGAGGTTGCCACGACAAATCGAGAAATGCTAAAGGAACACGCAGAGCATTATATGCTGGAAAAGCTTATGGGCGGTGCTTTTGATCCTATGAAGCCCTTTCCCGACAGAGGTCCCCATTTTGACACAAATCAATTCAAGTTATCCACCTTTTACTCGGTCGCAATCTCCTATAATAACAAGGTAATAGAGATACGAAATGACGATGCCGCCGTTTATACCGATGCCGAGCTTGAAAGCGCAGCAAGACAGGTACTTGAAAAATCCGACACAAACGGTGTGATCGATAACTTGGTGTATTATAGGATGGACAAGGCCGGTTACACGCTTGTTTCCTTTATGGACAATACCATTATCCGTGAAAGTATGAACACGCTGTTCCGATATACACTCATCTTTGGCGGCGTAGCCATCGTTGCGCTATATTTTCTTGCGGTATATTTTGCCAAAAAGATCGTAACACCCCTTGAAGAAAGTTATCAAAAGCAAAAGCAGTTTATCTCGGATGCAGGTCACGAACTGAAAACGCCTGTATCGGTGGTCAGTGCCAATGCCGAGCTATTATCCCGTGAGATTGGCGATAACCAATGGCTTGCGAATATTCAGCACGAAAACGAAAGAATGGGAAAGTTGGTTGGACAACTCTTGGAGCTTGCTCGTACTGAGAATGTAACGCCGCAAATGGAGTATCTTGATTTAAGCCGCTTGGTTGCCGGTGGTGTGTTGCCATTTGAAAGCGTCGCTTTTGAGAACGGACTAACGCTCAATTCGCAGATAGCGGACGGCATTATCTCCTTGGGAAATAGCACACAGCTCAGTCAGCTTGTATCCATTCTCGTTGACAACGCTATAAGGCACTCTCAGAACGGAAAAGAGGTATTTATTAGCCTTACTCATACCCGAAGCAACATTGTTTTCTCGGTTATCAATGACGGAGAGCCGATACCGCAGGAACAAATGGCACAGTTGTTTGAACGCTTCTACCGTGCAGACGAAGCTCGCAACGGCGAGGACAAGCACTATGGTCTTGGACTTGCGATTGCCAAAGCTATCGTAGAAGCACATCACGGTAAAATAGAAGTATCTTGCTATGATGGAAAGGTGTGCTTTACTGTTCAAGTCCCTAAAATGTAAAAATAAAAGTATTTTCAATGAAACTTCAATCTTCCTCCTGTACAATGATGCTATCAAGGTACAGGAGGATTTGTTTTTATGGCATTTCAAACGGTGTTCAAACGCTATGAAATCAAATATATGATAACCCTCGAACAAAAAGATAAAGTGCTTGATGCAATGAAGCCGTATATGAAGCTGGATAAGTATGGGCGCACCACGATTCGCAATATTTACTACGATACTGACACCTATCTTCTAATTCGCAGGTCGATAGAGAAACCGACATACAAAGAAAAACTCCGCATCCGCAGCTACGGCAGAGCTGAGCCGGACAGCACGGTGTTTGTAGAACTAAAGAAAAAATATAAGCAAGTGGTATATAAGCGGAGAATATCTTTGCCGAACAATGAAGCAATGGGATGGCTGTCTGGAGAAAGACACACCAATAAGTGCACGCAGATTTCTGACGAAATTGATTATTTTATGGATTACTACGGCACGCTTCATCCTACGGTATTTCTTTCCTATGAACGAGAAGCGTTTTATACAAATGACGGCAGTGACTTCCGTGTGACCTTTGACGATAATATACTTTGCAGACAAGAGGACTTATCTTTGGAATTCGAAGTATACGGAACGCCGATCCTTCCCGAAGGAATGGTTTTAATGGAAATTAAGTGTTCGGGCGGTATTCCGCTTTGGATGACACAGGTGCTTTCCAAAGAGCATATCTATAAAACATCGTTTTCAAAATATGGAACGGCGTACAGAGCGCTGATTTTCCCTCAAACCCATACAATTAACGAACATAATATGTTGGAGGTAGCTATAAATGCTTGAAAATTTATTTAAAGGACTATTTGATGCAGATTTAACTGCGGTTATCAGTGTTACCGATTTTCTGCTCTGCCTGGGGTGCGCTCTTGTATTAGGACTTGTAATGGCATTTGCCTATATGTACCGCACCCGTTATACAAAGAGCTTTGTTGTTACACTTGCTCTGCTCCCTGCGGTCGTTTGTATCGTTATTATGATGGTCAACGGTAATGTTGGCGCTGGTGTTGCGGTTGCCGGAGCTTTCAGTCTTGTGCGTTTCCGTTCTGTTCCCGGTACTGCAAAAGAAATCTGCACACTGTTTCTCGCAATGGGCGCAGGACTTATTGCAGGTATGGGATATCTTGGCTTTGCGGCATTGTTCACCCTTGCTATGTGCATAATGTTTTTGCTATACAACCATTTGGATTTTGGTTCAAAAAAGAACGCTGCCACCTACAAAACAATTACCATTGTTATCCCCGAGGATTTGGATTACACAGGTGTGTTTGATGATATTTTCAAAGCATATACAACATCCTTTGACCTCGCCCGCGTGAAAAGCACTAATATGGGAAGTATGTTTAAGC
The DNA here is from genome assembly GCA_045590735.1 of Faecousia sp. Taxonomy (GTDB): domain Bacteria; phylum Bacillota; class Clostridia; order Oscillospirales; family Oscillospiraceae; genus Faecousia. The sequence goes on along the minus strand of JAZNRQ010000045.1, from coordinate 31,993 downwards.
TAACATATAATGTAACGCTCCGTGATGTAACTAAGGAAAAGGAAATGATCGACAAGATCCGCTGTCGCAACGGCAATCTTGAGATTACTGTATCCAGGCAAGAAACTGTTGTGACAGAACTGTAATATGCGAGGTGTCCTATGAAGAAATGCTTATCTATAATATTAGTTTTCTCCTTGGTATGCTGTCTCCTCACAGGCTGCGGAAAACCAAGTGATAACGGAGGAACAATCAATAATAGCGAAACAAGTGTTACCAAACCATCAGACACATCTTCCAATCCTGTAGATGTTGACTTTTCAAAGGCAGATGCTGATATGTTTACCGAGCGTGATTGTAAAACCGAGTATGATGAAAGCAAGGCTGTGTCCATTCAACTGAACGGAACCTCGGCAACCTCAAGCTCCAACAGTGTGAAAATATCCGGCAGTACAGTAACAATAACAGAAGAAGCAACCTATGTTATTTCAGGAACACTTACGGATGGTATGATTATCATCAATGCTGATGATACCGCTAAATTGCAGATCGTACTGAACGGCGTGGATATTACCAGTAAGACTTCGGCTGCACTGTATATTCTTGAAGCGGATAAAGTGTTTGTAACACTTGCAGATGGAACGGAAAACACCCTTGCCAACGGCGGTACTTTCACCGCCATTGATGAGAATAACATTGATGCGGCTATATTTTCTAAACAAGACTTGACCTTCAACGGTTCCGGCAGTTTGACGGTGACCTCTCCTGAAGCGCACGGTATTGTCTGCAAAGATGACCTTGTGTTCACAGGCGGAACTTATACTGTAAATTCCGCATCTCACGGTTTGGATGCTAACGACAGCGTTAGGATCTCAAGTTCAACAAAACTCACCATTGATGCAGGTGAGGACGGTATCCACTGCGAAAATACCGATGATGCTTCACTTGGCTTTATTTACATCTCTGACGGTGCGATGAATATCGAAGCCGAGGGTGACGGTATTTCCGCAGGTGCTTATGTGCAGATTGAAAATGGCACCTTCGATCTTCTTATCGGCGGTGGCAGCGAAAATGGAAGTAAGGAACATTCAGATAACTTTGGCGGTTTTATGGGCGGAGGTCACGGCGGTGGCAGACCCGGTGAAATGCGACCGGGCAGTTCACAAAGCTCAACCATCACGACCGATGAAAACGGTACGAGTATGAAGGGCATTAAAGCAGCAAACAGTCTTCTGATCAGTGGCGGTACGTTTAAGATCGACTCTGCCGATGACTCTGTTCATTCGGATGTATCTGTTACAATAAACGGTGGCACGTTTGAAATAGCATCAGGTGAAGATGCTATTCACGCTGAGGATACTTTGACCGTTACTGCAGGTACGATTGATATATCTGATAGCTATGAAGGTCTTGAAGCCCTGCACATTGACGTGCAAGGCGGAGATATTAAGTTGAAGGCAATTGATGATGGACTCAATGCCGCAGGCGGAACGGATCAAAGTGGAACTACCGGAGGCCGTGACGGAATGTTCGGAGGTGGTGGCAAACCCGGTGGTATGGGAGGTCATGGTGGTATGTCCTCAAACTCTAACGGAAGCATTAAAGTTTCAGGCGGAAATCTTTATGTAAAAGCATCTGGTGACGGAATTGATGCCAACGGCACGTTGGAAATCAGCGGCGGATATACTATAGTTGTAGGCCCTACACAAGGCGATACCGCAACCCTTGATTATGATAAGAGTGCAACAATTACGGGTGGCACGTTTATCGGTACCGGTGCGCAAGGTATGGCGCAGACCTTTAGTGAATCCAAGCAAGGCGTTGTAGCGGTCAGTGTGGGTAATCAAAGCGCAGGGACGAATATTACGCTGAAAGATAAAGGTGGTAATACGATTATCGAGTATGCTCCCGAATTATCTTTTGCAGTTGTGATTCTCAGCAGTCCCGATATTGTGTCCGGTGAGACCTATACCATTATGGTAGGTTCAGAGTCGGGAGAGTTTGAAGCAAGTTGATAATTTGCACATAACAACCAGCGGCGGCAAAAGGGATTCTTTCCGGATGATCGACAATGTGTATTTGCAACTACATTTAAAGCGCAGTTGCGCATAGGAGGAACATAGTGGCAGAATCTGAAATTATCACCGAAATGTCCTGCGGTGCGGTAGTTTTTGCGAGATATAATGGGAATATCCAATATGTTATTATTCGATCCCAAAGCGGCATATATGGTTTTCCAAAAGGTCATATAGAGCAGGGTGAAACACAGCGTGAGACCGCGTTGCGGGAGATTTTGGAAGAAACGGGATTGTCCGTCAATCTTATAGATGGGTTTAAAGCGGAAGATTGTTATAGCTATGTGGATGACGGGGAAGAAAGAAGAAAACAAGTCATTTACTTTTTGGCAACCTACTCCGATCAAGCACCCATAGTTCAGGAAACAGAAATTGCCGGTATTCATTTGATGGATTTCAAAACTGCGATGAAGGCATTGCAGTTTGAAAGCACTCGGAAAATTTTAACCCAGGCACATAGTTTTTTGGCAGATACGCAGTCTATATGATATATACCCTCTCAGAAGTAAATCTGAGGGGGATTTCTGCGGGTCGAACACTTGCTTTTTTTACGCAGTGTGATATAATTGCCGTCAGGGTGATGTCGAATGCAGTTGGATTTTGAAACGATCAAATCGATAACTTGCGGCGCCGTGGATTTTACGGTGGAGGAAGACAGAATTCTTTTTCACCGTTTCACAAAAGCGCAGTTTGATATGTATGAAAAGAAGAATATTGCTTTCTTTGATAAAAGTAAAACGGCTGCCGGTGTTAAGCTTTCCTTCCGGACAGACAGCCGTATTTTAGAAATTTGCGCTGAAGTAAAGAATGCCAGAAGCCGCACATATTTTTCCTTTGACGTATTTGTGGATAACCGTCTGATCGGCAGTATGGAGAATTTTTCCCAGGTGGAGCTCCCGCAGGATTATTCGGGCATTAATTTTCCCGTAGGTCAGTTCCGGAAGCGGTTTGAACTTGGTCAGGGAATAAAGACCGTTACCGTCCAGCTGCCCTGGAATAAGATCACAAAGATCATCGAACTGCACCTGGATGACGGGGCTAAGGTGATTCCTGTAAAAGCGGAAAAGAAGATGCTTGTATTTGGTGATTCCATCTCCGCTGGATTTGATGCACTGTACACTTCCCGCCGCTATGTGGCGCAGCTGGCATCCTATATGGGTGTTGATGAATATAATAAATGTATCGGTGGCGAACGCTATTGCCCGGATTTGGCGGCATTGCGTGACGATTTTACACCGGATTACATCTTGGTTGCCTATGGCACAAATGATTGGAGTTCTACGACACCGGAAACCTTCCACGCGAATGTTAAAGCATTTTTTGAACAGTTGGATATCCACTATCCCGGGGTAAAAACCTTCGTGGTAACACCAATCTGGCGTGTAAATTATCAAATGGAAAGACCGTTTTCTTCTTTCTTTGAGATTGAGGAGGGGATTCGGGCGGCAGTAGCCGGCCGCGCCAGCACCTATGTATTCCGGGGCTTTGATTATGTGCCTCACAGCGTTGATTATTTTGGAGACTACGGCTTGCATCCCAATATGGCGGGATGCGATCTGTATGCAAAGAATTTGTTTGAGGAATTGAAAGAACATTTATAACTTGTTCTTATGGAGGCTATTATGGAGACAATACGACGCAAACCGCGGCGATGCAGAAGACGGCAGAGCTTAGCGGAATTGTGGCTGGCATATTTGATTTCGCCGCTTTATTTTGCGGTTACATTTGCATATATCGAGATCATTTTTCACATTACGGAGTTTAAGGATATTTCGGTTCTTTTTCCGGTCCTGTTTGCCATTCCGGCAGGTTTTTTAGTGGGATTGCTTTGTGACTTTGCTCCCGAGATGTTTGCCAGGATCCTGCGGTATGTGATATCTATTGCGGTTATGGTACTGTTCGGTGTGCAGATCGTATATTTCCATTCCTTTAAATCCTTCATGTCTATGTCTCAGGTGGGGATGGGAGACGATGTTTTCACCAATTTCTTGTCTGCAATTTTACTGGCGATTTGGGAATCCACAATTCCGATCCTGTTGATATTTTTGCCGCTTGTAGGCCTGTTCTTTTTACACAAGTTCTTGCGGTGTAAGAACAAATTCGATTGGAAACGCTTGATCATTACAGCGGTTTCCTGTTTGCTCAGCTATTTATTTGTGGTCTTGGTTTTGCCCATCGGGGGCAAGGGAGATCATTCTGCCTATGCCAATTACCACAACAATTGGGTGCTGGATCTGAGTATGGAAAAGCTGGGAATGCTGACGACTACCGGCCTGGATATGAAATATCTGATCTTCGGAGAGGCAGGCGGCGCAGAAGGCGATTCCTCTGACCTTCCGGTAATCGTAACACTGCCAAAGGAAGAGGGGGACGATCCGGATCAGACGGATCCTACCGAGGAGATTCCACCGGAAATTCAGTATAATGTGATCGAGGGATTGGATTTTGCTTCTTTAATGGAAGGAGAATCCAAGGCTGCGGTTAAAAAGGTGCTGGAATATCTGAATGCGCTGGAGCCCACAAAGAAAAACGAGTATACCGGTATGTTTGCGGGATATAACCTGATCCTGATTACAGCGGAGTCTTTTTCTCCTATGGGCATCCACGAGGAGCTGACTCCCACACTGTATAAGCTGGCAAACAGCGGTTTTGATTTTACAAATTACTGGACAATGTTCCCGTCCAATACCACCAACGGCGAATATGCCCATCTGACCGGCTTGGTTCCCGATATTTCCAAGCCTAAGGCAGACGGCAGCTTTGTGGCATCTACCAAGAACACGATGAATATGAACATTGCCAATTACTTTAATGCGCAGGGCGTTACATCCCGTGCCTATCACGACCATACCGGCAGCTACTATAAGCGCAATCAGACTCACCCCAATCTGGGTTATGAATTTAAAGGCAGAAAAGAGATTGGCGGTCTTTCCGGTTGGCCGGAATCCGACCTGATTATGATGGAAAATACAGTAGGGGATTATATTAATGACGAAGTTTTCCACACCTACTATATGACCGTCAGCGGCCATCATAATTATAAGTACGGTGGCTTCAATTCCATTGTTGAGAAGAATAAGCACCTGGTTGAGGATTTGGATATGGCAGAATGTGCGCAAGCCTATCTTGCCACCCATATCGAATTGGACCGGGCACTGGAATATCTGATCAATGAACTGGACAAAGCGGGAAAACTGGAGAAAACAGTTATTTGCCTTTCTACTGACCACTATCCCTACGGTTTGACAGACAGCCAGTATAAGGCAATGCTGCAGCATAGTATCCAGTACGGCGGTATTGAACGCTATAAGAGCGATCTGATCATTTGGAACTCTGAAATGGAGACGATTCAGGTCGATAAGCCTTGCTGCCCTGTGGATGTGCTGCCGACACTTTTAAATCTGTTCGGCTTTGAGTACGATTCCCGCCTGTACTCCGGTAACGATATCTTCTCAGACACTTATGGTCTTGCGATGCTTTCCAACCAAAGCTTCATTACCGACAAGATCATCTACAATAGCCGTTACGAGAAGGTCTATAAGCTGGACGAATCCTGGGAAATGCCGGATGGCTATCTGGATGCATATATTCAGATCGTGAAGAACCGATTCAGTATCGCATCTAACATTTTGAATTATGATTTCTATGCGAAGATCCCGACTGATTTAGTGGATGCTGCGCAAAAGAAAGGGGAGGTAATACCTCCTGCCGCCTAGTAAAAAACGACTTGTTCATTCTGAACAAGTCGTTTTTCTTATTCGACGCTTTGCATTCCCATAAAGGATCTCAGATCCCCAAGGCTCTTTTGATACTGGGCAGGGGAGATGGCACCGCTTGCCAAAAAGGTGTCCAGTGTTGCCTTTTGCTGACGGTACAGCTGTACCTTTTGCCAACGTTCTTTTGTCATCAGCATTGTATGTCCCGTGCGGGTTTCGTCCAGTAGCGGAAGGTAAAGGTTTTCTGTGGTGTAACGATATATAAAACCGAGCTTCTCCTGTACTTTTTTAGACTTTTCGTTACCGTCATAATACCCGCACCAAACGGCACCCATAGAAAGGTCCTCAAAAGCGTGCCGCAGAATTTTCCGGGACGCCTCAGGAATCAGACCCTGTCCCCAAAAGGGTTTTCCGATCCAGTAGCCGAGCTCACATTCGTCCTCCCGGTCGGTCATATCGGTATGTCCTTTGCATTTTAACCCGATACTACCAATTGGCGTGCCATCTTTTTGGCAGACGGCATAGGTCTCGGGAGCGGACAGTACAGTCTTTATAATCTCCCGGCTATTGTCAACACTCGTGTGGGGGGGCCAGCCTGCAGGAGGGCCTACATCCGGATCCTGTGCATATAAATAGAGCGATTCGGCATCATCCTCAGTCCACGGACGCAGGATCAGCCGTTGGGTTCTCAGTATCATAATAAACTCCTTTGTTGAGCCGGAAGTTTGTTCGAGGCTATCTATAACTATATCATAATAAGAAAATAACCGCAACCTCTTACATAGTTGCGGTTATTCTTTGGCGGAGAGTTAGGGATTCGAACCCTAGGTTCCTTGCGGAATCACTAGTTTTCAAGACTAGCTCCTTAAACCACTCGGACAACTCTCCGTGTGCGGCTAATCATACCATTTTCAAAAGGAAATGTCAAGCTTACGGCTTCTTTTGCAGTTTTTCCTTAGAACCGTCCGGGCGGACGATGTAGGTATTGTCAAGCTGCCCGGTAAGACTTGCTTTCACCGAGTCAATATAGATTCTGCGCAGCCGGTCCCGCTCCTGGAGCTCCTCCGGTGTCAGCCCTTCTGACTTGGATTTGTGGGCAAGCTCGTTAATGCGTGCGATTACTTGATCCATATTCATAGTATTACCTCATATATAGCGGTCGATGACCACTGAAATCCTTCCTTTTTTTGTTTGCCCGTTGACGGCGCTGAGTTTGATTTTCCCTAAGCCCCGCACAGATATTTTGCAGCCTTCTTCCACGGACTTATCCGGTTTTTCGCAGGGGAGACCGTTGATTGCCGCTTTTCCTGCGCAGATATTCTGAACGGCGAGAGATCTTCCAATCCGGAAACCGCTGCTGATGATACTGTCCAGCCGAAGAGATGCTACCGTATCTTTGATTTGGACCGTTTCCGGTTGCGGCACTTGTACCTCTGTCAGTGGGATGGCATCTGTATGCAGCTTTGTTCTGCCGGCACTCAAAAAGTTTTGGATAATATAGGGCGCGATCTCGGCAGTTACAAAGAAATCACAGCTGCCATTGCCGACGCAAATATCACCAATCGTTTCTCTGGCAATACCGGCACCCATAAGCGCACCCAGAAAATCTCTGTGTGTAAGCGTGTCTTTTTCATAATAGACGGCACGCAGGCAAACGACCGGAGAATCCGCTTCATAAAGAGCCGATTTTTCCAGATAGTCCGGTAAATACACAAGCATTTGCCGTTCAGCGTCCTCGTATCCGCCAAAGGAATAGAGACCTTCCGGGGATCCAAAAAGAAAACGTGCCATTTCCAATTCCCTGGGAGACAGAAAGCCTGTGTTGGTAAGGATGTTTTTACGCATACCGGCATTGATTTTATCCCAAATGCGGGCAAGAAGTACTTTGTCATCTCCGGATTGTGCGATTTTATCAATGTTATTTCGATCCATTTGATCACCAAAGGTATTATATCATAGGTTTTTTCGATTGCAAGTATTGTTTCTCCCGCCAAATTCGGTTATAATGTTTCCGGAAAGCAGGTGAAAGTATGGTTATTGGCATTATAGGTGCCGGTGCATCGGGTATGGCAGCTGCACTGGCAGCATCGGAAAACCCGGACGTGCAGGTGCTTTTGTTTGAGCGGCAGGCACGGGTGGGCAAAAAATTGTCTGCAACCGGAAACGGCAGATGCAATCTTTCCAACATTTATGCTATAGACGGTGGCTACCACGGTACAGATCCGGCATTTGCAGATCCCGCAATATCCAATATGCCACCGGAAAAGACATTGGAGTGGTTCCGCACATTGGGACTCTACACGGTCACAGAAACCTCCGGAAAGGTTTACCCTTATTCCGATCAGGCAAATTCCGTGGTGGATGTATTACGTCTTGCTTTGGATAAGCCCAATATTACGCTCTATACCGGTCTTGATGTGCAGCGTATTCGCAGGGACGATACCGGTTTTTTGATCAACGATACATACCGCTGTCATAAGGTGATCATTGCCTGCGGCGGTCTTGCGGGAACGGCTTTGGGCGGCACAATGGCAGGCTATAAGCTGCTCGGTAAATTTGGACACCGCTCCACCCGTTTGCGTGCATCGCTGGTACAACTGAAAAGCCAATACGGACAGGCAGCACTGAAAGGTGTCCGTGCACAATGCCATATTAGGATTCTTCATAACGGTATGATATTTGCGGAAAATTCCGGAGAGATCCAATTTACCGAAAATGGTTTATCCGGACCTGTGATCTTTGAAATATCCCGGGATGTGTGTGAATCTCCCGGAGAATGGACCGCTGTGTTGGATATGCTGCCGGATTGGACAGAAGATCAACTGCAACAGGAACTGTTGCGGCGCAGACAGGGAAATCTCCCCGTGGAGGAATTGCTAACCGGTATTTTGCATAACCGTTTGGGACGGGTGCTTACCAAATCTGCCGGTGTTAAGGCTACGGGCTTTGTCCGTGATTTACCGGAACAGGCTTTTGCGGATGTGCGTAAAACCGTAAAAGCCTATGAGGTTCAGCTGACGGAATCTATGGGACTTGGCGCGGCACAGGTTACAGCCGGTGGTGTGCTGACCGCTGATTTTGACCCGCAAACTTTGGAAAGTAAGCTGGTTCCCGGCTTGTATGCCTGCGGTGAGGTGTTGGATATTGATGGCGATTGCGGTGGCTATAACCTGCAATGGGCCTGGAGCTCCGGTTGCCTGGCTGGCCGTAGTGCAGGAAAGGATGCAGTATGATTCGAATTCGTGAAATATCCTTTCCACCGGAGCATAGTGTAGCACAGCTTTCTTATGAAGCTGCAAAACTCTTAAAGATATCGCCTTCCAAGGTGCGGAAGCTGAGAATTGTCCGCAGAAGTGTGGATGCCCGAAAAAAGCCGGATGTTCGCATTATCTATACTGTGGATGTTTCGGTAGACGGCAATGAGGGGAAAATTCTGAAACAATCCGGTTGCAAACGGGCTGCCATTGCTGTGGATTCCTATTACAAACCGCCAAGAGCGGTGCCGGAGAATTTGCAGCGACCGGTGGTCGTCGGCTTCGGCCCTGCCGGTATGTTTGCGGCATTGATCCTTGCCCTTGCGGGACAGCGTCCGCTGGTTTTGGAGCGAGGCTTGGATGCACAGACCCGTCACCATAAGGTAGAGCGCTTTTTCGCCACCGGCGAACTGGATGGGCACTGTAATGTGCAGTTTGGGGAAGGCGGTGCGGGAACGTTTTCCGATGGAAAGCTAAATACCGGTGTAAATAACCCCCGGATCCAATGGATATTGGAGCAAATGGTTGCCTGTGGTGCCCGTGAGGAAATTCTGTTCGATGCGAAGCCCCATGTGGGTACAGATGTTTTGTTGCAGGTGGTGCAAAACTTGCGGCAAAAGATCATCAGCTTAGGTGGTGAGGTGCGTTTTGATACCCAGGTCACCGGTATCTTACAGGAAAAGGGCGAATTAACGGGCCTGATAACGAATAAGGGGAATATTTCGTGCAGGGAAGCGATTTTTGCCATCGGGCACAGCGCGCGGGATACATTCTCTATGCTGCAGGAGCAGGGAATCTTTATGGAGCCGAAACCCTTTTCAATGGGTGTTCGCATCGAGCATTTGCAAGAAACAGTCAACGAGGCACAGTACGGCAAAAACGATCCTGTGTTACCCCCGGCTGACTATAAACTGGTAAAGCATCTGGATGCGGAAACGGTATATACCTTCTGTATGTGTCCGGGTGGTTATGTGGTGGCGGCAGCTTCTGAAGAAGGACGCTTGGTAACCAACGGTATGAGCTATTCAGACCGTGACGGTGAAAACGCCAATGCAGCCTTGCTGGTAACCCTGAATCCCAGAGACTTTCCTTACGAAGGTCCTCTTGGAGGCGTGCAGTGGCAAAGGGACATTGAAGAGGCAGCTTATAAAATAAGCGGAAGCTACAAAGCACCTGTCCAAAAAGTTGGAGATTTTCTGGCTGGAATACCTAGCAGGGGTGCCGGAACAGTACAGCCGACCTACCGACCCGGTGTTGTGTGGTGCGATTTGCATAGTGTGCTTCCGGTGAAAATTACAAAGGCACTTAAAAAAGCGATCCCAATGTTTGATGGGAACCTGAAAGGCTTTGCGAGCCCGGACGCAGTGCTTACCGCACCGGAGACCCGCAGCTCGTCCCCGGTACGTATTGTCCGGGGGGAGAACAGGCAGTCCGTATCCTTGCGGGGGCTTTATCCTGCAGGTGAGGGTGCAGGCTATGCCGGAGGCATTATGTCTGCGGCGATTGATGGGATCCTCTGTGCGGAAAATCTGCTGCAAAATCGGCAAGTTGACACCGTATAAATTTGGTGATAAACTATAAAAAACATTTAGGGGGGAAACATTATGAAAAGAGCGATCTCCTTGATCCTGGCACTGGCACTGATGCAGGTGCTGTGCGCCTGCACGGATAATGTGATCTATGAATCTGCAGAAGGCACTTTCAGCACCCAGGTGGACAAGAAGCAAATTCTGTCAGAGCGTACACCTGCTAATAATGCAACTGTGACACTTGTGAATGATGAGGTTACAAAATTCCTTGAAAACTATGGTGTGGGCAAGGGTTTGGCAGTCGCAGATACGCGGTCGGAGGATCTTTCTGCCAGCGTGCCGGTTACGCTGTCCTGGACCTGCGATAAGGAGAACACCGGCTATACGGTTATCTATACCACCAAACAGGACTTTTCCGATGCGGTGAAGATCGATACCGAGGAGCCGACAGTGCAGCTGGAGGATCTCTTTGTTGCTACGACCTACTACTGGCAGGTTGTGACCCATACCGGGGATGGTGATAATTACTCTACCGTTTTCAGCTTTAAGACAGCGGAAACACCTCGGCTCATCTATATGGAAGGTGTAGACAATGCCCGGGATGTGGGTGGTTATCTGACCGCAGACGGAAAATACCGTGTGGTGCAGGGAATGCTCTATCGTGGTGCAAGATTGAACGAAATTAAGGATACCGGTGTTGCCAAAGCTTTGAAAACCTATAAAATCAAAACAGACCTCGATATCCGTCGCCCCACAGATAATGGCTACAGTATCGCAACACCCTTAGGGGAAACGGTGGAGCATATTAATATTGCTGTTATCGATTACTTAGGAGCCTATTCTTATCCGGATGAGATGCGCGATGCTATTGCTCTGTGTGCGCAGGAGGAAAAATATCCAATCTTCGTTCATTGCTCCGCCGGACGCGACAGAACAGGTACCATAGTCTTTATTATCGGTGCGCTTTTGGGTGTTCCTGAAGAGACACTTTGCGCAGATTATGAACTGACCTATTTGACCAGAAGATCTTATGCAAGGGATGATCTTACAGGACATACCTCTTTCCTTAATTTCCTGGAAAAATTCAAGACCTACGAGGGAACGACTTTGCAAGAAAAGGCGGAAAGCTACTGCAAGAGCATCGGCGTTACAGACGAACAGATCCAGTCTATTCGATCCATTTTGCTGGAAGAAGTGAAGTAATAAAAATGACGGCTGCAAAGCCGTCATTTTATTATTGGTAGAAGCAGGATCGCAATGACGATTTGTACGGCCATCATTACAGGAATCCCAATTGTAAACTTCGGATTTCTTGTTTTGTGTCGCACAGTGTACATTCCTAAAAGACTCCCAACGCTGCCGCCCAACACTGCCGTCCACATCAGCGTTGCTTCCGGAATTCGCCAAAGATTTTTCTTAGCTTTATACTTGTCAATAAGCATAAGCAGAAAACCAAGCGCATTGATTATTAACAGGTAAACAAACAGTGGCTTCATAGGAAGCTCCTTTCCGGAGGGATGGTAATGAAAAAAGTATTATGGCTGTTGGCGGTGTGTTCGTTATTGGTTGGGTGCGGTGCACAAACTGTATTTGAAACGGTTACAGATTCAGTGGAAATACCGACCCTTGCAACGAAACGTCAGATAAAAGTTACGTTGCCGAAAGAGGCAACAGCACCGACGCTGCACAGTGAGGATGCGGGGATGCTGTACTTATGCGATGGCTATAGCCTGTCTGTTCAGACAATGTCTGCAGGGGATCTGGATGCAACGCTGCGTACTTTGACAGGTTTTTCCCGGGATCAGCTGACAGTGATGGAAACCGCAAAACACGGGATCGCCCGTTATGATTGTGTATGGAGTGCGGCAGGTGAGGGCGGCGACCAGGTGGGCAGAGCTGTTATTTTGGATGACGGAAGTTATCACTATGCGGTTACGGTTATGGCGGATTTTGCCTCTGCCGGTGATCTTGCCGGTACTTGGAGTGCCATCTTGGATACGGTATCACTTAGCGATACTGACTAAGGGTATCTTCGCAAAGGGCTTTGCACTGCTGTACAACAGACGGTGGGTACAGTACAGTTGCTTTGCTTCCAAAGCCGATGATCCAGCTTAGAAACATAGGAGACACTGCCACTTTAACGGTGAAGTTAAAATGGTCTTCGTCTTCGGGAATCAGCATAATGTCCTTGCCGAACCGGTCAATGACTACATTCAGCAGGCTTTTGTGAAAACGCATTTTTACACTGACGGCATCGCCTTCAAACATCTGAAAGAGCTGATTTGCGTGTTCGATCAGCGCCTTGCCGGTCAGCCCCGGACAGGGAATCCGTTTCTCGTCGGTCAATTGAATGGAATCCATTCGGTCAGCCCGGTAGGATGTGATTCCGTGGCGTTCAGAGTAGGCAAGTAAATAGCAGTTTTCGTTATCCTGGCAAAGTCCGTAAGGACTTGCCAGGTATTCTTTTTCTCTGTATTGTCGGTTGACTTTCATATCCCAGTCAAAATAGCGGAAGCGGATCTGCACATTGTTAGCAATGGCATCTTGTATCACATCAATATTATAGTAAATGGATTCGTTCATACTTTTGACACGTCCGGAAACCAAAAGGTTTCGCTCGATCAATTCTGCTTCCTTATCCGTTCCGCAGAGATCACAAAGTTTCCGTATCAGTTCACGGGACTTTTTTTCTGTGAGATACTTGCTGGACAGCACCGCATCGATCAGTAGCTTAAGCTCGGATAACTGAAAATCTTTTGGGGATGCAATATAGTATCCGCCGTTCTTGCCGGGGATAGACACGATATCCAAGCCGTATTCGATCAGTGCTTTTACATCGGAATATATGCTTTTCCTGTCTGCAGAGATGCCCTCCTGCCGGAGCATCTTGATCAGTTCAGCAGTATTGACGGGGTGATCCTTGTGGGAATGCTTTTGCAGATAGTCCATCACAAACAGAATCTTTTGCTTTTGGTTTTCGGATTTAGGCATTTTCGAGACCTCCGATCTGTTTTTCTTCATTATAGCACAGGGGTGGTCAAAAAGGGAATGCTATATTTGCATTTTGCGTAAAAATGTGATATTCTATGAAAAAAGGAGTGATACTATGCTGTATGTCGGTTGTCATTTATCGGCAAGTGGGGGAAATTATGAGATGGTAAAAACGGCACAATCCATCGGTGCCAATACATTTGCTTTTTTCACGCGCAATCCGAGGGGCAGCAGAGCAAAGCCAGAAGATCCGGTAGATTGCGAGATGGCTGTGGCGGCTCTGAAAGAGGCGCAGTTCGGCAAACTGGTTGCTCACGGTGCTTATACGATGAACCTGTGTACCGCAGAGGCTGGTGCCAGAGAATTTGCAGCATCTGTTCTGTGCGACGATTTGCGTCGAATGGCTGCTCTGCCGGGTAATTACTATAATTTCCATCCGGGCAGCCACGTGGGCCAGGGAACAGAAACCGGTATATCCCAGATCTGCGATGCTTTAAAACTGGCAATGACACCGGATTATCCTGTGACCGTATTGCTGGAAACGATGGCAGGCAAGGGCAGTGAGATCGGGGGACGTTTTGAAGAACTGAAAGCCATTATGGACGGTGTTGGAAAGGAAAATATCGGTGTGTGTCTGGATTCCTGCCACGTACACGATGCCGGTTATGATATTGTCAACGACCTGGATGGTGTGCTGGCAGAGTTTGACCGCGTGATTGGCTTGGACAAGCTGAAGGCATTGCATTTAAACGATTCCAAGAATGCTTTTGCCAGCCATAAGGACAGACACGAGCTGTTGGGTGACGGCAATTTAGGATTGGAGACATTCCGTGCAATTGTCAATCATCCGGTATTAAAGAAATTGCCTATGATCCTGGAAACACCCAATGAATTACCCGGCTATGCCAGAGAAATTGCGCTGCTGCGCAGTATGGAGGCATAGTTAAACGATTTTTACGAAGGAGGTGACGGCGTGAGCCTGCTGTTAACCGGTGCAATCACCGCACAAGAGATCTATGCAGATGTTTTTGTTGCAATCTTGCGTTGGGCTGCGCCGATCATTTCTGCGGTACTGTTGTTTCGCTGTATACAGCCATTGATGGCGTTTCGCCGGGAACCGGAAATCTGGGGATGGCTTTGCTTGCCCGGTGACAGGAAATTACCGGTTACCCACTGGGAGAATGTGATCGGAAGACATAAGCACAATGATATTGTAATTGATTTTCCCACCATTTCCAAAAGCCACTGTGTTCTGACCCGCTATGATGACGGAAGCTGGACGATATCCGACGCAGAGTCCAAGGATGGCGTGTTTGTAAACGGTGAGCAGGTAGAGATCAGCGAGATCACCGCAAAAGATACGATCAGTATCGGTGGTGTGGAAATGCACTTTCAGCCCATATCCAAGCGGCAGGAGCAAAAACTGGCGCAGCTGCGCAAAAAAACATCCACTATGGTTTCCAGCCTGGCGAATCTGGCCCTGCTGACAGCACTGCAGGTTTGTTGCTGTATTGCGTTTTTGCTTGGTTGTGAACCGGAAAGCGTTCAAAGGATTCTGTTGGGATTCGGCGGTATTGTGATCTGCCAGTGGGCACTGCTCCTGTTCTATCTATGTATCCGAAGAACTTCTTTCGAGGTGGAGACCGTTGCTTTTTTCCTTTGCACGATGGGAATGTGTGTCATCGCTACCGTATGTCCTGAAGAATCACTGAAGCAGCTGATAGCAATCGTACTGGGTCTTTCTGTATTTTTGGCGGTTGGCTGGTCGCTGCGTGATTTGAGCCGGGCAAATGTTGTTCGCTATATTGCGGCGGTGGCAGGTATCGGATTTTTGGTGATCACGTTGCTGTTCGGCAAAGAGTATTACGGGGCAAAAAACTGGTTGGTGATCGGGTCGCTGTCTATTCAGCCGTCTGAACTGAGTAAGGTTTGCTTTGTATATGTAGGCGCATCGGCTATGAAGCGGATTATGACGAAACGGAATCTGATCTTGTTTATTGCATATTCGCTGGCAGTCTGTGGTTGTCTGGCACTGATGAATGATTTTGGTACAGCACTGATTTTCTTCTGCGGATTTCTGGTAATAGCTTATATGCGTTCCGGAAGTGTTGGCACAGTAGCTTTGGCCTGCACATCCCTGGGCTTTGCAGGTGTGGTAGCACTGAAGATCGCACCCCACGCACTGCGTCGCTTTTCCACTTGGCGGCATATTTGGGAGGTACCCCTCGCCGGTGGTTATCAGCAAACCAGAAGCTTAATGTGTATGGCAGCAGGCGGTTTCCTTGGTTTAGGTGCCGGCAATGGCTGGATGCGCAATGTTTTTGCGGCGGACTCCGATGTGGCGATTGCCACATTGTGTGAAGAATGGGGTCTGATTATGGTGATCTTGGCTGTGCTTTCTGTGATCGCCTTAGCTGTTTTTTGTGTGCGGTCTGCCGCAGTTGGACGCAGCAGCTTTTATACCATCGGTGCTTGTACGGCAGCGCCCATTTTACTGATGCAAGCAATTTTGAATGCCCTGGGTACAGTGGATGTATTGCCGCTGACCGGTGTTACATTTCCGTTTTTATCCAATGGCGGCTCCAGTATGATTGCCGCTTGGGGATTGCTTGCTTTTGTAAAAGCTGCCGATACCCGGCAAAATGCCAGCTTTGCTGTGCGTATTGCCAAGAAGGGAGGCGAGGAGGATGAATAAAGTTGCTGTTCGCAGCGGTATTGTCCTGGCGCTTGCCTTGGTGCTGATTGCCGGTATGACATTCTTTATAGCGGAATATACGATTAATGCAGATCAGTGGGTGACTTTTTCCGGATCTCCCCACGTTTATAATGGCGGTAATATCGGATGCGGTGTAGTAACGGACCGTAATGGTGTTTTGTTGTTGGATATGAACGATGGAAGGACCTATTCTTCTGATGATGCTTTACGTGCGTCTACGGTCCATTGGGTGGGTGATAAAAACGGCAGCGTTAACGCACCGGCACTTTCCACTTATTCTGCGGAACTGACGGGTTTTGAACTGCTCAACGGTGTTTATTCCTATGGTGGAAAAGGCGGTGTTGCCAAGCTAACATTGTCTGCGGAGGTGCAAACATCTGCGCTGGAAGCTATGGGCCAATATAAGGGCACTGTGGCGGTGTATAATTATAAAACCGGTGAGATCATCTGCGCCGTATCCACACCTGTGTTTGATCCTGACAATATTCCGGAGCTGACGGAAGAATACGAAGGTATGTACCTCAATCGATTCGTGCAGTCCACCTATGCACCCGGTTCAATCTTTAAGATTGTCACTTTGGCAGCTGCACTGGAATCCATTCCGGATATCCAGGAGCAAACTTTTACTTGCAAGGGGAGTATGCAAATCGGTCCGGATACCATTACCTGTACCGGCAAGCACTGGAATCAAGATTTAAAAACTGCATTTCGCAATTCCTGTAACTGCGCGTTTGCGCAGATCGCCCAGCAGCTGGGAAGGGAAACCCTTACCAGATACGCAGAACAATTTGGGATTACAGAGCAGATCGAATTTGATGGAATTACCACGGCTGAAGGAAAATTCGATCTGACAGACGCCTATGGTGCAAATCTGGCTTGGAGCGCAATCGGTCAATATACAGATATGATAAATCCCTGTGCGTATTTGACCTTCGTAGGATCAGTCGCATCTGGCGGTAAGGGCGTACAGCCACACATTGTACAGCAGGTGGGCTCCGGCGGGATCAGCGGATATACTGCTTCAGCTCAGAAGCGGGAACGGATTATGTCCGCGTCAACAGCAAGTGTTGTTGCTGAATATATGGGCTATAATGTAACAGATAAGTATGGCAGTGAAAACTTCCCCGGAATGACTGTCTGCGCCAAGACGGGAACGGCGGAGGTCGGTGGCGGCAAAAAACCCAATGCTGTCTTTACAGGTTTTGTGACGAATGAAGAATACCCACTTGCCTTTCTTGCTATCGTGGAAGATGGCGGCTATGGCAGCGAGGTTTGCATTCCTATTGTGAAGCAGGTTTTGGCAGCCTGCAAAGAAGCCGATCTGAAATGATGCCAGCATTTACAGTTCAAAACGAAACACCCTCTGCATACAATCCTGCAGGGGGTGTTTTTATGTTGCGACGCAATTGGCTTCTGGGATGGGTCGCTGCGGCACTTGGTGTTGGTATTCTGATCGGATTGTGGATCGAATGTAATTTTATGTCCCACTGTATCGGATTGGGCCTTTTGGCTTTGGGATGCGGATCACTTTGCAAAAAGTAGGTATAGACTTGTCCTGTGGCGCATAGGATGCAGTAGCAAAGTGGGAGAAGGAGTGATCCAGATGGAAATATCTTTTGAAAACCGTAAACTGCCGTATCTGAATACGGTGATGCGGCAGATGCAAACCCAGGAACAAACACAGCAGGTGCGCCTTTCAGACACTATGCCGGATGTGGATAAAGTACTTGCCGGTTGGGGACAGATTCTGCTGAGAGGCAAAGAATGGCGGGGAAATGTTGTACAGGTCTCCGGTGGTGTGAAGGCTTGGGTAACATACCTTCCGGCAGATGGGACGCCGGTTCAGTGTGTGGAAGCCTGGATGCCGTTTCAGATGAAATGGGATATCCCGGATACAGACCGTGACGGTGTGATTACCGTAAGACCTTTCCTCAGCAGTGTGGATGGCAGAATGCTGTCCGACAGAAAATTGCTGGTCCGTGCATCGGTTGGCTTGGAAATGCAGGCAATGGTATCTGCTGAGGCAGAATGCTACGAGCCCGGTGAGCTACCGGAGGATGTGGAACAGAAGAAATGCACCTATTATTTGCGGATGCCGTTAGAGGCAGGAGAAAAGACCTTTTCGCTGGAAGAACCGCTGATTATTCCGGAAACAGAAACGCCGCTGAAGAAAGTGATCCGTTATAATGTGCAGCCCACGGTCACGGAGTCAAAAATGGTGGCGGATAAACTTGTACTCAGGGGCAAGGCAGCTGTACAACTGCTTTATATGGGTGAGGATGAGCAGCTGCACAGCTTTAATACGGATATACCATTCTCTCAGTATACCCAGTTGGAGCATACCTACGAATCGGGTGCGGAGGCAACGGTGTGCTTTGCCCTTACAGATTTGGATGTTGAACAGGATGAGCAAAATAAAATCACATTAAAATTGGGGATCACAGCACAGTATTTGGTTTGTGATGAAAAAGAAATGTCTCTGATTGAAGATGTGTATAGTCCCAGGCGGTCAACCGATTTAACCAAAATGCAACTGAGATTACCAACTGTTTTAGAGAATAAAAAGGAAACGTTTCGTGTAAATCTTAACTTGAACTGTCAGGACGAAACGGTAATTGACTGCGTTTTCTATATGGATGCGCCACAAATCTATCGGGAAGAAGATAAGATATGTGCAGAGCTGAGCGGTACCTATACAGTCCTGACAAAAAATATGGACGGTCAAATGGATAGCCGTACCGGACGCTGGGAAGAAAACTGGTCAATGCCGGTATCCGGCGATGCGGATGTGCAGGTTATGGCACAGACTGTTGGGCTTTCGGCAGCGTCTGTAGCGGAAGGGCAGGGCGAGATAGAACTGGAAACGGTGACCTATTCCGGTCAGCCTTTGGATGTGGTCAGTGGGGTACAGTTGGGAGAATTATCTGAACTGAACCCGGAACGCCCCAGCCTGATACTCCGCAGATCAGGGGAAGATTCTCTGTGGCAGATCGCAAAAGAAAGCGGTTCGACGGTTGACCGAATTATGAAAGCAAATAACCTGCAGGGAGAACCAAAACCGGAACAGCTGTTGCTGATTCCTGTAGTGTAAGAAAATCGCCGCTGAGAGCAGTGCTTTCAGCGGCAATTTTGGCGGTTGTCGCATTCGGGGAGAATGTCCGCCATTGGAAATTATAGGTTAAAAAGCTTGGATTCGTCGAGAAAAAACTGTCGAGGGATACAGATTATTTTTTCTTGTCATATTGGTCGATAAGTGTTATAATATGCCTATAAAAATTTTGTACAGAAGGTGCGTTGTTATGACAAAAATCGATATTTATTCCGGCTTCCTCGGTGCAGGCAAAACCACGCTGATCAAGAAGATGATTTCTGAAAGCTATCGCGGTGAAAAACTGGTTTTGATCGAAAATGAGTTTGGACAGATCGGCATCGATGGAGATTTTTTGCAGAATGCGGGGATCAACATTACGGAAATGAATTCCGGCTGTATTTGCTGCAGCCTGGTAGGCGATTTTGGTAAGGCACTCCATCAGGTGATCGAGACCTATTCACCGGATCGCATTTTGATCGAGCCTTCGGGTGTCGGTAAGCTGTCCGATGTGATCGCAGCGGTCAATAAGGTGGTTTCTGAGGATGTCAAGCTTGGCTTTACGGTAGCAGTTGTTGATGCCGGTAAAGTCAAAGTATATATGAAGAACTTTGGCGAGTTTTATAATAACCAGGTGGAAACAGCTTCGACCATTATTCTTTCCCGTACGGATTCTGTTTCCCAGCAGAAATTGGATCAGGCGGTTGCGCTTTTGCGGGAACATAATACGGATGCAGCGATTGTCACAACACCTTGGGATCAACTGACCGGTGCGCAACTGTTGGAGGCAATGGAGGGTGAGAACTCTCTGGCAAAAGAATTGGCTATGATGGAAGAAGAGCATCACCACCATCACCACGACGAGCATTGTTGTTGCGGCCACGATCACCACGAGCATCATCATCACGATGAGCACTGTGAGTGTGGTCACGACCATCATGAACATCATCACCATCATCACGATGAACACTGCAGCTGCGGTCACGATCACCATAATCATCACGCCGATGAAGTGTTCACTGCGTGGGGTGTTGAAACTGCACGCAAATTTACAGCAGAAGCCATTGAAAACGCACTGCGGAAACTGGATTCCCGTGAATACGGATTTATTTTGCGGGCGAAGGGTGTTGTACAGGCTGAGGACGGCACCTGGATCCACTTTGACTATGTGCCCGGTGAGAGCAATGTGCGGACGGGCAGTGCGTCTGTGATTGGTAAAATCTGCGTTATCGGTTCTCAGCTGGATGAGGCAGATATTGCAGAATTGTTTGGGGTGTAAAAATGGTTCAGATTCCTGTTTATGTATTTACGGGTTTTTTGGATTCCGGAAAAACTAAGTTCATTCAGGAAACCTTAGAGGATGAAAGATTCAATGCCGGTGAACGGACGCTGCTGCTGGTCTTTGAAGAGGGAGAAGAAGAATACGATTTTTCTACGTACCCCCATCAAAATGTTTTTATGGAAGTGCTGGATCAGCAAACTGTGGAAACGAAGCAACTGCGTGCATTGGCTAAAAAATACCGTGCACAACGTATTGTGGCAGAGCTGAACGGTATGCAGCTGGTTGGCGATCTCTACAGCCGTTTCCCGGAAGAATGGGTGGTGGCACAGGAGGTTATGTTTGCTGATGCAACGACGTTTATGACCTATAATGCCAATATGCGTAACCTGGTTATGGATAAATTGGTGGGAGGTCAGATGGTAGTATTCAATCGGCTGAACCCGGGTGAGGATACAATGCCGCTGCATAAATTGGCAAGAGCAGCCAACCGGAGAATTGACATTCTGTACGATTTCACAGACGGATCAACCGCCTTTGACGATATTGAAGATCCGCTGCCCTTTAATATTGACGCACCGGTAATCGAAATTAACGATGAGGATTACGCATTGTGGTATCGGGATGTCACAGAAGAACCCGATAAATACGACGGCAAAACAGTGTCCTTTAAAGCACAGGTGGCACTGCTTCGCCGCGAAAAGAATAATATGTTCGCACCGGGCAGGTTTGTGATGACCTGTTGTGCGGATGATATCCAGTTTTGTGGCATTCCTTGCCACTATTCCGGGGCATCCGGTTTGGAAACCCGGAGTTGGGTTATGGTAAAAGCAAGGATCAGCGCAGAAAAGCATCCCCTTTATAAAGGGGAAACCGGCCCGGTCTTGACGGCAATCAGCATTAAGACCGGTGCAGAGCCTGCACAGGAGGAAGTTGCAACATTTTAAGGAAAGGAGCAGTGCTGCCTATGTATCAGCCGTTAGCAGATTTGTTGCGTCCGCAGACATTGGATGAAGTATTTGGACAGGATCATATTTTGGGTGAAGGGGCAGTGTTGCGCCGTCTTATTGATTCCGGAAATGTACCGAATATGATTTTTTACGGGCCCAGCGGTACAGGAAAAACAACCGTTGCCAATATCATTGCGAAGCAGACAAAACGCAAGCTGTTTCAGTTAAATGCCACTACAGCATCGACTGCGGATATTAAAAATATTGTGGCTCAGTTAGATACACTGATGGCACCAAATGGGGTGCTGCTGTATCTGGATGAGATACAATCCTTTAATAAGAAGCAGCAGCAGTCGCTTTTGGAGCACATTGAAAACGGCAAGATCACTTTGATCGCATCGACTACGGAAAACCCGTATTTTTATGTTTTTAATGCGATTTTAAGCCGTTCTACGGTCTTTGAATTTAAACAGTTATCTGCCGCGGCAGCCCTGCAAGCAGTGAAACGGGCCGTAGCTTTCTTGGAACAGCGTACCGCACTGGAAGCTGTTGCTGAAGAAGGGGCACTGGAGTATATCGCAGGCGCGTGCGGCGGTGATGTGCGAAAAGCGATGAACGCTGTGGAGGTGTTATTCTCTGCTGCAGCACCTATAGATGATCGGTTTACCATCAGTCTTGCAGATGCAAAGGCGGTTACACAGAAAAGCGCGCTTCGTGCAGACCGGGACGGGGATAATTTCTACGACCTGCTTTCTGCTCTGCAGAAAAGTATTCGGGGCTCGGATCCGGATGCAGCGGTCCACTATCTTGCCCGGTTGCTGGAAGCGGGGCAAATGCAGGCAGCTTGCCGCCGTATGATGGTGATTGCTGCGGAGGATATCGGTCTTGCATATCCGATGATCATTCCAATTGTCAATGCAAGCGTAGATATGGCACTGAAACTGGGAATGCCGGAGGCGCGAATTCCTTTGGGCGACGCGGCGGTCTTGATGGCCACATCTCCTAAATCCAATACAGGTCACGTAGCATTGGATTCGGCACTGGAGGATGTCCGTAAGGGCTTGGGCGGTGATTTCCCGAGGCACTTGCAAAATGTACATGCAGATACCTATACGCAGGAGAGAGAACAGGGTTATCTGTATCCCCATAACTATCCCAACAGGTGGGTAAACCAGCAATATTTACCGGATGTGCTTGTGGGAACACATTATTATCAATACGGTGATAATAAAATGGAGCAGGCAGCCAAGCAATATTGGGATATCATTAAGGGAGGAAAGTAAATGGACATCCGGCTGGGCGATATTCTAACAATGAAAAAGCCCCATCCTTGTGGGGAAAAACGATGGAAGGTTTTGCGTACCGGTGCGGATTTCAGACTTTCCTGTCTTGGGTGCGGACATGAGGTTATGATTCCTCGTTTTAAGGCAGAAAAAAATATTCGTTCTGTAGAACGTGAAACATCGACAGAATCAAGCGGCAGCTGAGAAAATCAGCTGCCGCTTTTTTGGCGACAACCGAGTGTGCCGTCAATTCTCTTCAGGCAGGGCAGATTCTTGCGGTCAAAACCCGTCACGGATGTGACGGAATTTTTTTGTGCCGGCAGATATACTGATGGCACATAAGTTACACAGGAGGTGCGCGTATGAACCCATATATTCCGGCTACATTGGTTCTGACATTTTTGGTCGATTATTTGCTGATATTAGGGACAAACCGATTATGCGGATACCCGCCCGGCTGGGGGAAGGGGCTGGCGGCTGCGTCAATTGGTGCAGTCTATGCGCTGATGTGTATGCTTCCGGGGTTTGCCTTTATGTCCAATCTCCTGTGGCGAACGGTAAGTTTTGCTTTGATGGCTTGGGTTGCTTTTGGGTTTTCAGTCAACGCTTTTCGGAAAGCAGTGCTCTTTGTGCTGTTAAGTTTGGCGATGCTTGGGATTGCCAACGGTCTTGGTAGCGGTGGTATTTGGTCTGTGCTGGGTAGCGGGCTGATTGTCAGTTTGTTGTGTTTGATCGGCTTCCGTGACAGACCCGGATCGACTGCATACGTGCCTGTGGAATTGAATTATGCCGGCAAACGGGTCTGCCTAACTGCCTTAAAAGATACCGGTAATGGTTTGCGTGATCCGGTAACCGGCAGTCCGGTTTTGGTTGTGGGCGCAGAAATTGCACAGTCTTTGACCGGGCTTACCTGCGAACAGCTTCGTAAGCCTGTGGAGGCGGTGGAGAAAGCAATTGTTCCGGGATTGCGTTTGATTCCGTACCGAACAGTTGGTCAAACCGGTGGATTGCTGCTGGCGATGCGCCTGTCCGGTGTTCGGATAGGCAACTGGCAAGGTAGTTCTTTGGTGGCATTTGCACCGGATCCGTTGGAAGCAGAAGGGGCATATCAAGCATTAACAGGGGGAGTTGCGTAATGAAGAAAATGTTTTTACTATTGGTTCGTATGGGATTTATCCACCGGAAAACATTGTATTACATCGGCGGTAGCGATGTGTTGCCGCCGCCGCTGAAAGGAGAAGATGAACAAAAGGCATTGGAGGGACTGGAAAAGGGGGATGAAGCCTGTAAGCAGCTGTTGATCGAGAGGAATCTGAGGCTTGTTGTGTTCATTGCCAGACGATTTGAAAATACCGGAATCAATTTGGAAGATTTGATTTCCATAGGCACGATCGGTCTGATTAAAGCGGTGGATACATATCGCTGCGACCGGAATATCAAACTGGCAACTTATGCGTCCAGGTGCATTGAAAATGAAATACTGATGTACATTCGTAAGATATCAAATCAAAAAGCGGAGGTGTCGCTGGACGAGCCGATAAATATGGACTACGACGGAAATGAATTGCTCCTGTCTGATATTTTGGGCACTGATGAAGATATGATTTTGCGTCCTATGGAGGATGCGGTAGACCTGCAGCTGCTTCGTAAAGCGGTACAGGCATTACCGGATCGGGAACAGGAGATCATTTGTTTACGGTTTGGATTACAGGGCAGAAAGGAACTGACACAAAAAGAAGTGGCACAAGTTTTGGGGATATCGCAATCATATATTTCCCGTCTGGAGAAACGGATTATGCACAAATTACGCAAGGAAATTCTGCGCCAAACAACCTGCGTTTAAAGTTTTACTTGAAAACACTAGAATTCTTTGCTATAATCGATACGAAATTATATCGATATAAAAATGTATCGAAAGGAAATGATCTTATGGAACGCAAAGAAATCTCCAAAGCGGTATTAAAGCGCCTCCCGGGATATCTGGCTTATTTGAAGAACATTCCTGAGAGCGCATCCCCCTATATTTCCGCAACTGCACTTGCTGCGGCTTTGGGAATGGGTGAGGTTCAGGTTCGTAAGGACCTGGCAATGGTATCTGATGGCGGCAGACCGAAGATCGGTTATCTGCGGGAAAGCTTGATCGAAGATATCAGTCAATTTTTGGGTTATGACAATACTACGGATGCCATTTTGGTTGGTGCTGGCAAGTTGGGACGGGCACTTTTGGGCTACAGCGGTTTTGAAGCATACGGACTGAATATTTTGGCAGCTTTTGATGAATACCCGCTGGAAAATGCGTCGGATGCATCCGGAATCGTCTACGGAATGGACAAGCTGGAGTCCTTCTGCCGTTCCAATAAGGTGCTGATGGGTATTATTACGGTTCCGGCACCTTGTGCACAGCAGGTTTGCGATAAGCTTATAGAGTGCGGTATCAAAGCAATATGGAATTTTGCGCCTGTACATTTGGATGTTCCTGGTAATATTTTGGTGCAAAATGAAAATATGGCAACCTCTCTTGCCGTGCTGTCGATGCACTTGCAGGCACAGATGAAAGATAAAAAGTGAGAAATTATATATGAAACGTATTTTTTCACTGTTGCTTGTGGCTATGGCGTTATTGGCCTTTGTTATTTTCCCTGTATCTGCGGAAGAAACTTTGCCACAGCCGACAGTCAATAAAGATGCGCTGCTTTCTGCGTTGTATGAGGCGGATATTACTTCTATTCGCCGGGCACTGGATCTCGAGTTACTTACCTGCACGGAACTGACACAGTATTATCTGGATCGTATCGAACGGTATAATGCTCCCTATAACTGTTTTATTACAATCTGCGATGATGCTATAGAAGTTGCAAAGCAGAGAGATCAGGAGATGGCACAGGGGACTGCGAAGGGCATTTTGTTTGGTATTCCGGTGGTTATTAAAGATAATATGGATTTGGCAGGGTACCATACAACAAACGGTCACAAAAAGAATGCAAGTCAAATTGCGGATTCCAATGCAGATGTTGTGGATTACCTGCTGTCCGAGGGAGCAGTGATTATTGCGAAGGCCAATATGAGCACAGATGCACAGGATGCACTGCGTTCAACCAGCAAGGCTGTGGGAGAAACAAAGAATGCATACAGTCCGTATTTGTCTGCAGGAGGATCCTCCGGAGGTTCGGCTGTTTCGGCATCCCTCAATTTTGCGGTAGCCAGTTTAGGCACAGATACCAATTCATCCTTGCGGATTCCGGCGGCATTGGCTGGGTGCGTTTCTCTGCGTCCTACTTTTGGTCATATCAGCGTTCAGGGAATTAAGAAGCTGAACAGGACAAGAGATGTGCCGGGTGCCATTACCAGAACTGTGTATGACCAGGCGGTTATGCTGGATGTTCTTACCCAAGGTAAGTACAGATACACAGATAATCTTGATTCGGATGCCCTGAAAGGTATGCGGATCGGCGTACTGAAAGAACTTTCTTACGCAACAACAGAAACGGGTTTGCGCAGGGAAGCAAACATTGATAATGAAGTTGCGACGGCCTTTGAAAATGCGATTTCTGAGCTGGAAAACTGCGGGGCAGAAATTGTTACGGTTTCGATGCCGAAGCTATTTAGTCTGTCGGACAAGACGTTTTCCAATAACAAATCCGTGCATAAAGAGAATCTTTATGAGGCATTCGATGCTTTTTTGACAGAAGAAAATATCTCTGCGGTGATTTACCCGACATATCTGTCAACACCCATTCGCTCCGGAAAAGATGCCGACGGTGTTAACTGGAATCCATATAGTCAGGTAAATATCAATAATTGCCGAACCTTGTCACCCAGTGCGGGTGTTCCGGAATTAAGCGTCCCCATCGGCACACATTCTCTGGGTGCCGGCATCGGTATGGAGATCGCAGCCCGAAAAGGGGAGGAACAGCTGCTGCTGAATATTGGTTACAGCTATACAAATGCCTATAACCATCGGTCTTTGCCGACAGGTGCGCCGGATAGCTATTCGCAGCATCACGAAGGCACACTCAACGAGGTGATCGATTCTTATCTCCTGGAACTGGATGCGTGGATGAACCCGGTTTTACCAACCGAAACAGTGGGAACCCTGCCGGAAACGGAAGAAACGATCGCGGAGCACAATGAAAACGAAATGCAGCTGGAAGATGTTTTGCAGTACTGGCCCTTTGGGATAGTGGTTGTTGTGGCAATTGGTCTAACTGTATTGTTGATTGTTTTGATTAAAAGAAAAAGTCGCCAACGTGAACAAGTCTGAAAATACCCCCTGACCAAATGGTCAGGGGGTTTGCATATTTTAGGGCTTAAAGCTGTCCTTCAAGCTGACACTGCGATTGAATACCAGGTGGTCAGCGGTGGAATCCTTGCTGTCCGGGCAGAAATAACCCAGTCGCATAAACTGATAAGACGCAGGTGCTTTCGCATTCTTAAGGCTCATTTCAACCTTGCAATCCGTCAGAACCTCCAAAGAGGTGGGGTTCAGACATTGCAGGAAGTCCTTGCCGGCTGCATCCGGGTCGGGATCGTCAAACAGGTTGCTGTACTGACGGACTTCGGCATCAATACAATTATTTGCATCTACCCAATGGATAGTAGCACCCTTAACCTTGCGTCCGTCAGCAGGATCGCCGCCACGGGAGTTGGGGTCATAGGTAGCCAGCACCTCAATTATATTGCCGTCAGCATCTTTGATGCAATCGGTACAGGTGATCAGATAAGCACCTTTCAGACGGCATTCCGGTCCGTTGGGATAGAGCCGCTTAAACTTCGGAACAGGTTCAGCCAGGAAATCATCGGCCTCGATCCAAAGATTCCGGGAGAATGTGACTTGGCGTGTACCGGCATCGGGATCGTTGGGATTGTTTTCAACATCGAAGACCTCGGTCTGACCCTCGGGATAGTTGGTGATCGTCAGCTTGACAGGCTTGAGAACTGCCATAACTCTTTGTGCCGTTTCATTCAGATCTTCACGCAGGCAATACTCGAGAAATGCGTACTCAATGGTATTGGGAGATTTTGCCACACCTACACGGTCACAGAAATTGCGGATCGCCTTTGGGGTATAACCTCTGCGGCGCAGACCGCAAAGTGTAGGCATCCGGGGATCATCCCAACCTGAAACGTGACCGTTTTCAACCAGTGCTCTCAGCTTACGCTTGCTGAGAACGGTGTGATCGATGCCCAGTCTTGCAAATTCGATCTGACGGGGATGGTGGGGAACGGAAACGTTTTCAACGACCCAGTTGTAAAGGGGGCGGTGGTTTTCAAATTCCAAAGAGCATAAACTATGGGTAATGCCTTCCAGTGCATCCTGAATGGGATGTGCGAAATCGTACATAGGGTAGATGCACCATTTATCACCCTGCCGGTGGTGATGCAAATGACGGATCCGGTAAATGACCGGATCACGCATATTGAAGTTGCCGGCTGCCAGATCAATCTTGGCACGCAGAGTATACTGATTATCTTCAAACTCGCCGGCACGCATCCGTGCAAACAGGTCCAGGCTTTCCTCAATGGGACGATCCCGGAAAGGGGAGATAGCCGGTGTGTTCAGGTCTCCACGGTATTCCTTGAATTGATCGGGTGTCAGCTCGCAGACATAAGCAAGACCTTTTTTAATTAGCTCGACGGCATATTCGTAATCCTTTTCAAAATAATCGGAACCGAAAAAGAAACGGTCACCCCAATCAAAGCCAAGCCAGTGGATATCCTCTTTGATTGCTTCGACAAACTCCACATCTTCTTTGGTGGGATTGGTGTCATCCATACGAAGATTACACAGACCGCCAAACTTTTCGGCAGTACCGAAATCGATGATCAGAGCCTTGCAGTGTCCAATATGCAGATATCCATTCGGCTCAGGCGGGAAACGGGTGTGAACCGTCTGACCGGCATAGCGGCCACCCTCGGCAATATCTTCTTCGATAAAGGCATGGATGAAATTTTTGCTTTCGTTCATTTCAGCCAATATTCTCATCCTCTCATAAAAAATTTAAAATATTATAACCGATTATATTTATTTTTGCAACCAAAAAACAGGAATAATCTGTATAAAATACAAGTGTCATAAAAACTAAGAAAAAAATCAAAACATTTTTGATAAAAATAGGAAATAACAGTTGTCAATTTGGCTGACTTATTATAAAATAGGGGAGGATATAAGATAAGGAGTGATACTGTTTGCAAGATATTAAGTACAAGCGTATCATGCTGAAAGTCAGCGGAGAAGCTTTGGCGGGCGATGCACACAGAGGCTTGGATTTTAATGTGATCCATTCTGTTTGTGCGGCAATTAAAGAATGCACACAAATGGGTGTTCAGGTTGGCTTAATGGTAGGTGCCGGCAATTTCTGGCGCGGTGTTAAAGACGGTGCAGATAAAATGCAGCGTTCTCATGCTGATGCAATGGGTATGCTTGGCACTGTAATGAACTCCATCGCTGTTGCAGATGCATTTGAAAAGCAGGGCGTGGATGCAAGAGTCCTGTGCGCTGTGGAAATGAATAAATTCTGTGAGTATTATACCCGTGATACTGCAGAGCGTTACTTAAATGAGGGCAAAGTGGTTATTTTCGCCGGTGGTACCGGTAACCCTTATTTCTCTACAGATACCGGTGTTGTACTGCGTGGTGTGGAGATTGAGGCAGATGCGATCCTGATGGCAAAAAATGTGGACGCGATCTACTCTGCAGACCCCAATAAGGATCCCAATGCTGTCCGCTACAGTAAGCTTACCTATGATGAAGCACTGGCAAAGCATCTCCAGGCAACGGATCTGACAGCAATGACCCTTGCTATGGATAATGATATGACCCTGGTATGCTTTGGGCTGGCAGAGGAAAACAGTATTCTTCGTGTAGTACGCGGTGAACAGATCGGTACTACCGTGAAAAATAGTTTTGAGGAGGAATAAATCATGAGTGTTGATTTTAATGAATTTTCCAGAAGAATGGATAAGGCACTGGATCATTTGGCCGAAGAGTTTGGTGCTGTTCGTGCAGGTCGTGCCAATGCAAAGGTTCTTGATCGGATCACTGTTGAATATTATGGCAGTGAGACCCCGCTGAACGGTGTTGCCACCATTTCCACACCCGATGCCCGCACTTTGGTCATCCAGCCTTGGGATACCAACCTGCTGAAGGAGATCCAGAAAGCAATTCAGGCTAGCGAACTGGGCATCAATCCCCAAAACGACGGCAAGGTGATCCGCCTGATCTTCCCTCAGCTGACCGAGGAGCGTCGTAAGGAACTGACGAAGCAGGTCAAGAAGTACGCAGAGGAAGCGAAGGTTGCAATGCGTAACATCCGTCGTGACGGTATGGATTATATTAAGAAGTTAAAGAAAGATTCTGAAATCACTGAAGACGAGCAGAAGAAGGCAGAGAAGGATTTGCAGGATATTCTTGATAAATTCATCAAGAAGGCTGACGAAGCTCTGGCTGCGAAAGAAAAAGAATTGATGTCTATTTGATCCGGTTTCATTAGGGGCGCTTGCGCCCCTAATATGCTACAGTAAGGAGTTTAGTATGGCACGCGAAGATACAGAAAAGACGAAATTACCGCCTCCCAGACATATTGCAATCATTATGGATGGAAACGGACGATGGGCGAAAAAACGTGGGTTGCCACGCTATGCGGGTCACGCAGCCGGTTCAGAAACATTTCGGACGATTGCAAACTATTGCTCCGATATCGGAGTGAAATATCTGACGGTGTATGCGTTTTCTACGGAAAACTGGAAGCGGTCTGAAGAAGAAATTGGCGCGATTATGAAGCTTCTTTTGAAATACCTGAAGGAAGCACTTCGGGATATGGAAAAGAACCGTGTGCGCTTCAAATTTTTTGGAGATCTGTCCCGGCTTTCACCACAGCTGCGTCAGTTGTGTGAAGAAGCAGAAAGTAAGTCCGCTGTCTACCACGATGTTCAGGTGAATTTCTGCCTTAACTATGGTGGCAGGGATGAGATCGCCCGTGCCGCAAAGGATTTTGCTGCGGATGTTGCTGCCGGAAAATACGTTCCGGAGGACTTAACAGAGCAGCTGTTTTCCGGGTATTTGTATTCTGCGGATGTTCCCGATCCGGAATTGATCATTCGCCCCTCCGGTGAATTACGAATCAGCAATTTTCTGCTGTGGCAGTCTGCGTATTCTGAATTTGTATTTATGGATGTGCTGTGGCCGGACTTTACTCCGGAGCATTTAGATGAGGCGATTGCCCAGTATCATCGGAGAAATCGTCGGTTTGGAGGTGTGTAAGCTGTGAAAACCCGTATTATTGCGGCAGGCGTTTTGCTGCCGTTGCTGTTAATCATTGTTTTGGCAGCACCAAAGGTAGTTACTGCAATTCTGTTTGGTGTTATGGCTGCAATCGGTGCTTATGAGCTGCTGGCAGGCACGAAGCTAGTGAAAAAGACACGGCTTTGCATTTACTCTATGGTATCGGCTTTTTGGTGTGTACTGTGGTGTGGCTTGGGAATCAGCTATCCTTGGCTGCTGCTGGGTGCGATCGTCCTTTGGGTGGTGCTCTTTGCAGAGGTTATGCTGTCCGGTATGAAGCTGGGCTTTGACAAAGTGGCGATGTGCATTGTTGCCGGTTTGCTTCTTCCGTTACTGCTGGGTTCTCTGGTACGTATCCATCAAACGGAGCATGGCCGTGTCTTTATCTTGATTCCTTTTGCTATGGCATTCTTGTCGGATACCGGTGCGTATTTTGCAGGAATGTTCCTGGGAAAACATAAGCTTGCACCTGTTATCAGCCCCAAGAAGACCGTTGAAGGTGTTGTAGGCGGTGTCCTTGCGGCTATTTTGGGTATGCTGATCTTCTGCCTGGTGCTGCAAGTGTTCTTCGGCTTGAAAGTCAATTACCTTGCAGCGATCCTTTATGGCATATTAGGCGCAGCTGCCGGTGTATTTGGAGATTTGTGCTTCAGCGTTGTCAAACGGCAAACCGGAATTAAGGATTACGGCAAGCTGATCCCCGGTCACGGTGGAATATTGGACAGATTCGACTCTATGATGATAGTTGGACCGGTAGCAGAAGTGTTGTTGCTTCTGTTGCCGATTGCGGTGTGATGATATGGTAAAATGTATTAGTATTCTTGGCTCTACCGGCTCAATCGGCAGACAAAC
>JAZNRQ010000044.1:0-4542 GCA_045590735.1 Faecousia sp. | reverse complement strand
CCGGACTTGGTCAGGTTGAATCTCTTCTTTGCACCGCTATGGGTTTTCAGCTTGGGCATAGTAGTTTCTCCTTCCGTATCTTTGGTAATCTTAATAGGTTACTTGGTTACTTACTGTTTTTTGGGGTGAGGAACATGGCCATAAAGCGTCCCTCCAGCTTGGGGTTCTTCTCTGTGACAGCGATTTCGGAGCAGGCCTCGGCAAAGTCCAGCAGCAGCTTTTCGCCGATGTTGGTATGTGCCATTTCACGACCGCGGAAGCGGACGCTGACCTTGACCCGGTTGCCGTCTGCCAGGAACTTTTGGGCAGCCTTGATCTTGGTGTTCAGGTCATTGGTATCGATGCTGGGGCTCATACGGATCTCTTTGATCTCGACCACCTTCTGATTCTTCTTGGCATCCTTTTCCCGTTTCTTCTGATCGTAGCAGAATTTGGAATAGTCCATAATCTTACAGACAGGGGGCGTTGCATTGGGAGAGATCTTCACAAGATCCAAACCCTGTTCTTCGGCCATTTCGTTGGCAGCCTCTGCGGACATAATGCCCAGCTGTGCGCCGTCTTCACCGATCAGGCGGATCTCCTTGTCCCGGATCTCCTCGTTGAGCTGATGATCTAACTTGGCTATGGTAAGCACCTCCAAAACTTAAAGCGGCAGACCGTTTCGGTTCTACCAAAACAAAAAATGCAGATGGCAAACCATCCGCATACTCACAGACCTTTTCCGCAGAAAAGGGGGGAATATTAACCTCTTTGCAGTCGCTGGAGGTGAGGCGGATGTACAGCCTTCTTTATTACCCGCACATTTTAGCACAGTTTTTTCCCGTTGTCAACGGGTATTTCCCCACTTTTTTTGTTATTTTTTGTCCCGGATCAGCATCGGTGTCAGCTTGGGCTTTTGGAAAACCTCAATGAACCGGTCGCACTTGACCAAAAATGCGTAGTACACATTATAGCCGCAGCCGTAGAGGGATTCGGTGTTGCCCATGCCCTTGGCGAGGATCACATCCGCATCGCCAAATGCCTTTTGCAGGTCTTGCCCTACAAAGCGCAGCACCGTACCGCCAATGTCGGTACCGTTATCGATGACGGGGAATTCAATGCCCACCGCTGCCGCATCCTCCCGGGTGGCATCGTTGGAAACGGCACTGCCCCGGACGCAGAAGGTGATGGAAAGGTCCGGATATTTTGCCTGTAAATACTGGGCAAGCAACCGGTCAAAGACAATTTCCCCTGCGTTATCCGTCAGATACAGAAGCTTTTTCTTTCCGGAAAGATCGCTGCAAAACTGCCGGTAGCAGTCTTTGTCCAGATCCATTTCCAGCGCGGAATCCAGCATCGTTTCCAGGGTTTCAAAGCTGACCTCCCCCTGCAATGCGGAAAAGTCCAGATAATTACCCAATACCGCAAATTGCAGTGCCGCATATACCGGGTCGGCAGCGGCATCGATCCGGGCTTTGATCCGGGGCAGCCGGTCCATCACGAAGCGGTTGGAAAATTCTTTTTCGGCGCGAAGCCGGTTCCGATCCATGCCGAAAATCTTTTCCATCAGCCGGTCGCTGATAGCACCCAGCCAGGTGGAGTCCATATCTGCCGGGGCATCGGCAATGACCTGCAGGATCTTTTGGGCATA
Organism: Faecousia sp.; assembly: GCA_045590735.1. Taxonomy (GTDB): domain Bacteria; phylum Bacillota; class Clostridia; order Oscillospirales; family Oscillospiraceae; genus Faecousia. The sequence goes on along the minus strand of JAZNRQ010000044.1, from coordinate 2,912 downwards.
GTCCATTGTCTGCTCCGTTGTTCCCATTTTCCGGGCAGCGGCAAACCGTTTCCGCAGGTGACACTCTATGCAAATTGTGTTGATAGGAATACTCATAATGCCAATTTCACCACATTCTTTGTTACCGCATTATAACGGCATAAAATCACAGCACATCGCCTTCCAATAAGGTATATGCAAGCTTTAAGGTATGTTCATTGGGGTCGCTGAATTCCAGCTGAACAGAGCCGCCTTCTTCGTTTAAAAGACCGGCAGATTCCAGCCGCCGGCGGGTCTGCAGTGCGGTGCCTTCGCCTCCGTCCAGTACCGCGGTTTGGATACCCAAAATTTTGGAGACGGTTTTTGCGGCAAAGGGGTAGTGGGTACAGCCCAGTACCACCGCATCCAGCTTACCGGCAAGGGGCTCCAGCACCGGACGCAGAAGGTTTTCCACAGGCGCGTCGTTCAGATGTCCCTGTTCCACCAGTTCCACCAGATCCGGTACCGGTACCAGGTGGGTGGTCACACCGGGAAAGCGGCTTAATTGGTTGGCAAGCTTTTCCTCCCGGAGGGTCACAGGGGTGGCCATAATACCCACTGTACCACCGGGAAACCGGTCAGCCGCCAGCTTCAGTGCCGGTTCGATGCCCACAATGATCCGGTCTTCGTAGAGCCACCGCAGCGGTTTGATGGCGGCAGCGGTGGCGGTGTTGCAGGCAACCACCAAAGCCTTCACGTCCCGGGAAAAGAGCATTTCCGCAGCCTCCAAGGTCAGATGACGGACATTTTCTGTGGTTCGTTTTCCGTAAGGCGCGTTGGCATTGTCCCCATAGTACAGAAAATTCTCCCCGGGCATCTGCTTAATTAGCTCCCGCAGGACGCTGATACCGCCCACACCGGAGTCAAATACGGCAATTTTCTGTTTTTTTAGTTCCATACCCTCACCCGATTCTTCTCAGTTTTCTACATTGTATCAAAATCCGCCTCCGTTTGCAACCTCCTCAAATTCCAATTTCCCGAGCTGCTTCGATACACCTTGTCATTCTGAGCGAAAGCGAAGAATCCGTATTCTCCTTGGGATTGCGAACCAGTGACATCGGTCACTGGTTCGCAATGACAACAAAGATTGATCTGCTCGATAAACCGGAAGGGAAACCTGTTTATTGAAATGTCCGGAGCGTTGAAAAACCCCCGGGGTTGTGGTATGATCATAAAAACGGCAGGGAAAGCAGGTGCGGCGTATGAAGAAAAGCATAAAAGCGGTGGCTGTGGCAGCGGTTTTGGCGATCGGTCTTTCGCTTTTTGGCTGTGGGACGCAGAAGCCAAGCAAACGCCCCACACTCAGTACGGATTTTCAGCAGAAGGAAACCACATTCCGGTTTGCCGACCAGCCGTCGGAAACGGTGCGCTTGTCGGAAGATGGTGTTGAGGCGGTGCTGGCAGCGGTGGAAAGCACGCAGCCGGACTATTTTTTACAGCAATACTATCAGCTGGAGGAGGTTATCTCCCGGCTGGAATTTGATGCCTATGTAAAGTCCCATCAGCATAGTGCCCTGAATGAAGCGGGGGTGCTGGAGGGGGCATATCTTGCGTCCCTGGTCAGAAAAAACAACGAGGAATTTCTGGCGACGAAGCCCTTCGGCTACACAGCGGTGGAGGCGGACTATATCGGGCAGCTGTGCGACTTTATGGTGCAGGTGGTCAACAAAATGTCTGAAATCTACCCGGATGTGGATTGGGATCGGGTGTACTGCAATTTGGGAGATTTGAAGATCCTCTACAACAGCGGTATGCTCAGCTATGCGCAGGTAACGGATGAACGGATTCTTGCCATCAGCAAGAATAACACGGAGATCGTGCTGAATATGAAGGGGGAGGACGGCTTTAGCCGGGTGCTGACCCACGAGATTATGCACATCATTCAGCTGGGCTGCGGCTGTGAAAATGTGGATGCCTTTGGCCGCCGGGCAGGAATTTCGGTTTATTGGGACGATTTTACTCTGAATACCACCGACTGGACCTGGCTGGTGGAGGGCTCTGCGGAGCGGAATATGTGCCGGCTCACCGGCGGTGAGGCGGTGAGCTACCAGTATAAGATGGACTATATCTGCAGCCTGACTATGTCGATCCTGCTGCGGGATTCGGTGCAGGCGGATACGGTGGAGAGCCTGTGCTTTTACAGCGATCCGGCACTGCTTTTCGATGCCTTCGGTTGTGAAACGGCGGCGCAGCGGAATGAGCTTTTAAATATGATGATCACCCTGCAGGTGCTGCAGATGCAGCCAAAGGCCTTTCACCAGATGTATAAGGATAAGACCGGCATAGACTTAATGGCGGATTCGGATGCAATGGATCAGTTTAGCTACAGGCTGAAGCCTGCCATCTGCGTTACCCTCGCTAAGGAGTTTTACGAGAATTTGGCGGTGTTTTTACAGCAGCGGCCGGTGCCGTGTAACGATGTGTTTTTGCTTATCAATCTTTTTGAAGGACATTTAAATCAGCATTTGCGTTTCAGCAAAGAGGCAAATGCGGAGGTAAACAAACCCTTTATAGATGCCTATATTCCCTTGCGGACAGCGTTTTTTGCAGCACTGGAAAAGGACAATCCCGGTGTGAATGTGGCAGCCCTTTACGATGCCTACCAGATAATGCCTGGGGAAAAGGGCGTGCTGAATGGGGAGCTTTCGATGCTCCCGGAAGAAAAGCGGGCATTTTTGGCAGAACGGGCTCAGTGGCAGGCAGAGCTGACCGGCCTGGGCCAAAAGGTGCAATAAAATTCCAATTTTTCGAGCTGTTTCAAATTTGTATAACCCAATTGTCATTGCGAGCCAGTGCGCACACTGGCGTGGCAATCTATTGGTAACACTTGGTTTTTAGATTGCCACACCAGTGACATCGGTCACTGGTTCGCAATGACAACGAAAATTGTAATC
>JAZNRQ010000043.1:0-23862 GCA_045590735.1 Faecousia sp. | reverse complement strand
CCTTGCGCAGCAAGCACTTTTTATCCCCTCATCCGTCAAAAATCAGAGATTTTTGCCACCTTCCCCCAAGGGGGAAGGCTTTATTTGAATTGATCACTTTATCCTGCTTTTTGACGGTTGGCGGCTTTTTTGACACTCTGAGAATCTGCCCGGATTTGTCCGGGCAGATTTTTGCTATTCGGTAGCTACAGTCATTGCGTTTAAAAGAGAGGCACTATGCTTGGTTTTGCGGTGATACTCCAATGGAGAAATACCAACTTCTTTCTTAAAAAGGCGGGAAAAATTATGGGGCCTCAGTCCAACCAGGTACGATACTTCGGAAACGCTATAGCGTTCTGTGTCCAGAATATGACACGCTTTGCGAATCCGCAGACGTGTTAGATACTGATGGGGTGATACACCGGTTTCCTGTTTGAACAGATGAGAGAAATAGGTGCGTTCCAGACCGACCTGCTGTGCAATATCGTCTACATTCAGTGAATCGGAATAATTGATCTGCATATAGCCAATTGCTTTTGTCACAGAATTATCCTTTTCTGTGGCGGGTTTGCTTTGAAGAATTGCGCCAAGAAGCCCATAGGCGCAGGCTGTTTGCCTAAGTTGAGCACCGGAATCTTTATCTGCCCAACATTGCACAAGCACATTGAGCCAGTGCTGCACATCATCGAAAAGGGTGGGGGAGATAAATGGATTTTCAGATGAGATTCCGGCTTCTTTCAGGTATGCCTCGATGGAGATTCCGTCCAGTGCGCACCATAGACCTTCTCTTCCTTCCTCTATACTGGAAGTGTGTTTTACTGCATCGCCCGGAAGCAGGACATAGGCATCACCGGCGTGAAAGGAATGTTCTTTTCCGTTTATGATCACAGAACCGCTGCCGCCGGTGCAACATTCAATGATATAAACACTTCGAATAACAGGACCGCATGTTCTACCGGAGCGTACACGCTCCTGTTCGGCATATATAACTCTGATTTCCTGTGGCAACCTGCTGCTGATTTCTGAAATGCGCATCTTTAACCTCCCAACAAAATGAGGAGTGTAACCCACAAAATGATATTGTTTGTATTATTATAATCTGCTAAGATACTTGTATCACAAAAAACCGAAAGGGGCAAGTAAAATGTCTGAAAAAAAGTTAAAAGTAGCTATGATCGGCTGCGGCCAGATTGCAAAGATGCATATTCCCGCAGTTTTGGCAAAGAGGGAATGCGAGCTGTACGCTATTTGCGACAGCGCAACCGACAACCGTATGCAGCTGCGTATGGAGGAGGTAGGCATGCCTGAGTTCTGCAAGGAGCATGCCTATACCAACTATATGGATCTGGTCAATGATCCCAATGTGGATGTTGCAATTGTTACTACCGACGATAACTCTCATAGAGAGATTGCCTGCGCATTCCTGCGTGCCGGTAAGGACGTTCTGCTGGAGAAGCCTATGGCTTTGACCAATGAGGAATGCATGGCAATGCTTCAGGCAGAAAAAGAGTCCGGCCGCCGCCTGATGGTCGGTCAGGTAGTTCGTTATAACCCCAACTTTGCTAGAGCCAAGAGAATAGTTGAAGCAGGGGATATCGGTGAGCTGGTATTCGTGGAGAGCGAATATGCCCACGACTACATGAATTCCCGTGGCTACAACGATTGGCGTGTAACTCCCGAGCGTGAAGGCATGATCGGCGGCGGTTGCCATGCTGTGGATTTCCTGCGCTGGGTCGCCGGTAACCCTACTGAGGTTTCTGCCTACTCCACGCATAAGTACTTAATGGATTGGCCTGTAAACGATACCACTATTGCTATCTATAAGTTCCCCAACAATGTCATCGGTAAGGTATTCTGCTCCATCGGTGTTAAGCGCGGCTACACCATGCGTACCTGCCTGTACGGTACGGAAGGTACCCTGATTTTTGAAAGCTCCGGCAAGGAGATCAAGCTGTACCAGTGTGACAAGAACGGTAAGTATTATACCACTCCCAGAACACTGACGACTCAGCCGGTCGATCATAATATGATGGCTGAGGTTAGTGATTTTATCGATGCCATCGTTTCCGGTAAGCCCAACCCCATCAGCTCTATTGAGGGTGCTTCCACAGTGGCCGTCTGCCGTGCCACTGTCGAGTCCGCCAAGATCGGCGCTCCCGTACAGATTAAGTATCCTGAGATGTGATATTTTAAGCTACGAGGAGAATTTCCTCGTAGCTTAAACTCATTTTATAGGAGGCGTGTAGTTTATGAACAACATTTTGTATACCGGCTTTTCCAGAGTTGATATTACTCCGGAGGAATATACTACCCTGGCGGGCTACGGCGATGATGACTACCGGATGTGCAATCAAATTGTCGACCGGCTCTATGGTACTTGTGTGGCTTTCCGGGATGAGCAGGGAAAAACCTTGATATTATGCACAGTTGATCTTCTTAACGCAGTAAAGGATACGGTGGTTGACGGTGCCCGACGGGCAATCTGCGAAGCGACCGGTGTACCGGAGGAGCTGATCTCTGTATCTGCCACCCACACCCATGCAGCTCCATCTATGTACAACTGGGAGGATCCCCGTACCAACCGCTTTTTGACCCACTATTGCAAACAGATGGCAAAGGCTGCCAAGGAAGCTGTAGAGGATCTTTCTCTGTCAGATATCTACATTGGCAGAAAGCTGGTTCCTAATATGACCTTTGTCCGCCATTATATCGGTAATGATGGCAGTTATTTTGGAATCAACTATGGCAGCTGGAAGTCCGGTGCCCGTGAGTATGCAGATGTCTCAGATGATCAGCTGCAGGTAATGCGCTTTGTCCGCAAAAATGCCAGGGATATCGTGCTTGTCAACTGGCAGTGCCATGCTACTACTACCGGCGGTCATAGATCTCCTGATTTTATTATGTCCTCGGACTATCCCGGCGCATTGCGTAATCATCTGGAAGGAATGACGGGCTGCTATTGTGCCTATTTCCAGGGTGCTTGTGGCAACCTGATTCCCTTTACCCCCATCAAGGAGCATATGATCGTACCGGAGCGTGACTACATACTTTACGGCAGGACGCTGGCGGATAAGGTCATAGAATGCATGAACGAGAATATGCATCCTGTGAATGCCGGCTTGATCAGAAACATTTCCTGTGTATATAGTGGTGAAGTGGACCACGGTGACGATTACAGGGTTCCTGACGCACTTAAGGTTATAGATGGATTTTATGAGTTGGAGGATCCGGAGGCGCAGAAGGCGAGAGTGAAGGAATACGGCTTCAACACCATTCACCACGCCAGACAAGTGATCAATCGTTCCAGTCTCGGAAAAACCTTGGATCTGGACCTGTATGCATATAGCATCGGTGACATTTCCTTTGCCACCGCGCCTTATGAGATGTTCAACTCTAACGGTCGCTATGTAAAGGATAACACACCCTTTGCTATCACCTTTATGATGGCGTACTCCAACGGCAGTAACAGCTATATTGCAGATGAAAAGGCACATCGCTACGATTGCTACGAGGTCAATGCCCGCCGCTTTGGAAAGGGTGTCGCTGAAGATATTGCTGTTACCCATATTAAGCTTTTGAATCAATTAAAAAATGAAACTTCGGAGGAATCAATATGAAAAAACTGATGGCTTTCGTCCTTTCAATAACGATAGTGCTGTCTTTGTGCGCCTGTGCCGGAGGTGGCGGCGAAGAAACAAATGCGACAGAGGACCTGCTGATTGGATTTGCCAAAGAATCTATGATGCCCGAGGGTGGTATCAACCTCAGTGGCTCCGGCAACCAGGCACACCGTATTTCCACCGGTTTTACGGATTATGTCTATGCTACCTGCCTTGCCATTACGGAAAACGGCACCACCGTTTTGCTTTATTCAACCGATACCCTTAGCGCCAGAGAAAACTGGACGGAGGAAGCACGGGAACTGATCAATGAGGCTACCGGTGTTCCTACAACCCATATCCAGATTGGTGGCACCCATACCCACTCCGGTCCTGCGGTGGGCGGCGGCGAACCATTGGTACTGGCATGGAAGCCTATTTATATGGATGCGTTGGTCAATGCTGCAAAGAATGCCATCGCTGATCAGGCACCCACTACTATGTACGGTGCCAAGGTACAAACGGAGCAGATGACTTTTGTTCGTCACCATCTGATGGAGGACGGTAGCTATGCCGGCTCCAATTTCGGAGATTATAGCAAAGGCATCGTGGACTATGCCACCGAAGCCGATGAAGAAATGACCCTGATCAAGATGGATCGTGAAGGGGATAAGAAAGATATTCTGCTGATGAATTTCCAGGCCCACCCTTGCTATGGCAGCGGTAACAATGCACTGGATATTTCCGCAGATTTCATTGGCAGTACCCGGGACGCAGTGGAACGGGAAACGGGCATGCATTTCATTTATTTTACCGGCGCTTCCGGCAATCTAAACAGCTTCTCTCAGATCGCTGAACATAACGGTCCTCATTCAAAAAACCGGATCCTCTACGGTGAAAGACTGGCAAAGTATGCCATTGACGCGCTGCCTGGTATGACTACCCCCATCGAAGGTGCCGGAGTCAAGACCACCCGTGCGGACATTGAGTACAAGTCCAATGACTACGGTCAGGATCGCTTGGCGGAGGCACAGGAGATCGCAAAGCAATTTACCCTTACCGGTGATGCAAGCATGTGTACTGCATTAGCGAAGCAAAAGGGCTTCCATTCGGTATATGAGTGCAACGGCATTGTTAACTGTTCAAGGTATCCGGCCACCGGCGAATTTGAATTGAATGTTTGCAGCTTCGGCGGTGTTGGTTTTATTGCCGCACCCCATGAGATGTTCTGTGACACTGGTAAGTACATCAAGGAGAATTCTCCTTTTGCATTTACCATTATTTCTACCACCACTAATGCATATAACAACTACTTCCCCACCAAGGAAGCTTATGAATACGGCTGTTACGAGAGCTTTACTGCCCGGTTTGCCTCCGGTATTGCAGAGGATATGCAGGTGAAGTATGTAGAGATGCTTAAGGAAGTCCAATAAATACCTCAATGGGGTTGTCTCATGTATTTTGAGACAACCCCATTTTTAAGGATATATCTTTGTAAAAGTGTTGACATTTTCTGCTTTTGTGGTAAAATAACGGAGATATTGTAAAGGCAATGCGGAAAAGAAGCGGTGTACAGATACAAGAAGCGAGAGGAGATCGGTGAAAGCCCTCTGTCTAAGCACTGCAGGCCACTTCCAAGCCGTCCGGGATGACCGGAACGGGTGCTCCCGTTACAGAGCGGCTAAGATGTTCCGATTGGGATAAATTAGGGTGGTACCGCGACCAGACTCGCCCCTATGTGTAGGGACGGGTATTTTTATTTTATGGAGGTTCTTTAGATGGCAAATAAAGCGTATGGAGTTAACGAATTGCGTGAGATGTTCCTCAGTTACTTTGAAAGCAAGGATCATCTGCGCCTGCCCAGCTTTTCTCTGATTCCCCAGAATGACGCAACTCTGCTGCTGATCAATTCCGGTATGGCGCCTATGAAGCCCTATTTTAAGGGCGAGGTAGAGCCGCCTCGTCGCCGAGTCTGCACCTGCCAGAAATGCATCCGTACCGGTGATATTGAAAATATCGGCAAAACGGCTCGTCACGGCACTTACTTTGAGATGCTGGGTAATTTCTCCTTTGGCGATTACTTTAAGCACGAGGCGATTGCCTGGTGCTGGGAGTTTTTGACAAAAGTTGTTGGACTGGAAGAGGATCGCCTGTATCCCTCTATCTATGAAAACGACGAGGAAGCTTTTGAGATCTGGAATAAAGAGATTGGTGTCCCCGCTGAGAAGATCTTCCGCTTTGGCAAGGCAGATAATTTCTGGGAGCACGGTTCTGGTCCCTGCGGTCCCTGCTCTGAGGTCTATTACGACCGTGGTGAAAAGTATGGCTGTGGCAGCCCCGATTGCAAGGTCGGTTGCGAGTGCGACCGCTTTATGGAAGTTTGGAACAATGTTTTCTCCCAGTTTGACAATGATGGCAACGGTAATTACACGGAACTGGTGCAGAAGAATATCGATACCGGCATGGGCCTGGAGCGTCTGGCAGTTGTTTGCCAGGATGTAAACAGCCTCTTTGATGTAGACACCGTTATGAATATCACCAACCACGTTACCCGGATCACCGGAGCTTCCTACGGTCAGAGCACGAAGACCGATGTGAGCCTTCGTGTCATTACCGACCATATCCGTGCTTCCACCTTTATGATCGCTGACGGTGTGCAGCCTACCAATGAAGGCCGTGGTTATGTTCTTCGCCGGCTGCTGCGCCGTGCAGCCCGTCACGGCAAACTGCTGGGTGTGAACAAGCCCTTCCTGTATGAAGTGGTTGAAACGGTTATTAAAGAGAACGAAAGCCACTACACCTATCTGCGGGAGCGTGCGGAGCATGTGATCCGTGTTGTGAAAAACGAAGAAGAGAACTTTGCTCGCACCATTGATACCGGTATGCGTATTTTTGGCGAGAAGCTGGCTGCTCATAAGGAAAATGGTGAAACAGTTTTCTCCGGCGCAGATGCCTTCCTGCTTGCAGATACCTACGGCTTCCCCATTGACCTGACAGCGGAGATGCTGGAAGAAGAGGGTATGACTGTGGATATGGATAAGTATACCGCTTGCCGCGAGGAGCAGCGTGTCCGCGCCCGTGAGGCTAGAAAAGCACTGGGCGATCTGGGCTGGGCTGGCATTGATTTTGGCTCCGAGGTAACGGCTACAGACTTTGTAGGCTACGATGTGTTTAACTGTAATGCAAAGGTCGTTGCAGTCTGTGTCGGCGAAGAAGTCACAGGCTCTATTACCGGAGGCGAAAAGGGCGTTATCGTTTTGGATAAGACACCTTTCTATGCGGAAATGGGTGGTCAGGCGGCTGACCACGGTGTGATTTGTGTTGGCGATTCCCGCTTTGAAGTAACAGATGTTCAGAAGGATAAGGGCGGCAGATATTTACACAACGGTGTGATGCGTGCCGGTACTGTGAAGACAGACGATCTGGTTTGCGCATCCATTGATGTGGAGCGCCGTAAGGCGATTATGCGTGCCCACTCTGCAACGCACTTGCTGCAGAAGGCACTGAAGGCCGTTTTGGGCGACCATGTTCACCAGGCAGGTTCCTTGGTTGAGCCGGACCGTCTGCGTTTTGATTTCAACCACTACTCAGCTGTGACAGCCGAGGAATTGGCAAAGATTGATGTGCTTGTGCAGTCTGCAATTTTGGAAGGCTATGGCATTGATATCCGCGAAATGCCTATTGATGAGGCAAAGGCTATGGGTGCTATGGCACTGTTCAGCGAAAAGTACGGCGATACTGTGCGTGTTGTCAATATGGGCGGCTATTCTATCGAACTTTGCGGTGGTACACATCTTGACAATACTGCAAAGGTTGGTCCGTTCCGGATCGAAAGTGAAGGCTCTGTCGCCTCCGGTGTTCGTCGTATTGAGGCAATTACCGGTAAAGCTTGTCTGGCTGAGATGGAACTTGCCCGTCAGCGGGTTTATGATGCATGCGCCATTTTGAAGACAAAACCTGCTGAACTGGCAGGGAAGCTGGAAAGCCAGGTTGAAGAGATTAAGAATCTGAAGAAGACAATTGAATCTTTTAAGGCCAAGGAAACAGCCGGAGAAGCAGACCGGTTCTTGTTCGGTGCAAGAAATGTTGGCGGATTACACGTGATCACAGCGAATGTTCCCGATGCAGATGCAGTAAAGCTGCGTCAGATGGGCGATACATTGCGTGACAAGGCTTCTGATGTGGTTGCGGTCCTGTCTACAGTGAATGATGGCAAGATTACCTTCCTGGCTGTTTGTGGCAAGGATGCTGTCGCCAAGGGCCTCAAGGCAGGCGAATTGGTGAAGTTGGTGTGTGGCGTCTGCGGCGGTTCCGGTGGAGGCAAACCGGATTCTGCAATGGGCGGTGGCAAAGATGTCAATAAGATTGACGATGCCCTTGCTCAGGTCGATGATTTTGTAGCTTCCAAGATCTAATAAATATAAGGGCGCTGTATGACTGCAGCGCCCTTTTTAAAGAGAGAGGTCCACTATGCGGAAACTGATGTGGTTTACAATAGGTTTTGCTGCAGCCTGTGCGGCTGCGGCTTATCTGCATATTGGGATTTGGGTATGCGCACTTGTGATTGGTGCTGCCGTAGCATTGTTTGCGATTAAAAAACCGAAAGCAACTGTGTTTGCCATTATTTTGACGGGACTTACAGTGGGACTTGTTTGGTTTGAAGGCTATAATCTCTTCTATCTAAACAATGCTAAAAAACTGGATGGCAAGACCGTTCGGGAAGAAATTCAAATTACAGATTACGGTTATGAAACGGATTTCGGTGTTGCCGCGGATGGCACATTGAAGCGGAACGGAAAAAACTATAATGTTCGTGTTTATTTGAGTAAAAAGACCGAACTGCAACCTGGGGATACAGTGGTGGGATCCTTGCGCTTTCGTTTGACCACGTCGGATTCTTTGCGCGGTGAGACCTATCATCAAGGTGACGGAATCTTTCTGTTGGCTTATGCTGATGAAGAAGCAGAGGTTCAGAAAGCACAGCAGAATACAGTTTGGCATTTTCCTTCAAAACTTCGCCATAAGATTTTGACGGTTATGACAGAGGTGTTTCCGGATGATACTCTGGGTTTTGCCGCTGCACTGTGTTTGGGAGACAGCAGCTTACTGGAATATGAAACGGATACGGATTTTAAACTCAGCGGTATAAGGCACATTATTGCCGTTTCCGGATTACACGTTTCGATTTTGATGACAGTAGTATATTTGTGTTGTGGCAGAAACCGGTATTTGTCCGGATTGATTGGAATACCACTGCTGATTCTTTTTGCTGCGGTTGTTGGCTTTACTCCTTCGGTGGTTCGTGCGTGTATTATGCAGATACTGATTTTGGTGGCATTGTTTTTCAATCAAGAGTACGATCCGCCCACATCTCTTGCCTTTGCTGCACTGGTGATGCTGGTCGTCAACCCGCTTACCATTATATCTGTCAGTTTTCAACTTTCTTGCGGATGTCTGGTAGGTATCTTTTTGTTTTATGAGCGGATCAATGGCTATATTGTTGGCAAAATGCGTATTCCAAAGGGAAAAACATGGAAAGGAAAAATTCTGCGAGGCATCAGCGCATCTGTGGCTATATCCCTTAGCACTATGATTACTACGACCCCGTTGTGTGCAATCTATTTCGGTTCGGTCAGCATTGTAAGTGTTCTTACCAATTTGTTGACCTTGTGGACAATATCATTCCTGTTTTGTGGTATTGGCGCAACCTGTTTTCTCGGTATGTTTTGGATAGCGGGAGCTAAAGTGGCAGCAATGATCGTATCATTACCGGCACGGTTTGTACTGTGGGTAGCAAAATTGCTTGCGGGCTTGCCATTTTCTGCTGTGTATACCTGTAGCATTTACGTTGTGGTTTGGCTGGTATTGTGTTATGTGCTGCTTGCTGTTTTCTTGTTGCATAAGAAGAGACGGCCAATGCTATTGCTAAGTGTTGCGATTATAAGTTTGGTTTGCGCCATCGGATTGTCTTGGCTGGAACCGAGACTCGATAATTACCGGGTCACATTTATCGATGTTGGGCAAGGACAATCCATTTTGATTCAATGTGACGATGGTAACTATCTGATTGACTGCGGTGGAGATTCTGACCGCGTGGCGGCGGACACGGTTTTCCAAAGACTTCTGTCGATGGGCATCACGCATTTGGACGGTGTATTGGTAACGCACTATGATTCAGACCATGTTGGCGGAATTCCACTGCTGCTTACATCTGTGCCGACGGATATGTTATACTTGCCGGATGTTCCGGATAGTGGAACTATGCGGGAAGCCCTTACCCAATGTGTGCAGAATATATGTTGGGTACAAAGTGCGAAGACATTTGCATTTGATAGCCTCAGAATGACGCTGGTTCCAGGCAGACATAAAACATCTGAAAATGAAACGGCAATGTGTATCTTGTTTCAAATAGAAAATTGTGATATACTGATTACCGGTGACCGAAGCGAAAAAGGGGAGAGGCAGCTGTTGCAGGATGTGGAGTTGCCGGAAGTGGACATTCTGGTTGCCGGACATCACGGCGCTGCAACATCTACCGGTTTGGAACTACTGAGCGCCGTGAAGCCGAAGATTGCGGTTATTTCGGCCGGTAAGAACAATCTCTACGGTCATCCGTCTGAGGAAGTCCTACGCCGTTTAAAAATTTTTGGCTGTGCGATTTGGCGCACAGATTTGGATGGAACGATTATATACAAGGGGTGATTCTGTGGCAAAAAAGCAGGAAGCGGACAATTCGTTACAGGAATTGCGCACATCTTTACGGGAGAAACGCATAAGTAACTGTTATATTTTTTATGGAGAAGAGGTCTTCTTGTTACATCATTATTTTGACCAGCTAAAAAAAATGCTGGTAGATGATCTGACAGAATCCTTTAATTTTCACAAGTTTTCTCAGGAAAATTTTGACATACAGTCTTTAGCGGATGCTGTTGAAAGCCTTCCTATGATGGCAGAGCATACCTTTGTTTGGGTAGACGATGTTGATATATTTGAACTTACAGAGGATGAAAGAAGAAAGCTTGCTGAGCTATTTTTAGACATTCCGGAGTATTGTGTCCTTATTTTTACCTACGAAACAGTTCAGTGGAAATTGGACTCAAGATTCAAAAAACTGGCAGAAGCGATCAAAGAAAGCGCATTTATCGTTCAGTTTCCCAAGCAAAACCAACGGGATCTGATTGCGTGGATCACACGTCATTTTGCAGCAAATAAAAAGCAGATCGCTCCTGAGTTGTGCAGCTATTTGATTGATCTGACCGGTGGTACAATGACGGCTCTTGCGGGTGAGATTTCAAAGATCAGTGCTTTTTCTGATTCAGATGTGATCGTAAAAAATGATATTGATGCGGTTACTGAGCCGGTGATGGATGCTATCGTATTCCAGATGACAGATCGTTTGGCGGAAGGGCAGTACGGTGCTGCATTACTAAAATTGCAGCAGCTTTTAAAAATGCAGGAAAAGCCAATTGCGATTGCTGGCGCAATCGGTTCCCATTTTCGCAGACTCAGCGCTGCAAGAATATTGCTGGATAACGGAAAGAACGTCAATGACTTTTGTGCCCTGTACGGTGGCAGTGAGTATGGTGCAAGGATTGCAATGAACGGTGCTAAGAAGTTTTCTGCGGCGTTTTGTGCCAATGCGGTTGAATTGGTGATGGAAACAGATCGACAAATGAAAACCTCCTACGATGAACCGGAGAGACTTTTGGAAATGCTTCTGCTGCGTCTTGCTGAGGAGGCACGAAATGATTAAGATCCGGGAAGCCATTGTTGTTGAGGGGCGTTATGATAAGAACACCCTTTCTCAAATAGTAGACGCACCCATTCTTCAAACTGATGGGTTTTCCGTTATGAAGGATAAAGAACTTCTTGCGCTTTTGCGCAGAGTGGCACAGAAACGTGGTCTTATTGTTTTTACCGATTCTGACGGTGCCGGTTTTGTGATTCGCAATTATCTCAAAGGTGCGATTCCCGTGGACCAGTTGAAGCACGCCTATATTCCGGATATCGCCGGAAAAGAACGACGGAAGAAAACACCCGGTAAAGAGGGTAAGTTAGGCGTGGAAGGGATGACACCTGAAACGATCCTTTCTTGCCTTGAAAGAGCCGGTGCAACGGTTGAGGGCATGGAAAAAGCCGAGAAGGATCAAGAACTTTCTAAACTGGATCTGTTTTATATGGGACTGTCCGGCGGTCCTGGCAGCAAAGCGAAACGCCTTGCGCTGCTAAAACTTTTGGAATTGCCGGAACATTTGAGTGCCAATGCGATGTTGCAGGCACTGAATCTGCTGTATACAAAGGACGAACTCTACAAGCTTGTAGATACACTATGATTTCGGAGAACTGCAATGATCGATATTTCCGTTAAAAACTTAACAAAGTTCTTCGTGATCGGAGAGAACCTGCTGGACGGCATCAGCTTTGAGGTGCAGGAAGGGGAGTGCGTCGCGATCCTCGGCAGAAATGGCTGTGGAAAGACGACCCTCTTTAATATTCTGACCGGACAGATGGACTACGATGATGGTGAGGTGTTTGTGAATCCCCATAAACGTTTGGGACTTATTTCACAGATCCCTAATTTTCCTGCCGGTTATACGGTAGAGCAAGTGTTGCGTTCCGCCTATATACCACTTATGCAACTGAAAGCGAAGATGGAGCTGCTGGAAAAGCAAATGGCATCCGGCGCAACGCAGGAGCAGCTGCGTCAATATGATGATATTGCAAATCGGTTTCAGTCCGGCGGCGGCTATGAAATGGATGTGGATGTGGATAAAGTCTGTAACGGGCTTGCTATCTCATCTTCTCAAAGAACACAGGTGTTTGACAGTCTCTCCGGTGGAGAGCGGACACGAATCAATTTAGCACGGTTGTTACTGGAAAAAACAGATATTCTTTTGCTGGATGAGCCAACGAACCATTTGGATCTGCGAAGTGTGGAGTGGCTGGAAGGCTATATTAACAGTTTTAAAGGAACTGTTTTGACAATTTCGCACGACCGGTATTTTATTGACCGTATTGCACATCGTGTGATTGAGATCGTTGATGGACATACGGAGTTTTATTCCGGAAACTACTCATTTTATATTGAAGAAAAACAAGCGCGTTTTGACCTGCAAATGAAACAATATGAACAGGAACAGGCGAAACTGAAACAGCTTGGATATACAGTTGAACGAATGAAAGGGTGGGGTATTAACAACAGAACGCTCTACCGCCGTGCGATGTCCATTCAGCATCGTATGGAGAGAATTAAAAAAACAGAAAAACCCAAAACGGAAAAAACAATGTATGCAACTTTTGGAGAAAAAGACTTTTCCGGAGACCTTGTGGTTGAAATGCGGAATGTATCAAAAGGGTTTGAGCAAAGAACGTTGTTTTCTGATGTTGAGCTGACGGTACAGGGTGGTGAGAGGATCGCACTGCTCGGTGACAACGGAACGGGTAAAACTACATTTATTAAGTGCCTGCTGGGAGAAGAGCCCTATCAAGGCAAGATCCGGTTTGGTCCTACAGTTAAATGGGGATACTTACCGCAGATCATTCGCTTTGCACATCCTGAGCGAAGCCTTTATGATACAATGCTTTATGAAAAGAATTGTACACCACAAGCTGCCAGAGATCGCCTGGGTGCCTTTTTGTTTCAAGGTGAAGATGTGTTCAAAAACGTCGGAAATCTGTCTGGCGGAGAGCAGTCACGGCTAAGGCTGTGTATGCTGATGGATGAAAAGATTAATCTCCTGATCCTTGACGAGCCTACAAACCATTTGGATATCGCATCCCGTGAATGGATAGAGGCAGCGATTGAAGAATTTGAAGGTGTTTTGATATTTGTTTCTCACGACCGGTACTTTATCGAAAAGTTTGCTGAGCGGATATGGCTTTTGGAAGATGGCAAAATTCGTGACTTTAAGTGCGGGTATGCAAAGTATCGCTCCATAATGGAACACGAATCACAGCAGAAAAGCCTACCGGTTACAGAACCGAAAATGAAAAAAGAAAAGCCGAAAGGCGGCACAAAGGAATCTGAGAAAATAGCCCGGCGCTTGGAACGGGATATCGAAAAGCAGGAACAGTTGATTGCGCAGCTGGATGAACAGATCCAGGCAGCTTCTGCGGATTACCAGGAGCTTGCGAGACTTATGCAAGAGAAGGAATCTGAAGAAGCGGTATTAATGGATTTGATGGAAGAATGGGGAAGCGTGATAAGTTGACAGATTCTGCAATGTGCCATATAATATTGGAAATAATTTTACAAGGAGCGAAAAAATATGAGTTCGTGTAATGGTAATTGCTCGTCTTGCGGAAGCGATTGTGCAGACCGTAAGCAGGAAAGCCTGTTAGCACAGTTGAATCCAAAGGCCAGTGTTAAGAAGGTTATTGCGGTGGTTTCCGGTAAGGGCGGCGTAGGTAAGTCTACGGTAACTGCAATGTTGGCGGTAGCGATGAATCGTACAGGCAAGCGTGTGGCTGTGCTGGACGCAGATATTACCGGTCCTTCTGCACCGACTGCTTTCGGCGTAAGAGAATGTCAAGGCGCGACAGAAGAAGGCCTGTATCCTGCGATGACAACATCCGGCATTCAGGTGATGTCTATTAATTTGCTGCTGGATAACAGTACCGACCCAGTGGTGTGGCGCGGACCTGTCATTGCCGGTGCCGTTAAGCAATTCTGGACGGATGTTATCTGGGAGGATGTAGACTATATGTTTGTGGATATGCCTCCTGGAACCGGTGATGTCCCGCTGACTGTATTCCAAAGCCTGCCGGTAGACGGTATTGTGATCGTAACCAGTCCGCAGGATCTGGTATCTATGATTGTTGCAAAAGCGGTTAAAATGGCGAATATGATGCACGTACCGGTACTTGGTTTCGTGGAAAACTATAGCTATTTAGAGTGCCCGGATTGCGGAAAGCGCATTAATGTCTTTGGCGAGAGCTGCTTGGATGAGGTTGCGGAAGCATTTGGTTTGCCGGTGTTGGCAAGATTGCCGATTGATCCCTCGTTGGCGCAAAGCTATGATAGCGGCCTGATGGAGACGGTCAATACCGATAAGGTTAACGATGTAATCCAAGCAATTGAAAATGCGGAATAATAGAAGACTGCTGCAAACAGAATTTGCAGCAGTCTTTTTTAAAATTTGATTTCAATTGGTGTAAATCTTTCGGCAGTTGCAACGGCGACTTCAAGACGGAGCGTGCATCCGGTCATATCGTTATTCGCCAAATAACGATCCAAGGCTTTCATTTCACTAAGGTTGTATGTTTTGGGAACACCGTGTGAAGAGGAGCCACTGAACATTGTTCTTTCAACCAGTGTTTCGGTTCCTTCTAAATCTTTGCAAAATACTTTTACAACAGCCAGCGGATAATTGGATTCGATTTTTATGTTTTTAAAATCATCTATAGTGGTGCAGTTAGGATTGCTTACGGTTACAGATGCTTTTTCATAAGGTTTTTCTCCCAAAAACTCTGCAGCGGTTACCGGAATGTAGTTTTTTTCGAAAAGTGTTTTAAATGAGTAGGACTCCTCCAAATAGCCACTATAGTAATATGTTTTTCCGCCTTCTTTGATCTCGTAGAAGGTAGCCCCGCCGGCCCGTTGCTCCTGTACGGTTATAAAGCTGTTTTCGGTATCGATAGCACCGTCAGCGGTATAGATGACGGTGGGTTCTTTAATGACCATCATGGCGTGATTATCCGTAGTAGAAACCAATGCGTCGGCTGGGAGTGTCTTGGTGTAAGCGTCCAATATCACAGCTTCACCGTTATTGTTGATGATAGCATAGCTGGGCATCTCGTTGTAGGAAAAGATGTTTTGCCGGTAAGTATAATCACCGACAATTCGATAGCCATTAGAAGGTACCATCATAACCGGATAGAATCCACCTTTAATGGATGTACAAACAGTGCTCCACGCCCAGAGCAGTGCATCGGCACAAGACGTGCCCAATTCCAGTTTCAATTCGTCGGCGGTTCCAGGGTATTCCAAACATCCTGTTGAAGTGTTGTAGTATTCAAAGAACTGAACCAAACCGCTGCTGGCGGAGGAATAAAGAAGTCCTGCATAGGTTTTTCCGGGTTCATGGACAAACTCCTTTTTGTTGACTGGTCCGTTCTTGCGATATCGGATCTCTTTCTCTGTTGACCACTGGATGGATAGAATATCGCGCATTGCCTTGACCGCCATTGTACGCAACCGTGTAGCATCGGGCTCGGATACAAAAGTATAGTCAGGATAGGTCATAGGTTGCGGAACACGATATGTGCAGCCGGCAAGTGACAACATTAGACACAATACGGTTAAAACGCAAAAGAACCTTTGCATAATATCACCTCGTATCTTTTTGTTAATCATATCACGACAGAATTGAATGTCAACAGGAATCTTGCATCGAAAATATGGGATAGTTTATAATATTTTATAAGCAACATACCAAAGGGCAACAGCGACACCGGTAGCTGGAAAATAGGGAAGCCATAGCATATAATCTAGATCGATCCCAGTAACACCCCAGTACTGTAAAATCAGCATAAGTCCACACAGAATACTGCTACTAATTATTGCTTTTGTAATTTGTCTTCCAATAATGTTTGCAGCGAAGAATGTATATAAAGCCCCTATGATAGGGTTGATTGTTGAAAGAAGAGCACCAGCGGGAATTCGTAAGAAACCGGTAAATAATAAGGCAAATAGAATCCCTAATAAAACTGCGGGCGCGTATAGGGAAATGGCATTCGGAAGATATATGGAAAGCAGTTTGGCGCAGATAGCATAAGCAAGATAACCGCCAACAACGGAAATGCACCGCACTAGAAACCACATAAGTAGGTGCTTACCTTTTGGTAGAAGGCTGTCAGCTAAATTTACACAAAATGCCAGGGTGATCAGCTGCAATACGGAGGAGCAGATTTGGAAAAATCCACCTTTGGTGAGTGAAATAAAATCGACACGATTATGATGAAATGTGATCAGTGGAAGCACAATATAATGGCTGGCTGTGTGAAGGATAGTTTGCAGAAAGATCGCTGCTGCATAGATAAACATAATACAGAAGGTTGCGGAGATTGCGTGATTTATAAGGGATCTCTTTTTGAAAAACAGTTTTCCTAAAATATGAAGGAAAATGGTACCGAGGAGAAAAATCAAGACAATCTTCAGATAGCTTTCCCAATGGAAATTTTGAATGTAATTCAGAAACTGTTCCATAACACACTCCGTAATAATAAAAGATAAAAACAGCCGCCAAAATTGGCGGCTGTTCTCTCTGTGTAAAGAAGCAGAATTACTTCATCTCTGCCTCTGCGCCAGCTTCCTTCAGCTTGGCAACCATGCCCTCTGCATCTTCCTTGGAAACAGCTTCCTTCAGAGTCTTGGGGCAGTTGTCGACCAGGTCCTTAGCGTCCTTCAGGCCCAGACCGGTGATCTCACGAACGACCTTGATGACGTTCAGCTTGGAAGCACCAGCGCCCTTCAGGATAACGTCAAACTCGGTCTTCTCCTCAGCAGCCTCAGCAGTAGCGGCAGCGGGAGCAGCAACAGCAGCAGCTGCTGCGGAAACACCAAAAAC
Source organism: Faecousia sp. (assembly GCA_045590735.1). Taxonomy (GTDB): domain Bacteria; phylum Bacillota; class Clostridia; order Oscillospirales; family Oscillospiraceae; genus Faecousia. Next base: position 6,716 of record JAZNRQ010000043.1, on the reverse strand, counting down.
TTCCTCCAGAGTGTGAACCAGCTCGGACAGCTCCAGAACGGTCAGACCCTTTACCTCTTCAACGAGAGCAGTGACTTTTTCACTAGCCATTGTAAAATCCTCCTAAATATAAATGTTTGTAGTTTGTTTGTTTATGAATGGATTAGGCCTCTGCGTTTTCAGCAGGTGCCTCAGCTTCGGCTGCGGGAGCCTCAGCAGGAGCTTCTTCAGCTGCAGCTGCAGCGGCAGGAGCTTCGCCGCCTTCTTCCTTCTGAATACGAATCTGATCCAGAACGAAAGCCAGGCTGGAGATAGGTGCCAGGAAGGTACCAAGCACGGATGCAACCAGAGCGTTTTTGCTGGGCAGCTCGCCGAATCCATTGAGCTGTTCGGCAGACAGAACGCTGCCTTCAACAACGCCACCCTTAATTGCCAGGGGGAGCTTGTTCTTCTTAGCGAACTCGCATACGATACGAGCAGGTGCGATGGGGTCGCCGGTGGTGCAGGCCATTGCAGTAGTGCCGTTGAGAACCTCGTCGAAATCGTAACCGTTTTCCTTGGTAGCGAATCGAGTCAGAGTATTCTTAACAACAGTGTACTCAACACCAGCTTCGCGGAACTGCTGACGCAGTGCGGTATCCTGAGCAACGTTGATACCCTTGTAATCAACAAAAACGATGGAAGTGGATTCCTTGATCTTTGCAGACAAAGTTTCAACAACAGCCTTTTTGCTCTCAAGAACCTTTGCGTTGGGCATATATTTCACCTCCGAAAAAAATGTCTTCCTGCCAAAAGACAGGAAGACACGCATAACATCACTATCAGCGCACCTCGGCAGGATTTATCGGAAAACCGACCTGCTGTCTTTGGCAACTACAGTATTCTATCACTATAGATGCCAAATGTCAAGGGTAAATTTGTTGAAATTCGAATTATTTTACCTTAATTTCTAATTCTTCGATACGCTCGTTCAGTTTCTGGATTTGTCTTGCCTGGTTTTCGTACTCCATATCCATATCCTGCAGCGTGCTACGAATAGCGACGGTCAGCAAAAGCGCGGTGATGCTGATCGTAATCGTATATAGTAAAAAGGTGAAAAGTTCGTGGAAGGGGAGTCCGTAGCCAATCAGAACCAAAGCAACCATAATCAATCCAAGGATGTTTGCTACGGACAAAATGAAGCAAAGGATAGAGAGCTTTCTGGCAGATGAATACATAATGATCTCCTTATGTAATGTTTTTATTAATGGTAGCATTATTATTGTGATGCGTCAAGTAAATTTCTTAAAAATATCACTTGACAAGAGAGGTTTAATGCATTAAACTAATGGTGAGGATGAACAAATTAAACCTTGGAGGTGCCTAAAATGAATTTGCCGAAAATTTTTGAAAGTGAATACAGATTTTGCCTGATTCTGTGGGAGCACGAACCGGTAAACAGTACGAAATTGGTTTCGTTGTGTAAGGAGCAGCTTGGCTGGTCCAAGGCAACAACCTATACTGTGATCCGGCGGCTTGCTGAACGGGGGGTACTGAAGAATGAGAATGCCACTGTTAGTTCACTGGTTTCTAAGGAGCAGGTACAGGAATCCGAACTGGAGCAGCTGGTTGAGCGCACTTTTGAAGGCTCAATTCCATCGTTTATAGCCGCTTTTTCCCGCAGCAAGCGGTTAACAGATGAGGAGGTTGCACAGCTTCAAGAACTGATCGACAACTATAAGAGGTGATTGTTATGAAAAATGTATTGCGTTTCACTGCGCTCTGCCTGTGCCTCGTTATGATGGTTAGTATGATTTCCGGATGCGGCAGTAAAAAGAATAAAGTATACGACCCTAAGAATGATCCCGAGCAGTACATAGAACATTATGAAAAGCTTATGGGTCTTGTGGGAACGGAGCGGATGGCTGTGCTGGAGGCTTTGGGATATACTCTCCAGGATGTAAAAGTTGACGACGGTAATTACGATTATATGGGTCTTCCTATGCAAGCGGAATACGGCGGCGTTACCTTTGATATTTATATTCATTTTGATTATGACGAAGCTACACTGCGCAATATGAATTATGAAAAGGTCTATGCTTATCCGGACGAGGAAGACCAGGCAATTCAGGATCTTCTAAAATTAGGTGCTCAAATGGCTCGTGAATTGGGAGAGCCGGATGCGGTTGATTCATGGAACGATTGGTTTGAGGAAGAGAATAAAGTGGAAATGGATCCAAATCCTGCCACCTATAAAAATGAGGCAGAACTCAGAAAGCTTATAGAAACGGGTATGGGTGGTTCATTAGCATCCTGGGATGTTACCGGATTTATTCCGGATGCAGTCAAAGAATATAAGGCTGCACATTTTGGCAGCGATGTCAGCACAATTTCTTTGGACTTTGATGCGGATACCAAATATGGAAATACCATTACAATTACACTGCGAATTTGGTAAAGGGGAGGAGAGAAAATTATGAAGGCTTTGTTTACAGGCTTTTTGACCGTAAGCTTGTCCGGTAGCTTGATTTTGTGTATGGTGTTGCTGCTACGTCTGCTGTTTAAAAAAGCACCAAAAGCACTGCACTGTGCGCTGTGGGCGCTGGCGATCATTCGCTTGCTGTTGCCTTTCCAGATACAAAATCCTGTTAGCTTAAGACCGGAAACACCTGTTCTTTCCTCTTATGACACCCAGTTGTTTGTAGATACCGAACCGGTTTCTTCTGATTCGATTCCGCAGTTTGTGCCGCAAAAATGGGTAAACTCCGACTTGGGTGAGAAGTATGTGGTTGTGGATTACGTAGCAATAGCATCAACGCTATGGGCTGCGATTGCCGGTGCGATGCTCTTGTATATGTTGATTTCCTATATACGACTCAGATTCCGGGTTAGAGAATCTGTTCGTGTAAGCAATAGCGATGTTTATACCTGCGCCAATATACGAACTGCTTTTTTGATGGGATATTTGCGCCCGAAAATCTACTTACCTGTCGGGCTTAGTGATAAAGAAACGCAGCTTATTATTGAACATGAACGTGCCCATAAAAAGCGCGGCGATAATTGGCTAAAATTATTCGGATTTATTTGCTTGGCAATGCACTGGTTCAATCCGTTGATGTGGGTTGCCTATATCCTGATGTGCCGGGATATAGAGGATGCTTGTGACGAGCACGTGATTCGGGATTTAAGCGAGGAAGATCGACGAGCCTATTCTTCGGCACTGCTTTCTTGCGGGAGAGAACGAGCACCACTGGCAGCCTGTCCGGTTGCGTTTGGTGAGATCAGTATTAAGCAGCGTATTATGAATGTGCTAAATTATAGAAAACCTGCATTGTGGATATGTATTGTATTGATCGTTGCCATCCTGCTTGTGACAGTGTTCTTTATGACAGATCCCTTTGTACAAAAGTACCCGCCACTTTATGATGAATTAACGGGTCTGCTGGGACATTCTAAGGCTGAACTGTTAGAGGAACTGGGAATTAAAGAAGAGGATATCGTCGGTGGCACTGCTTTGGAAACAGGAAAGACACCGATTCAAGTAGAATATCAGGGAATTACATTTAATTTGATGATATTTTTTGACAGAGCTGGTGAAAACTTTACTTCCTTTGCATACTTTGCAACTTATGAAGACACGGAGCAGGCGGCAAAGGACACGCTGAAGCTTTCCAGACACTTATGGAGATGCTACGGCGAAGGCTATCAGGCAGAGAAAAGAGAAAATTCTGATATTCTATCCAAGATTACACTGGAAGAGATCCGGGAGATGTTCAAGAATCGCCGCCGTCATACAGCGGGAATAGATGAAATTAGAGATGTTTGGGATATTACAGACAGTGGCGGTAGGGCAGTCAAAAAATATATAGAAGAATATGAAAGCTCTGAGGATTGGCAGGCATTATACGGTGCAGATGGAACCTATAAAGAAGAAATGGCAGATCTGCGCTGGCGGCTCAGATTCTCCGCATGGTCCGATGCAGACCCAGATACGCCGGATGTGAAAGCACCTGTATATATTGTTTTGGATTATAAAAACGCTATAGCTAGAGATCCTAATGCCTATATTGCGGCATACTTTGGTCAGGAGCAAAGCTGGTGGAATAAGTTATGGAATTGGTTAAAATAAATAAAACAGTACTGACAGATTTGTTTAAAATACGATATATACAGGTATTAAATAACATGGTATAATTACAGTACAGTAAGAAAGGGGAGATGCCAAATGAACGTTTCTTGTAAACTATGCGGCAGCTTTGCGCGTCGATTTGGCATACATTCCTAGATACCAACACGATTTAGATAAACGCGCATAGGCTGTACTGTAGAGTTGGCAGCGTATGCGCGTTTTTGATACTGAAAAGGAGGGCTGATTGTATGGATATGGATAGAAATACCCACTACCCGAATCCTTTTTTCAATAAGGGTGCATTATATGTAGGCAATGGGCGTTATGCGCTTCCAGTGCTTACACTTAATGAAGACAAGAAACATTCCAAGGCTGCGATTATTGTATCTAGTGTTGTCACGGCTGTTGTTTTGTTAGGGATCATTGTAATGTCGATCTGGTTGGGGAGTTCCCGGGCCCCTGACGGTAAATTACCGTTTTCTCAGATGCTGAGTACCTCACTTGGCATGACCCAAAGCCAGGTTGCGGAGGCATTGGAATTGCAAGAAGGCCTAAAACCGGTGGCACCGGGGGTCTTTGCCATTCCCGGCGGTTGTAAACATAAGGGAATTACCTATACAGTACAGTTGCATTTTGATGATAATGAGCAGTTACTATGTGGATATGAGTATATTGCGTCCTATAAGGCGGATGAAAAAACAGCTGCAAGCGATATTTTGAAAGCAAAGAAATACTATGTGGCATCGGATAAGAGCCGAATCGAAGGTGAGGCGTTGGAAATTTCCGAATCAGATTTGGCAGCACAGCTCGGTTCGGGTAAAGTTTTTGAAAGTTCTGATGCGTGGAATGTATCCCGATCTGATTTAATATACCTGCAGTACCTGGAAAAACAGCCCTACTGGGAAGGAAGAGTCGGTGAATATCTTACAAAGAATGCACACTTATACAAAGATTTGGATCTGAAATACGATCCGGCGACCCAGAATATGTCGATTCAGCTGCGCTATGTTGTAGAGGCGGATAGAAGCAAATGAAATTAAATAAAAAAATCCGCAGGTGAAAACCTGCGGATTTTTTGCTAACGCAATTAAGCGTACTTGGTAGTGTTGACCTTAACACCGGGGCCCATAGTAGAAACCACGGTGCAGGACTTGATATACTGACCCTTTGCAGCTGCAGGCTTAGCCTTTACAACAGCATTCATCAGGGTATCCATATTCTCGGTCAGCTTTTCCGTGCCGAAGGAAACCTTGCCGATGGGGCAGTGAATGATATTGGTCTTGTCCAGGCGGTACTCAACCTTACCAGCCTTGATTTCCTGAACAGCAGCGCCAACATTGGGGGTGACAGTACCAGCCTTGGGAGAGGGCATCAGACCCTTGGGGCCCAAAACTTTACCCAGACGACCGACAACACCCATCATATCGGGAGAAGCAACGACGACATCGAAATCGAACCAGTTCTCCTTGGTGATCTTTTCAACCAGCTCCATGCCGCCGACAAAGTCAGCACCTGCAGCCTGAGCTTCTTCAACCTTGGCATCCTTAGCAAAAACCAGAACACGAGCGGTCTTGCCAGTGCCGTTGGGCAGGACAACAGCGCCACGAACCTGCTGGTCAGCGTGACGGGAGTCAACACCCAACTTGATGTGCAGCTCGACAGTCTCGTCGAACTTAGCAGAAGCACCCTTCACGACCAGATCCAGGGCCTCAGCGGGATCATACTGAACAGAGCGGTCAATCAGCTTGGCGCTCTCTTGATATTTTTTACCTCTAAACACTTGTTATATCCTCCTTAAAGTGGTGATGCGGAAAAATCCTCCCACATTTCCGGAATATCTCCGGACAGAAAAGTAATTAGTCAACAACGACAACGCCCATGGAACGGCAAGTGCCGGCAACCTGGCGCTCAGCAGCCTCGAGAGAATTGACATTCAATTCGGGCATCTTAGTCTTAGCGATCTCAGTAATCTGATCGCGGGTGATCTGACCAACCTTGGTCTTGTTGGGAACGCCGGAACCCTTGTCCAGACCGATCGCCTTCATAACCAGCAGGGGGGTCGGAGGGGTCTTTGTAATAAAGGTAAAGCTGCGGTCTGCGTAAACAGTGATAACAACGGGGATCTTGTAACCCTCCATGCTCTTGGTGCGATCGTTGAATTCCTTGATGAATGCAGCGATGTTAACACCGTGCTGACCCAGAGCGGGACCAACAGGGGGGGAAGCGGTAGCCTTTGCGGCGTTGATCTGAAGTTTGATAATGCCAGTGACTTTCTGTGCCATAATAAGCACCTCCTGAATAAAATGTGGTAATATGCGCTTTGCGCATTTCTTGCGGGGCTACAGCCCCTCCCACCGTGTCAACCGGAAAACCGGTGATGCGTTTACGGGAGAATGACCTCTACCTGATCGAGCTCAAACTCGACAGAGGTCTCGCGTCCGAACATGGTGACGACCACGCTGACGCTGTTTTTGTCAATTTCGATCTCTTCCACAACTCCGGTGAAGGAACTGAAAGGACCGTCGAGGATCCGCACGGTATCGCCAATATTGTAGTTGACGACGATCTCGCGCTTTTCGACACCCATTTCATAAACCTCGTCATCGGTGAGGGGAACGGGATCATCACC
>JAZNRQ010000042.1:0-9183 GCA_045590735.1 Faecousia sp. | reverse complement strand
GTCTGCCGCTGTTACCGTCAGACTGCCGTTTCCGGTAAATGTCAGATTGCCGCTGTCAAGGTAAATGCCGTAGCTGCTGCCGCCTTTATCCGTTCCGGTGAGTGTATTGTTTCCAACCAGATTGATTATCAGATCGTTTTCGCCGTAAATGCAGCTTGTATCGTGCCAAAAAGTGCCAAATTCATAAGCACCAACCGTCGCATTATTCAGCGTCAAGGTATTGGTCCCGGCATCATAAGATACCATTCCGCCGATATCGGTACCTGTGATATTACTTGCATTATCACTTGTTGCCCGGACACCGCCGATCCACAGATCGTATTCTTCATACGGACGATTTTCATAGGTGGCAGATACGGTCACCGCATTGGCGGGCATGGTGAAGGTAGCAGTGGCAGAGGCCTTACTGCCGCTGGTAAAGATCAGCCCGGCAGTGCCGGTCCACTCCTTGAACTGCTTGCCGGAGGGAGCTGCGTTTGCCGTAATGGTAACAGCTGTGCCAGCGGAATAGGCGCCGCTGCCCGTACCGTCGATCACGGTTGCGACGTAAGTTGTGGGATTCACTTCAACATATTTATAGGTGCTGTTATTGGCCGCTATATATGTCTCTTTGCTGTTGCCGCTGATATCTGTACCGGCAAATACCTTTTGGTTGGAAACGGTTTCAGCGGTCAGGGTTCGTATTGCATGGGTCCCGCCCTTAGCAGTTACCACCGCATTGTCTTCAACAACGACCTTCGGCGTTCTGTCCCAATCTCCACCAATACCATATTTTCCACCGGTGGCAGTTACCCTTGCATTGTCTTTAATGGTGATCTTCGTATCGCTCAGGCCGGTATTTCCGCGGTTGCTTGCGATTCCCACATCGGATGTACCCTCGGCTACCACGGTTACATTCCCTTGAAAAGTAACATTTTCTCTTACCCAGAAGCCAAAGCTGGATCCAGTGGCCGTCAAGGTACCGGTTCCTTGGACTACCAGACCATAGGTAAAGCTCTCGACATTAATGCAAGTGCCGGCAGTTCTCACCAGTGTGTTGTTGCCGGTCACGTCAATGATCAAATCAGAATTGCCCCGGAAATAAATACAGGAGTCTACCTGTTCAGTCTCGAGGTTATTTAAGTACAGCACCCCGTCTTTGTAGTATGCAACATAGGGGTCGCCTTCTGTCCATGTGGTTGCACTGGTTGCAGAGTTGTTCGTCAGGCACTGACCGTCTGCAAGCTCAATACCGGCAACCTTGACTGTCTGGCCGGCTGCCATTACGTTGACCGGCAGCATACCCAAAATCATCACGAATACTAACGACAACGCTAAACACTTGTTTTGAAAAAGTTTTTTCATAATGCTTTTCCCCAATTCTCGGAATATTTTTCTTGCCCATACACCCATCTATTGCAAAATGGAGATAGTATGGTATATTGTAATTATAACTTATACCCGAAGGTTCAAGTCAAGGAGTGTTTAGAAAATTTTGAGGTGATTATATTTGAAAAAGTACAAAGAAGGATTATTTAAAATCGGAGAAGTTACAAAGATAATGGGCATCACCCGCAAAACACTTCTCGTTTACGAGGATATGGGACTTTTAAAGCCTGCGATTAAGGACGAAGAAAGCGGATACCGTTATTACTCAGCAGATAATATGACGCAGATTCGTTCTATCCGTTCCCTTCAAGCCCTCGGTCTTACACTCAAAGAAGTGGAGGAATATTACTACAATACAGATAATATCGACACCTACTTAGAACGCCTTATGGTCTTGCGAGCCACATTGGATAGAAATATTCAGATGTTGCAGGTTCGCTCGGCTAAGCGTGGCGATCTGACAGTGCGAAAAACAACCCTTCCCCGACAGGTTTGCTTCTGCCGGCGGTGTACGTGCGAAAATGTTGGCGAGGCTGCAATCGTTCTGCGAGATACATACATTGCTGCCGCCCGTACCGGCAAAATGTCTATGATAGCCCGTATGTTCACAATGCGTATGACCCATGCAGATAAACTGGATCTAATGTGCTGCATCCCCGTAGATAACAGCTTTGACGGTCCGGAGCGTATGGAGTTTGCCGAAACGCCTGCTTTGTGCATCTATTACCGCGGTCCCTACGAAGGAATAGCAACCGCCATTCGGGCACTGACGGAGTATATAAAAGAAAACAACATTGAAACAGCCGGACCGTTCCGTTCCGTTTATTTGGAGGGGCCTCCCAATCGAGGTGGAAACAGTGAAGATTACATCACACAGGTAGCTGTGCCGATTAAGGGATAATTAAGTAAAACAAAAGCCGGGTGAATCGAATTACCCGGTTTTTTGTGACAGTTTGAATATGACGTATTTCTGCTATACAGAGCAGTAAAAACCCCAGTGTTTATGCTGAATTATAGTTCTTGGTGTTATTATACCTCATTCCTCCACCCGACGAACGATACCTGTCGCTTTCATATATCTTTCTCCTTTACAGATGTTGGGATACGGATTCCCACGGGCGCAGGCGCCCTCGGAATGACACGCAGAAACGATAGTCGCAGCGACTATCGACATCCTCTGTCATTGCGAGGAGCGCAGCGACGTGGGAATTCGCTCCCCTGCCGCCAATGGCGGTACGGTGCTTTGCTCCGCAAGAAAACGGATTCCCACGCCAGTGTGCGCACTGGTTCGCAATGACAGTGGTAGTCGGCAGCCGCCTACAATAATTTTACAAATTACGCTGTTAGTGTCTGTAAAAGGCAGGAGATTATACTGCTGGATTTACTTTTTACTTTTGCTGTGGTATAGTATTTTATCGAGGTGATACTTTGAATATTTGGATCGTTTTGCTCGTAACTTTTTTTGCAGGTATGGGCGCAGGCCTGGGGACCGGTTTTGCGGGTATGAGCGCCGCCGCTGTCATAAGTCCAATGCTGATTACATTCCTTGAGATTGAACCCTACACCGCAGTAGGTATTGCTCTCGCCTCCGATGTGCTGGCAAGCGCGGTTTCAGCCTACACCTATGGAAAAAACAAAAACTTAGACATTAAAAACGGCTTGCTTATGATGGCCATGGTCTTGCTGTTCACAGTTGTGGGAAGTTATGTTTCCAGTATTGTCTCTGCCCAAACTATGGGCGGCTTCAGCACCTTTATGACGCTGATCTTGGGTATCAAGTTTATTGTGAAGCCGGTTATGACCACCAAGCAGGAAATGGAGGCCGTTAGCAGAAAAAGGAAAATCGCAGGTTCGATCCTTTGCGGTATTTTTATCGGCTTCATCTGCGGCTTTGTAGGTGCCGGTGGAGGTATGATGATGCTCCTTATCCTCACATCTGTGTTGGGATATGAGCTAAAGACCGCTGTAGGCACCAGCGTATTTATTATGACCTTTACTGCGTTGACGGGCTCGGTTTCTCACTTTTCTTTTGGGGATTCTCCCGATCTTCTGGTTATGGTGCTGTGCATCCTGTTCACCTTCATTTGGGCAAGAATCGCCGCAGTATTCGCAAACAAGGCAAAGCCTGAGACCCTCAACAGGGCCGTTGGCATCGTGCTGGTCCTTCTGGGCGTTGTGATTCTCGGATTTGAATACTTGATAAAATAAGGTTACAAAGCCTTCTCCTCGAGGAGAAGGCTTTCGTGCTCTACTGGTGAATTACGCTGCGAGTCTGTAAATAAACGGAGATTATACCACAGGATTTACTTTTTAAAAAGAGTGTGATACGATGGATAAAAGCAGCTGAGGAGGTCATTGCAATACTTGACATTCTATATAAGGATATTGGCGCAAAAATCAAAAGCTGGGCAAAGTGGATATTTATCGTTGAGGCTGATTCTCGGTCCCTGTGTTGCTTGGGTTAGTTCGTGGCTTTTGTATGCTTTTGGTGAACTTATTGAGGATGTACACGCTATGCGAAGCAAATACTATCCGCAGCCAAAAGAAAGCCAAGCTCCAATAACGATTCCGGCCCGGGCGCGAAATGCGCCCGGGTTGCATTTACATTCGCTTTCTGCTACAATATTCAAAATGTACACTTTGGGAGGATTATTATGGATATTATCATTGCCGGTGGCGGCAAAGTCGGACTTACCCTTGCCCGGCTTCTGGCTGCAGAGCATCACGATATTACCATCATTGACCGGGTGCCCCGTATTTTGACCGAGGCCACGGACCGGTTGGATGCTATGACCATCTGCGGCAACTGCGCCTCCAAGGATATTTTACTGCAGGCCGGCGTGGAAAAGGCCGATCTGGTCATTGCCGTTACCAATGCGGATGAACTGAATCTTCTTTGCTGTATGACCGCCCACGGTCTCAATTCCAAGGTCCACACCATTGCCCGTATCCGGAATCCGGAATACGCGGAGCAGGTAATGACAATGCCGGATATTTTCCCCCTGTCTATGACCGTCAACCCGGAAAAGCAGGCAGCCATTGAAATCGAACGGTTGCTGAAATACCCCGGCTTTCTCCGTCGGGATACCTTTGCGAAAGGCAGAATGGAGATCGTGGAGCTGCGCATCGACGAAAACAGTAAACTCCGGGATATTGCCCTGAGCGACCTGCCCTCCACTGTTCGGTGCAAGGTGCTGGTCTGTGCCGTTCTGCGGCAGGGCAATGCTGTTGCCCCCAGCGGTAACTTTGTGCTGCGGCAAGGCGACCGGATCTTTGTTACCGCCCCCACCGATACCCTGACGGTGCTGCTGAAGAACTTGGGCATCATCACCCGCCGGGTTCGGAAGGTACTGATCTGCGGCGGCGGTCGGGTCAGCTTTTACCTTGCCAGCATGCTGGAAAAGGACGGCATCTCCGTCCATCTGATCGACCGGGATCACAACCGGTGTGTAGAGCTGGCAGGTCAGCTTCCCAAAACCAGCGTGATTTGCGGCGATTGCAGCAGTCAGACCCTTCTGGATACCCAGGGCATCGGACAAACCGACGCCCTTGCCAGCCTGACCGGTGTGGACGAGACCAATATGATCACCTCCCTTTACGGCAACTCCCGGAATGTCCCCCAGATCATCACAATGCTCAGCCGTGGGGAAAGCAGCATTGCCGACGCGCTGCCCTTAGGCAGTCTGATCTGCCCCAAAGAGCTGTGCAGCAATGCCATCGTCCGGTATGTCCGGGCAATGGGAAATCAGACCGGTGCTGCAGTCAGTGTCCACACCATTGCCGACGGGCAGGTGGAAGCGGTGGAATTTTTGGTGGACAGTGCTACCCGCAACTGCGAGATCCCCCTAAAACATCTGAAGCTGAAAAACAATGTGCTGATCGCCGGCATCACCCACGGTGCCGACACCCAGATCCCCAACGGTGACAGTGTATTTACCGAAGGCGATACGGTGGTGGTAGTCACCAGTGGACGGGGCGTGCTGCAAAGTATCAACGACATTTTCGCGTAAGGGTGCAAATTTATGAATTTTAAAATGATAGGACGCTTCACCGGGCAGATCGTGGCACTGGAAGCAAGCTTTATGCTGCCTGCGATTCTGATCAGTGCCTTTTGCGGTGAAGAAACCGCCCTCAAGGGTTTTCTGATCACCCTGCTGATCATGGTCCCCATTGCTCTGCTCCTGCTTCTGACCTGCCGCAAGGCAGACCGGCTGTTCGGTGCCAGGGAAGGTCTGATCTGCGTGGGCTTCAGCTGGGTAGCTCTGAGTCTTTTAGGCTGTCTGCCCTTTTTCTTCTCCCGGGAGATCCCCCGGTTTATAGACGCGTTTTTTGAAACGGTCTCCGGCTTTACCACCACAGGTTCTTCCATTTTGTCCGATGTGGAGGCTTTAAGCAAAGGACTTTTGTATTGGCGCAGCTTTACCCACTGGGTAGGCGGTATGGGCGTGCTGGTATTTTTGCTTGCCATCGCCCCCGGCGGCGGTGATACCGGCTTTACGATGCATCTGATGCGGGCGGAAAGCCCCGGACCGGATGTGGGCAAGCTGGTGCCGAAAATGCGCCGCACCGCAATGATCCTTTACGGCATTTACATTGCGCTGACAGTGCTGAACCTTATCTTTCTGTTGCTGGGCGGAATGCCGGTACTGGATGCGGTCTGTACCGCTTTCGGCACGGCAGGCACCGGCGGTTTCGGCGTCAAAAACGATTCCATCGCATCCTATAGCCCTTATATTCAAAATGTATGTACCGTATTTATGTTCCTCTTTGGCGTCAATTTCAGCTGCTATTATCTGCTGCTTCTGCGGCAGGTACGGAGCGTGTTCAAGGACGAAGAACTGCGGCTTTACTTTGGTCTGTTCCTTTTAAGCGTGGTGCTGATTACCGTCAACACCCTGCCTATTTACGAAAGCTTCGGTGAGACCCTTCGTCACGCGGCTTTCCAGGTCAGCTCCATTATGACCACCACCGGCTTTGCCACCACCGATTTTGACCAGTGGCCGGCATTTTCAAAAGCCATTTTGCTGATGCTGATGGTGGTTGGTGCCTGTGCCGGCTCCACCGGCGGCGGCTTAAAATGCGCCCGGGTGCTGCTGCTGTTTAAGAGTCTGCGTTGGAACATCCGTCAGATCCTGAACCCCAAAAAGGTACAGGTGGTGCGAAATAACGACCGGGTGGTGGACGAGCAGGTTCTTGCCAACACCAACGCTTACCTGGCAGCTTATGTGATCATTGTGATCGTCAGCTTCCTGCTGATCTCTTTGGACGGTTTTTCCACCGGCACCAATGTTTCCGCGGTGCTGGCCTGCTTTAATAACATCGGTCCCGGCCTGGAAAGCGTCGGACCCACCTGCAATTTCAGTGCCTTCAGCGACGTTTCCAAGCTGGTGCTGATTTTGGATATGCTGGCAGGCAGATTGGAGATCTTCCCCATTTTGGTACTGTTCTCCCGCAGTGCCTGGACCCGCCGATAAGCAAAAAACGCAGACAAAGGCACTTTGCCCTTGCCTGCGTTTTTTCTGCTTGATTACTGCCGGAATCTGTTGTAGAATTACAGTATGTTTTTTCCAAAAAGAGAGGGAATGTGTATGCGTATCGTCATAAAGGTTGGCACCTCCACCCTGGCACACGCCGGAGGACGGATGAACATCCGCCGCGTGGAGCTTTTGTGCAAGGTGCTCAGCGATCTGAAAAATGCCGGCAATGAGATCCTTTTGGTCTCCTCCGGTGCCATCGGTATGGGTGTGGGAAAGCTGTCCCTGCAAGGCAGACCCGAGGATATGCCCGGCAAACAGGCAGCCGCAGCGGTGGGTCAGTGCGAGCTGATGTATACATACGACAAGCTCTTTTCCGAATATAACCACACCGTCGCCCAGATCCTGCTGACCGCAGACGATATCCGGGACAGCCAGCGCAGCAGCCATGTTCACGACACGCTGGAAAAGCTCCTTTCCTGGGGTGTGCTTCCCATTGTCAACGAAAACGACGCAGTATCCATCGATGAGATCGGTGTCCACACCACCATCGGTGAGAACGATACCCTCTCCGCCATTGTGGCACGGCTTGTAAAAGCAGATCTTTTGGTGCTGCTTTCCGATATTGACGGTCTTTACACCGCAGACCCCCGGGTAGATCCCAATGCCCGGCTGATCCCGGAGGTGGAGGAGATCACCCCGGCACTTCTGTCCCAAGCCGGCGGCAGTGGCAGCGCCCTGGGCTCCGGCGGTATGGCTACCAAGCTGAAGGCCGCCCAACTGGTCACGGAAGCAGGCATTGATATGATCATTGCCAACGGTCAGTCCCCGGACATTTTGTATCAGCTGCTTACCGGTAACCACATCGGCACCCGTTTTAAAGGAAGGAAAAACTAAAATGACCACTTTGGATATTTTAAAGGCTGCAAAAAAATGTGCCCCCAGTCTTGCGGCTGTGGACTCCCGTCAGAAGGACCGGGCACTTATGGCGATGGCAGATGCACTGGAACACCGGTGTGCGGACATTTTAGCTGCCAACGCACAGGATATGGAAAATGCCAAAGATCACCTGTCCCAGTCTATGCTGGACCGGCTGGCATTGACTCCGGAACGGATCCGGGGTATGGCTGACGGCATCCGGCAGGTGGTACAGCTGCCGGACCCGGTGGGACAGATCCGCCGCCGGGTGGAGCGTCCCAACGGCATCGTTATTGACCGGGTGGGTGTGGCAGTAGGCGTCATCGCCATTATTTATGAGAGCCGCCCCAACGTGACCTCCGATGCGGCGGCGTTGGCAGTGAAAGCAGGCTCTGCCTGTGTGCTGCGCAGCGGCAAGGATGCCTTCCGCAGTGCCGATGCCATTGTCTGCGCTATGCAGGAGGGACTAAAAAATGCCGGTCTTGCACCGGAGCTGGTGCAGCTGGTACAGGATACCACCCGGCAGAGCGTCCGGGATCTGATGGAGGCTGTGGGCTATGTGGATCTGCTGATCCCCCGGGGTGGCGCAGGTCTGATCCGTGCCTGCACCGAAGGGGCAAAGGTCCCCTGTATTCAGACCGGCACCGGTATCTGCCACATTTATGTGGATAAGGATGCAGACCAGGAAAAGGCTCTGAATATCATTGAAAATGCCAAAACCAGCCGTCCCTCCGTGTGCAATGCCGCGGAATGCTGCCTGGTACATCAGGATATCGCAAAGGAATTTCTCCCCAAGCTCCACCGCCGTCTTGTAACGGATCGAAAGGTAAATCCCGTGGAGCTGCGGCTGGATGCTGCCGCTGCCACCATAATCCCCGGCACAAACGCAACGGAAGCAGATTTCGATACAGAATTTTTGGATTACATTCTTGCGGTGGGTATCGTCCCCGATGCAGATACTGCCATCGGCCACATTGCCCTCCACTCCACCGGTCACAGTGAGTGCATTGTCACAGAAAACGAAGCGGTTGCCGACAAATTCACCCGGGTGATCGACAGTGCCGCTGTGTATGTCAACTGCTCCACCCGGTTTACCGACGGTGGTGAATTTGGTTTGGGTTGCGAGATCGGCATCTCCACCCAAAAGCTTCACGCACGAGGTCCTATGGGTCTGGAGGAGATCTGTACCTATAAATATGTGATCCACGGCAACGGTCAGATCCGCTGACCATTAAAGAATTAATTCCATTCTCAAATTTCCAATTTATCGAGCTGTTCAAACTCGCACAACCCAATTGTCATTCCGAGCCAGTGCGCACACTGGCGTGGGAATCTCAAAGAGATACCAATGGTTTTGGAGATTGCCACACCAGTGACATCGGTCACTGGTTCGCAATGACAACAAAGATTGATCTGCTCGCTA
>JAZNRQ010000041.1:0-2719 GCA_045590735.1 Faecousia sp. | reverse complement strand
GCACTGGGAGGCCAAGCTGTTTCCGGCTTGACCCTAACGCCTGGCATTTCATAGATTTCTCCTTAGAAAAAGCAGGTCGAATGTTATTCATTTGTCAGTTAAATAATACTGCATTTTGGATTCAGTGTCAACAAGTCTTTCACCTATCATACCGCTTTCGAATAATGATTGCAAAAACCGCTCCCCGGAATTATAATATCCGTAGTGAATGGTGGGAGGTGGTAACTTGTCTACAGAATACGCAGGATATACAGGAAAGGTAATGCTGGTTAATCTATCGGATGAAACTGTCCGGGATTATCCTTGGAGCGATGCCGAACGGAAACAATACCTTGGTGGAAAACCCATGGCCTATAAGTTCCTTTACGATCATCTGACAGGAAAAGAGCGTGCTTTTTCGGAAGAAAACTGGATCATAATCTCTACCGGTCCCCTGACTCTCACCGGTGCCCCCAGTTCTTCCCGTTACGATATAACGACCATATCTCCTCTTACAAATACGCCGGTATCCTCCAACTGCGGTGGAGAGTTCGGCCTTTGGCTAAAGCGGGCAGGCTATGATGCGCTGATCCTTGCCGGCCGGTGCAGCACTCCCCACTGGCTTGAGATTCGGGATGACCAATTTATTTTTCATGACGCTGCCGGTCTTTGGGGAACTTACTGCGATGACTGCCGGGAACAGCTGAGCTGCCTTATGGGCGACGGTCAACACGGAAGTCTGTATATTGGACCTGCCGGAGAAAACGGTGTCCGGTTTGCATCCATCATGGACGGAACCCATACATCCGGACGAACGGGTATCGGTGCCGTTTTCGGGTGGAAAAACCTAAAAGGTATCACGGTTACAGGAACAAAGGCTCTACCGATCCGTAACCCGAATAAAACTTCCTTGCTAAACAAGAAATGTTTCCAAAAGCTGCACGCGCACCCTTTGACCGGCAAAAACAGCCGCAGTGGAACACCTACCTCAAAACCCTGTTCCGGATGCCCCATTTTATGCCGTCGGCAGTTCACCAAAGGAGCAGATCGTCAAATAGATATGTTCAACCGGCTAGGTATGGATTCCGGTTCCGCACTGGATGCCGCCAATTGGGCATATGCAGCCTCTGCGCAGGGCGTTTTTGATTCGAATCTTCCGACCCGGGAGCAGCTCTATGGGGATATTGCTTTTCGCCGTGGCGCAGGCAAAGAACTGGCTGAGGGCGCAAAATACCTCTCCCGGAAATACGACTTCAAATTACCAAAGGAAAAAGGATCGGCCCATGACAGCCACAACCGAGATGACAGCTATCTCGCACTGTTACGGGGCTGGGGCTTTGATCCGGATGCTATGTCAGAAGAACTCCGCTTGAATTGCATGCTACTGTATTTAGATCTGTGCGAGGCGCTCTCCGCTTCCGGCCTGTGTATGTTCACCGTCAACGCATTTTGCCCTGGAATACTGCTGACAAAACCGGATGCCTTACGCAGCAAGCTTATCCGCCGTATAGCAGCGGCCAACGCTGATCGGTTCCTGCGTCGAATCGTCCGCAAACCGGAAACTCTGTGTATTCCGCTGCCTCTTTTCTGGCAGACGAAGATTTTGTATACTGTTTCTGGGTTGAAACTGACACCGGGACAGTTGATCCGGGTAGGTGAGCGGTGTTTTGCGCTGGAACAGTTGCTGTCGCTCCGCTTTGGCGGTGATGCAGAAAAGCTGCCAAAGATGCTTGCTAAAGAAAGAATCTGTACCCCCAGCGAATATTTCGCAGCCCGTGGTTGGTCTGCCCAAGGTATTCCCCCTGAACTATAAATCACTTAAGATGAATCCCCACAGCCAGCTCCCTATGAGATAGCTGTGGGGATTCTTCTGTTTATCCACACATTGGAAGAAACGGTGATTTCTCTTTAAAATAAGATTGGAATGAAACTTAAGGAGGAAAAGCACATGGTAACATTTTTTGAAACACTGGGTGGTACATATCGGCAAGAGGGAGACTATCTGCTACCCAACATTGAAATTCCTGAAATTCCGCAACTGGGCTTTTGGGGTCAACGGCGGCATAAGTACTTGTTGGAGCACCAGCACGCCCTCTATACTGCGCTGTTTATCAGCGGTAAGTTGGCTGCTCACATAGAGGAGATCGACCGGGTGGCGGCTAAGATGTTCGACCGGGTGCTAGAGCAGCTAAAGGCGCGGGATGGCATTACCGAGGAACTGAAAGCACAGCAACAAATGGAGTGGGTGCGACGGATGAATGCAATTCGCAATGAGGCAGAAGCCGCAGTCATGGGGGAGTTGATCTACGAATGAGGACGCCCAAAAGAAGACTTGTTCTTACTCCAGCCGAGTATCAGTTAATGTTTATGGGTCTGCTCCAATTCCGAAACAAGCTGATCCGGGATGGCAGGTACCCGGGTGTAATCCACGAACTAATGATCAAACTACAGAAAGCGAGGAAGTATCGGCATGAATAAACTTGCAGGGAGGATGAGCGCCTACATAGAAACTCACCCATTCGATTCAGGAGACAGCGGCTGTAAAACCGTTCTGGATCAATTGTACCAAGCTTATGCTGAATCTCACGAAACCGACCCTGAAGAGATCGGTAACGGTTTTAAAGAATTGGAAGAATTCCTATGCTCCCTCCCGTTGGAGGATAATAACGCCGTCTTCAATCTTTGCTGTCGTTTATGTAGTGCCTACGAACATAAAGCTTTTCTGGACGGATTGCAATAT
>JAZNRQ010000040.1:0-14349 GCA_045590735.1 Faecousia sp. | reverse complement strand
AGAAGCGTCAGGAGTTGGAAGCCGCCCGGTTTTGCTGACTCCAGTCGGGCTACGCCCTCCCTCCGTCAGCAAAACCGATATACTAAGACCGAACTCTTTCCCTTTTTTCCAGTCTCACATCATTGACAAACGAACATTTTTCCAAAAAAATTCCAAAAAAGGGTTGACAAATGTATGGGGGAGCGGTATTATTTGGGTAGTTAGCGTAGGCTAATTAATTTTTCAAGGCAAGTTAGCATATGCTAATTAACACAACGCACAAAAAGGGGCGCGCATATTATGAATCTGAAAGAGGTGCAAGAGGGTAAGGAATACATTATCTCCCATATCGATACCGATGATGAGGAGCTGAATGCATTCTTGTTTTCCTTAGGCTGCTACAGCGGCGAACCGATCACGGTGGTCTCCCGCAGAAGAGGCGGCTGCACCGTGTCCATTAAGGACGGACGTTATAATATCGACAATCAGCTGGCGGAAGCAATCGTTATCGCCTGATAACCGTTGCGGCGGTCTGCTGATCGTCTTTTTGATGTGGAGTTAGCAATAGGTAACTATAAGAGGAGGAAGTTTTATGAGAATCGCCTTTGCGGGTAATCCCAACAGTGGCAAAACCACTATGTACAATGCCCTTACCGGCAGAAACGAAAAGGTGGGCAACTGGGCGGGTGTCACCGTGGACAAAAAAGAGGCACCGATCAAGAAATCCTACACCGACGGCAAAGAGCTGATTGCGGTGGATCTTCCTGGCGCGTACTCTATGTCTCCCTTTACTTCGGAAGAGAGCATCACCAGTACATACGTAAAAAATGAAAAGCCCGATGCCATCATTAACATCGTGGATGCCACCAATCTGAGCCGCAGCCTGTTCTTTACCACACAGCTGCTGGAGCTGGGTGTTCCTGTAGTGGTGGCACTGAACAAGGCAGATATCAACGAGAAGAAAAAGACCGAGATCGATGTCAAAGTGTTGGCGGAAAAGCTGGGCTGTCCGGTGGTGGAGACGGTTTCCACTGCTGCAGAAGGCTTGAAAGAGCTGATCGGTGAAGCGGTTCAGGCCATCGGTAAGGAACAGAGCGCACCCTTCCGGCTGGAAAATGTGGATCTTACGGATAAGAAAGCTGTGGAAAAGGCTGACCGGGAGCGTTTTGCTTTCGTCAACAAAATCGTTGCGCAGGTGGAAAAGCGTAAGGTCAAAACCAAGGACAGAAATTTCCAGGATAAGATCGACGCGGTGATCACCCATCCTATCGTGGGCCTTCCCATTTTTGCGGTGGTGATGTTCCTGGTGTTCCAGATCTCCCAGGCCTGGGTAGGTCCCTGGATCGCAGAGGGCATCGAGGATATTGGCCACATAGCGGACGGCGGACTTGCCGGTCTGCTTGGCAGATGGCAGTGGTACGCAGCCAATTTTGTTAGCGAAGAGGGGATCGTCAGCCTGCCCGGTCTGGTTTCCTTCATTGACTTGTTTAAGGCTTGGGTGGAAAGTCTGCTGGTAAATGCAAATCCCTTCCTGGCAGCACTGCTGACTGAAGGCATCATCGGCGGTGTCAGTGCGGTGGTAGGCTTCCTGCCGCTGGTTATGGTTATGTATTTCCTCATTGCACTGCTGGAGGATTGCGGCTATATGGCCCGTGCCACCGTGGTGCTGGATCCTATTTTCAAGAAGGTGGGTCTTTCCGGTAAGTCCGTGATCCCCTTTGTGATCGGTACCGGCTGTGCCATCCCCGGTGTTATGGCGTGCCGTACCATACGAAATGAGCGTGAGCGCAGAGCCACCGCTATGCTGACCCCCTTTATGCCCTGCGGCGCAAAGCTGCCGGTGATCAGCCTCTTTGCAGGTGTATTCTTTAAGGATGCTGCCTGGGTAGGCACGCTGATGTACTTTGTGGGCATTTTCGTGATCCTGATCGGTGCGCTGCTGGTCAACAAGATCGCAGGTCACAAAAACCGCAAATCCTTCTTCATTATGGAGCTGCCGGAATACAAGCTGCCCAGTGTCAAGCGGGCTACCATCTCTATGCTGCAGCGTGGCTGGTCCTACATTGTAAAGGCCGGTACGATCATTTTGCTGTGCAACGCAGCGGTGTACATTATGCAGTACTTTAACTGGAGCTTCCAGCCGGTGGCGGAAGGCCAGGAGGCAACCTCTATCCTTGCCACCATTGCAAATCCCGTTTCCGTGCTGCTGATCCCTGTGATCGGCTATGGCTGCTGGCAGCTGGCGGCAGCATCTGTCACCGGATTTATTGCCAAAGAAAATGTGGTCGGCACATTGGCTGTGTGCTTCGGTATTTCCAATCTGATCGACCCGGACGCACTGGAAATGATCGGCGGTGCAGACCAGATCGCACTGACCTTTGGCGGCGGCGTTGTGCCGATGGGTGCAGTGGCAGCACTGGCTTATCTGATGTTCAACCTGTTTTCCCCTCCCTGTTTCGCAGCCATCGGTGCGATGAACGCGGAGATCAATGACAAAAAGTGGTTCTGGGGCGGCATTGCTCTGCAGCTGGGTGTCGGCTACACAATCGGCTATCTGGTGTACCAGGTGGGTACACTGATCACCACCGGGCAGCTGGGCAACGGCTTCTTCCCGGGCCTGATCGCTGTGGCGGTGATGGCTGGTATTGTGGTATTTCTGTGCATCCGGGCAGATGCAAAGCTGAAAAAGGAGGCTGCGCTCAGCGCAAAGTAATTTGATATGGCATCAATACTCTCTATTCTTTTGACGGTGCTGATCGTGGTCGGCATCCTGGCAGCCGCACTGGTCGGTATTGGGCTGGTCGCAGGACTGGTGATCCTGCTGTGTCTGCTGCTAAAGAAAAAATAAGTGGAACCCCAGGAGGGATCAATTATGGGACCGATAGATTTTTTGATCATAGGCATACTGGCTGTGATCGTGGGGGCGGCGGTGTTCGCAATTTACCGCAGCAAGAAAAAAGGTAAAAAGTGCATCGGTTGTCCTGACAGCTGTGCCTGCTCCTCCGGCAATTGCAGCGGCGGCTGCAGCGGCTGCGGAGCGAAATAACAAAGAAAAGCGCGTGTTCATCAGAACACGCGCTTTTTAGCGATTAAATTCCGGTTTATCAAGCGATTACAATTTTCGTTGTCATTGCGAACCAGTGACCGATGTCACTGGTGTGGCAATCTAAAAACCAAGTGTTACCAATAGATTGCCACGCCAGTGTGCGCACTGGCTCGCAATGACAATTGGATTATACAAATTTGACACAACTCGATAAATTGGAATTTGAAATTTAAATAAAAAGCTTTCTTTGCATGGTTTCCCGGGCGGGACGGCAGATAGCAAGGAAGATCAGCATACCGCCCAGCAGCACCAAAGCGGTGGTGGGGTACAGGGACCAGAAGGCAAACCGGAATTGACCGTAAAACGTCAGATTCAGCAGACAGCCCATCACCGGCATAAATGCGCCCAGGGCAGTCATTGCGCCGCCGTAAATGTACAGCAAGCCTCTGCCTACATATTTCATCAGCGTCACCACGGCAGTGACCAAAAGAGCCAAAACACCGATAACCGGTAGCGCAAAGGTCAAAAACCACTTGCCGCCGGTGGCAAGGCAGATATAAAACAGCAGTCCGGCAGCGGCGGCAAAGCCGCAGGGCACGAAGATCACCGGATTGGGTCTGCGGAACCAGAAGGGCAGCACGCAGCAGACGTACAGAAATATTAGCGATGCCAGCACATACCCGGACCAGGTGATCCGGTCGGTAATATGCAGATCACACTGCAGAGGGATCAGCATTGCCAGTAAAAACAAGGTGGTAAAAATGATCTGCCTGCCCATAGATGTGACCTGGGGCTTAGGATAGTGGCCTTTGGGGTACAGAGGGGTTGCCTCCGGCTGGACCACATCCGGGTGAAATACCACCGTCTGGCACAGAGGACAGACCTTTTCTGTGTCTGCCAGCTCCACGCCGCATTTGATACAGTACATAAAATACCTCCGATCAACGGGTGTTGTTGCTCTGGACCCGGACAGAGATGCCGAGGTCCCGGAACACCCGGTACAAGTGGGACTCAAAGTCGCTTTCCTGTATATTGCGGATCATATTGATATACAGGCTGTCCCCATAAGAGATAATGCCGCAGTTATAAGGCATTGTGGCCTGAACGCCCAGAATAAAGTCAAAGCGTTCCACATAGGGCATCATAATTTCCGGCAGCTTTGCCATACCCAGATTGGACATAGTGATGCAGGATTTCTTTTCACCCACAGAGTCGAAAACCGCCTTCATTACAAAGTTTTTGATAAACAGCGGCACCAGCCGCAGAGCAAGTATCTGTTCGCTGTGGATATTGGTGGCGATCATAGTGCTCATAAACTTGGGCGTGACTTCCAGACCCATTTTGTGATGCACGATCTTGCAGATCTCCGGGAAGTTGTACCGACCCAGCTTGGGCTGGATCTCCGGGGTGGTGTACATAGCGAAGTTCCGCAGGGTTTTACTGGGGAACAGCTGCCGCAGATTCACCGGGATCAGCACCTTGACGCTTTTGTGCCACAAGGGGTTGGGAACCTGCTCTGCCTGCATCTGCTGGATCGCCATCATCATAGCGGAAGCCAGGAAGGTGGTGGCACTGACACCGTAACGGTGCGCAGCGTCCAGCACTTGCTCCACAGGCAGCTGCAAGCAGGTCAGATACCGGAAATCGGTAGGCTCCGGTGTACCGGGGATCCGCCAGGCATTGGTCGCCTTACGGCTGGCACGGACGGTGCCGGCATATTTTTGGAAGCTGTCTTCCAGCTCGGCCTCCTCCGGTTCTTCCAATCTGCCCAGCACACCGTGCTCCGGCGGGATACGGATGCCGTGCTTTTGCTGCAGATACTCTGCGGTCAGGCTTTTCAGGAAGATAAGACCGCCGGTGCCGTCGGTGAGGGAATGGAAATACTCCACGGCGATCCGGTTTTCATATACCAGTACCCGGAGGGCGCATTTGCGGATCTCTGCCCGGGACATAAGGGCGAGAGGAAAGCTGTTTTCCGGCTGGATCTGGGGCGCGGATTCCAATTCCTGCAGGTAGTACCAGAAGACGCCCCGGCGCAGCCGTGCGGCAATGGAGGGGAACCGACGGACGGTCACATCCAGTGCCGATTGGAGCACCTGAGTATCCACCGGCTGCCGGAGGGTGACGGAAAGGCGGAACACATTGCTCCAATTCTGCCGCCGTGCTGCCGGGAAGATCTTGGCAGCGTTGTCCAGCTTCAGCCAGCGCAGCTTATTTTCTTGGGAAATGTGTTGGTTCAGGAAACGGTTAATGGTAGAAAAATCCCCTATATCCTCCTCCAAACCGTAAAGAAGATAGGCGTGCCACCGCTCCGGACGGATGGTCAGGGTGCTGTGACAGCCGGCGTTCAGCAACTTTTCGTGGATCCGCTGGGCATCTCCCAAAAGCACCTCGTCGCCGCCTGCAAACAGCAGACAGGGGGGCATATCTGTCAGATCACCAAAGAGGGGCGATATCAGCGGGTCGGTGGGATCTGTGCAGTAATTTTTTGCGAAAAACTGCAGCCGCTCCAGGGTAATACTGGGATCGGAATCCCGGTTTTGTGCATAGGTGCTGCCGGAGCAGGTCAGATCCGTCCAGGGGGAAATGGCGAGAATACCGCCGGGCAGCGGGAGTCCCAGTTCCCGCAGCTTCATACAAAGGCTGAAGCAAAGTCCGCCGCCGGCACTTTCACCGCAGAGGCAGATCTGCTGATGGGGATAGCCCTTTTCCAGCAGATACCGGTAGCTTTCCAGCGCGTCCTCCAGGGCGGCAGGGTAGGGGTCTTCCGGGGCAAGGCGGTAGCCGGTGCAAAATACCCGGCTGCCGGTCTGCGCTGACAGCATAGCGCCAAAGCCCAGGGCATAATCCAGCCCACCGCAGGTATAACCGCCGCCGTGAAGGTATAATATTACACCCCGGCGACGCTTGTCCTTGGGTAGTACCCAGGCACCGGTAAATTTCTCAAAGGGATGATTTCGCACCAGCACCCGATCCCGGAACAGGGCTTCAGTCAGCTCGCCCAGCTTGTCCTGTCCTTTGCGGGTGGTTTTCAGAGAGCAGCTGTTCAATATGGGCTTGAGAAGATGCAGTTGTGTGCGTACTGTTTTTGCAGACAGTGCCATAGCAGCCGCCTCCTTTTTTGTTTCGTACTTTTTATTATAACAATCTTTTGAAAAAATTGCAATCGCCTGGGAAAAAAACAGGGTCTTCCTTGCAATTTACAGGATTCTATGGTACACTGTAAATCGTAGAAAGAGATTAGAAGGGAGGCGCAGCTATGCGTCGTTTTTTGACAGCGCTGGCGGCGCTGCTCCTCGTGATATGTATGGCACTTCCGGCTTCTGCGGCAAACGGGATCACCGGGATGCAAAGCACCGCAACGGTGGCTGCCGGTGGTGGCGCACAGGTGACAATGACCGTAACGCTCCATCTGGACGAGCCGGTGGATAAGCTGTACTTTCCCGTTCCCCGGGAGGCATCCGGTGTGACCTTGAACGGGTCCCGTGTCATTGCGGGAAAAAGCGGCGATGTGCGTCGTATCAACCTGCGCCGGGTGGTGCGAAATGTAGTGGGCGATGTGTCCTTTACGGTTCAGTATTCCCTTTATGATGTGATCCATACCTCCAAAGACGGTTTGTTGCAGATGCAGCTGCCGATGCTGTCGGGCTTTGAATATGAGGTTCAGAATCTGAATTTTACGGTGACGCTGCCCGGTACACCGGAGAATTTACCCGGCTTTGTCAGCGGCTATCACCAGGCCCGGGTGGAAGAGCGCATTGTCTACAATGTGGAAGGCAATCAGATCACCGGCAGCACCGTTAAGCCTCTGATGGACCGGGAGACCCTCTCGATGACGATGGCAGTCAGCGAGGAGATGTTCCCCCGGAACATTACCAAGGATCTAAACTATAGCTGGGCCACCACCGGTATGCTGATCTGCGGCATTTTGGCGTTGCTTTACTGGTGCATCACCCTGTGGAACAGACCCGGTCTTGCCAAAACCCAGGCAGTGCCGCCCCACGGTGTCCCCGGTGGTATGCTGGGCAGTTTGCTGGCAGGTCGGGGTATGGACCTGACTATGACGGTGTTTGACTGGGCGGAGAAGGGCTACGTGCTGATCCAAATGAAGGGACAGCGTGTGATCCTCCACAAGCGGATGGAAATGGGTAACGAACGCAGCGAGACAGAGCTTCGGTACTTTAAAAAGCTCTTCGGCAAGCGGGACCGGGTGGATACCTCCGATGCCCGATACGCGGCACTGTGCCTGGAGGCAATGAAAAAGCCTCAGGGTATGGGCCTTTATATGCGCCGCTTTACCGGAAACCCCCTGGTGTTCCGGGTGTTGGCTGCCGGGATCGGTGCCTTTGGCGGCGCGGCTGTGGCTGTGGCAATGGCCCACGGTGCGGCACTGCAGGGCGTTCTGATCGTGCTCGGCTTCCTGCTGGGCGGCCTCAGCGGCTGGTATATCCAGCAGGCGGGAGCCGGAATGCTGCTGTATAACGGATATCTTTTGAAGGTTAGTCTGATCCACGCAGGTGTGTGGCTGCTGCTGAGTATGGTATCCGATGCGGCACAGGTAGGTCTGTGGATGATCGGCAGCTTGCTGGCAGCAGGACTGATGCTGGCCTGGGGCGGTCGAAAGACCCCTACAGGCAGATTGGCACAGATGCAGACCGTAGGCTTTGCCTGGTATCTGCGCAGCGTCAAGAAGGCGGAGCTGATCCGCATCTGCCGCAGCGATCCGGAATATTTCTTCCGGCTGGCACCATATGCCCTTGCCATCGGCAGGGAAAAGGTCTTTGCCCGCCGTTTCCCCGGGGTGCGGATGGACCGCTGCCCCTATTTGACCACCGGTGTGGATGGCAATATGACGGCACTGCAGTGGTGCGCACTGATGCGCAAAGCCGCAGATGCGATGGATGCCCGTGCCCGGCATTTACCGATAGAAAAACTGATCCGCCTGATCCGGGGGATCCTTAAGAACTGATATTTTTGAGTTGAGGGAATTTTTGTGATTTTCGGAAAACACATTAACCGCTACTACATCCGCTACCTGCCGCTGATCCTGCTTGGGTTAGCGGCATTGGTGCTTGTGGATTGGATGCAGCTGCTGATCCCCGGCCTTTACCAAATGGTCATCGACGGTATGAATACCGGCAGCGTGACTTACCAGGGGACAGAAACGGTTTTCGATATGACCTTTTTGCTGGACCATATCTGCCTGCCGCTGATGGGGATCATTGTGTGTATGGTGATCGGTCGTTTTCTGTGGCGGATCTGCTTTTTGGGATCCTCCATCCGGATGGAAGCAGATATGCGCCGGCGGATGTTCGACCATTGCAAAAATCTGTCCAACGAGTTTTATCAGACCAACAAAGTGGGCAATCTGATGAGCCTCTTTACCAGCGACCTGGAAAATTTGCAGGAGTGCTACGGCTGGGGCATTATGGAGTGCTTTGATGCTACGCTTTTGGGCGGATTGGCTATTTACCGGATGTGGAGCATCGATCCCACCCTTACCTGCCTGTGCCTGATCCCTATGGGCTGTCTGATGGGCAGCAGTATTTTGGTGGGACGGTATATGAGTGCCAAGTACGAGATCCGGCAGGAGGCATTTTCCAAGCTGTCGGACTTTTCTCAGGAGAGCTACTCCGGTATCGCGGTGATCAAAGCCTTTGTGAAAGAGGGCAAGGAGCTCTGGCAGTTCAGTAAATTAAATAAAGAAAATGAACAGGCAAATATCGTCTTCACCCGGGCATCGGTGCTGTTCCGGATCCTGGTGATGACCTTCGTGGAAAGCGTGATCTGTCTGATTTTGGGCTACGGCGGCTACCTTGCCTATATGGACCGGTTTGATCCCGGCAGGCTGGTGGCGTTCATCGGCTATTTTGACGCGATCATCTGGCCGATTATGGCGGTTTCCGATCTGATCGATATGACCAGCCGGGGCAGAGCCTCTCTGCGGCGGGTCAGCCAGCTTTTGGACGCGAAGATCGATGTGAAAGACCGGGAAGCTGTGCAGCCGATCGAGGAGGTTCGGGGTGAGATCACCTTTAAGTACCTGACCTTTACCCATCCCGGTGGGGAGCGGCCTGCGCTGAAAAACGTTTCCTTTACCATTGATGCCGGGGAGCAGGTGGGACTGGTGGGAAGGACCGGCTCCGGCAAGACCACCTTGGTGGATCTGATCCTGCGGACCTACAATGTGCCGGACGGCAGCCTGTTTATAGACGGGCGGGATGTGAACACAGTCCCCATTCAGCAGGTGCGGCAGGCCTGCGCCTATGTACCTCAGGATAATTTCCTGTTTTCCGATACCATTGCCCAAAACATCGCCTTCGGTGTGGACGACCCGGAGGAAGATGAGATCCGCCAGGCGGCGGTGCTTGCGGATGTGGATGAAAACATCCGTCAGTTCCGGGATGGCTATGATACGGTGCTGGGGGAACGGGGTGTGACCGTTTCCGGTGGTCAGAAGCAGCGGATCTCCATTGCCCGGGCACTTTTGAAGGATGCGCCGATCCTGATTCTGGACGATTCCGTTTCTGCGGTGGATACCAAGACGGAAAAGGTGATTTTGGAAAATCTGAAAAACACCCGGCAGGGTAAGACCACCATCCTCATCGCCCACCGGATCTCCACCGTTGCGGCTATGGATAAGCTAATATACCTGGAGGACGGCACGGTAACGGCGGTGGGCACCCACCAGGAGCTGCTGAAAACCTGTCCCAACTACCGCAAGATGGTAAGGCTGCAGCAGCTGGAGGAGGAAGGAGGGACGCCCCATGGATGAGTTTTATCCCCTGATCATCATTGGTGCTACCTTAGGTGTGCTGTCGACTCTCTTCCTTGTGGCATATTTTTATGTAGTCCGAAAGGATAAGCGGAAGGATACCAATCGGAAAATGACCGACTGGCAGCTGATTCGCCGGCTCCTTGCCTATGCAAAGCCTTACACCAAGCAGTTTGTTTTGGTGTTTTTGGTGATGGTGCTTTCCATCGTATACGACCTTGTATCCCCGGTACTGGTGGGACGGATCGAGGAAATGATCAAAGGAGAATTCCCGCTGCCCCGGCTGGTTGCAATGGTAAGCATATACGCCGGCATTTTGGTAGTGTCTATGGTCAGTATGTACCTGCAGACTATGCTGCTGCAAAAGGTGGGTCAGAAGATCCTTACCAATCTGCGGACAGACATCTTCACCCATATCGAAAGTCTCAGCCACGCCCAACTGAACCAGATCCCGGTGGGCAAGCTGGTGACCCGCACCACCAACGATACCAATGCCATCTCTATGATGTTTACCAATGTGCTGGTGACGATGCTGAAGAATTTTATGGTGGTATTCGGTGTGCTGGCAATGATGCTGCTGCAAAATTACGCGATGACGCTGGTGGTGCTGTGCTTTATGCCCTTCGTGGTGCTGTTTACCGCCATTTTTCAGGCCCTTTCCCGGCGGGCGCACCGGGCGGTGACCGATAACCGGACAGAGCTGAATACCTTCCTATCGGAAAACCTTTCCGGTATGAAGATCACCCAGGCATTTAACCGGGAGGCGCAGAAGGCAGAAACTTTTGGCCACTACAGCAAAAAGCTTCTCCGGTCCCGCTACCGGCTGATGTTCGTGTTCGGTATTTTCCGCCCGATGGTGTATCTGCTCCATATCAGCTGCGTGCTGTGCCTGCTGTACCTGGGCTCCCGGAGCTATATTCAGGATACCACCCTTTTCGGGCAGGTGATCACCAGCGGCACGGTAGTGACCTTCTACCTGTTTGCAACCAAGTTTTTTAATCCGCTCCAATCTCTTTCGGAGCATTTTAATACCCTTCAGTCTGCCTTCGCCTCTGCGGAGAAGATCTTTACGGTGCTGGATATGGTGCCGGAGGTGGTGGATGCGCCGGATGCCATAGAGTTGGATTCTCTCCGGGGCGAGATCGAATTTAAGGATGTGTGGTTTGCCTACAAGCCGGATCAGTGGATCTTAAAAGGGGTATCCTTCAAGGTGGATGCCCGGCAGACCGTGGCTTTTGTAGGTTCTACTGGTTCGGGAAAAACCACCATTTTAAGCCTGCTTTGCCGCAATTACGACATTCAAAAAGGGCAGATTTTGGTAGACGGCATTGATATCCGTCATATTAAGATATCCTCCCTGCGGCGGCATTTCGGACAGATGCTGCAGGATGTATTCCTGTTTTCCGGTACTATCCGCAGTAACATTTTGCTCCATAAGGAGGATGTAACCGATGAGGAGGTTATGGAGGCCTGCCGCTATGTGAATGCGGACAGCTTCATAAGCCACCTGGAAAAGGGTCTTGACGAAGAGGTTCGGGAACGGGGCAACAATTTCTCCGCTGGTCAGCGGCAGCTTTTGAGCTTTGCCAGAACGGTGATCCATAAGCCCTCGGTAATGATCCTTGACGAAGCCACCGCCAACATCGATACGGAAACGGAGCTGTTGATCCAGGACTCTCTGGAGAAAATGAAAAACATCGGCACGATGCTGATCGTAGCGCACAGACTTTCTACCATTCAGCACGCGGATAATATTATTGTCCTGTCCCATGGGCAGATCGTGGAGCAGGGCAACCACCAGGAGCTGCTGATGCAGCGGGGGCGGTACTACCGGCTGTATATGCTGCAATATGAAAAACAGAAGCTGGAAAACCAGCGGGAGGAAGAAAATGGCTAAGTTATATTTCAAGTATGGCGCAATGGGTTCCAGTAAGACCGCACAGGCGTTGATCACAAAGTATAACTATGAAGAAAACGGCCTGAAGGTATGGCTCATCAAGCCCAGTGCAGATGTGCGGGACGGTGTGGATGTGCTGCGCAGCCGCATCGGTCTGGAAGCAAAGGTGGAGGTGATCCTGCCGGAAACGGATGTATACAGCCTGTTTCAGCGCACCCGGGCAGGAAACTGCGATGTGATCATTGTGGACGAGTGCCAGTTTTTGACACCGGAGCAGATCGATCAGCTCCGGGCAATCGTCAATGACTATGACATTCCGGTTATGTGCTTCGGTCTGCGGACGGACTTTCTGACCAAGCTGTTTCCCGGCAGCCTGCGGCTGTTAGAGGTGGCGGACACCATTCAGGAGATTAAGACCATTTGCGATTGCGGCAATAAGGCCACCGTCAATGCCCGGATCGACGCAAACGGACATATCGTGACGGAGGGCGCACAGGTGCAGCTGGGTGGCAACGACAGTTATATCGCTATGTGCCACCGGTGCTGGGTTCGGGGCATCCGGGAAAACCGGAAGATAAAGCTCCACGGACAAAACTAAAATAAGTAAGGTGATTTTATGAAACGGGTATTTTTGATCGTTTTGGATTCCTTCGGTATCGGTGCAATGCCCGATTCGGAAAACTTCGGGGATGTGGGGGTCAACACGCTGGCATCCTGCGCCAAATCGGAAAAGTTACAGATCCCCAATTTGCTGGCAGCCGGCTTGGGCAACATTACCGGTGTAACGGCAGTGCCTGCTGCCGACGCACCGAAGGGTGCTTACGGTAGGATGGCAGAGTGCTCTATGGGTAAGGATACCACCATCGGCCATTGGGAAATTGCCGGTATCGTTTCCGAAAATCCGCTGCCCACCTATCCGGATGGGTTTCCGGAGGAAGTACTAAAGCCCTTCCGGGAGCAGACCGGAAGAGGGGTGCTTGCCAATGCCCCCTGGTCCGGCACAGAGGTGATCGACCGGTACGGACAGGAGCATATGAAGACCGGTGATCTGATCGTCTATACCTCTGCGGATTCGGTGTTTCAGATCGCTGCCCACGAGGACATCGTGCCCCCGGAGCAGCTTTACGAATACTGCCGCATTGCCCGGAAAATTTTGCAGGGCAAGCACGGCGGGGGCAGAGTGATCGCCCGTCCCTTTGTGGGAAAGCCGGGTGCTTTTAAGCGCACAGCAAACCGCCACGATTTCTCCCTGGAGCCGCCGGAAATGACGCTGCCGCAGGCGGTGAAGGATGCGGGAATGGCGTCCATCGGTGTGGGCAAGATCCACGATATTTTTGCCGGTCAGGGTTTGACGGAGCATGTGTACAATCAAAGCAATGCAGACGGTATGAACCACGCAATGCATTACGCAAAGCAGGATTTTAACGGTCTGTGCTTTGTGAATCTGGTGGATTTTGATATGCTGTTCGGTCACCGTCGGGACATTGACGGCTATGCTGCCGCCCTTGCGGAGTTTGACCGCTGGCTGCCGGAATTTATGGCACAGCTGGGGGATGAGGATGCGGTGATCATTACCGCCGACCACGGCTGCGACCCGGGCTACGGTGCAACCACCGACCATACAAGAGAGTATGTGCCGCTGCTGGTGCTGGGCAAAAAGGTAAAGCCCGCCAACCTGGGCGAGCGAGCCACCTTCGCCGATGTGGCGGCTACGGTAGCGGAAATGCTGGGTATAGAATTGCCCACCCCCGGCACAAGCTTCGCAAAAGAAATTTTAGAATCATAAATTTTGGCTTAGCGAGCGGTAAAAGGCTTCTCCTTGAGGAGAAGCTGTCGCCGCGGGCGACTGATGAGGTGTTGCCGAACTATTGTAACCATTGCAATCTACTTACATTTCCACCTCATCCGTCAAAAATCAAAGATTTTTGCCACCTTCCCCTCAAGGGGAAGGCGTTGGGCGGTGCGTAAATCGATACTGCCCCGAGATGGAAAGGAAGGAAAGTTCTATGTCTGCGGAAGAATTGGTAAAATTGGCGATCAAGGCAATGGAAGGGGCATATGCACCCTATTCCGGTTATAAAGTGGGTGCGGCACTTTTGTGTGCCGACGGCACGGTGTACACCGGCTGTAACATTGAAAATGCCTCCTACACCCCCACGGTCTGCGCAGAACGCACCGCCTTCTTCAAGGCGGTCACCGACGGTCATCGGGAGTTTTCCGCCATTGCGGTCTGCGGCGGCAAAAACGGTGTGATCACGGATTTCTTCCCTCCCTGTGGCGTTTGCCGGCAGGTGATGCGGGAGTTCTGCCGGGAGGATTTTGCGATCCATTTGGTAGATGCCGATGGAACCATCCGTACCCGTACCCTTGCCCAGCTTTTGCCCGACAGCTTTATGCTGTAAAAGGCAATGTGCGGCACTGTTTCCAAGAATATTAAAAAATCCCAAATATTTCACTTGACAAATCACACATAGGTGGATATAATAACAAAGCTGATTTTCGGCAATCACCTATGGCGGCGTAACTCAGCTGGTAGAGTACCCGGTTCATACCCGGTATGTCACCTGTTCGAATCAGGTCGCCGCTACCAGGCCCGTTGGTCAAGCGGTTAAGACACCGCCCTTTCACGGCGGTAACATGGGTTCGATTCCC
>JAZNRQ010000039.1:0-9667 GCA_045590735.1 Faecousia sp. | reverse complement strand
AGACCCCTTGGCCACGGACTTGGAGCGAGGGGGGCCCCGCCTGTGGCGGATGAAGCGACCTGAGCGAGTGGCAGCGGTCGACAAAATCGAGGAAAAGCGTAAGCCCGAAGATTTTGTCGGGTACCGCAACAGGGGCATCTCCCGATAAAACCAGAACTTATGATAATCGTTTGTGCTGGTGCCTGCGGGCGGCGGTACTTTCTGGTTTCGCACAGAAAGTACCCAAAGATGCGCCCCGGGGAGGCGTTGAGTTGATAGCTCCCGCTCCCAAAGCCACCCTCCCCGGGACCCCTCCCGGCGCGCACTTTCGATGGTGCTATACAAGGTTTCGGTGCATCAAGGGTGGTTATCGCAACAGCTCGATAAATTGGAATTTAACGGACAACGCACAAAAAGAGCAGCCGGGGCTGCTCTTTTTCGTTATTCTTCTGTATTTTCCGGGGCTGCGGTTTCTTCTGCCGGGGTCTGCTCAGAAGCTTCCTCCTGGGCTTTTTCCGGATTTACAAAAGCCATCAGCTCCTCACCGGTAATGGTTTCCTTTAGCAGCAGGTACTCTGCGATCTCGTCCAGCAGCTTACGGTTTTCCGTCAGCACCTGCACCGCATCGGCATAGCACTGATCCAGCAGCAGACGCATTTCCTTGTCCACCTGGTTGCTGGTGTCCTGAGAGCAATCCAGATAGGCATTGCCTTCCAGATACTGATGCTGCACTGTAGCCGGTGCCATCAGACCCAACGCATCGCCCATACCGTATTGTGCCACCATACTCCGGGCAAGGGCGGTGGCTCTTTGCAGATCGTTGGCTGCACCGGTGGTCTTCACACCGAATACCACCTGCTCTGCGGCTCTGCCGCCCAACAGGGAGCACATCTCCACCAAAAGCTCATCCTTAGTGGACAGGTACTTTTCTTCATCAGGCAAGTACAGCGTGTAGCCCAAAGAACCGGCGGTGTGCGGTACGATGGTAATTTTGGTGACCGGTGTGGTTTCCTTTTTCATCACGGAAACCAGTGCGTGACCTACCTCGTGGTAAGCAACCAGCCGCTTTTCTGTGTCGCTGAGGACCGTGTTCTTTTTCTCTGCGCCGGCAATGACCGTTTCGAAGGAGACCAGCAGGTCTTCCTGATTCACAGCAGCTCTGCCCATACGCACAGCACGCAGTGCCGCTTCGTTTACCAGATTGGCAAGGTCCGCACCCACACAGCCTGCGGTAGCCTGTGCCAGCTTTTGCAGATCCACATCCTCTGCCAGCTTGATCTTCCGTGTATGGACTTTAAGCGTGTCCAGTCTGCCCTGGAGATTGGGGCGGTCCACCACGATCCGGCGGTCAAAACGGCCGGGACGCAGCAACGCCTTATCCAAAATCTCGGGGCGGTTGGTGGCGGCAAGGCACACGATGCCCTTGGAGGAATCAAAACCGTCAATTTCGCCCAAAAGCTGATTGAGCGTTTGCTCGTGCTCGCTGTTTCCACCGTAACGGGAATCTCTGGAGCGGCCCACCGCATCGATCTCATCGATGAAAATAATACAGGGCGCAACCTTTGCC
The DNA here is from genome assembly GCA_045590735.1 of Faecousia sp. Classification (GTDB taxonomy): domain Bacteria; phylum Bacillota; class Clostridia; order Oscillospirales; family Oscillospiraceae; genus Faecousia. Next base: position 8,121 of record JAZNRQ010000039.1, on the reverse strand, counting down.
GCCTGATTAAAAAGGTCACGGACACGGCTGGCACCCACACCTACAAACATTTCCACAAAGTCAGAACCGGAAATGGAGAAGAAGGGGACATTTGCTTCACCGGCAACTGCCTTGGCAAGCAGTGTTTTGCCGGTACCGGGAGAACCCACCAGCAGCGCGCCCTTGGGCAGCTTTGCACCGATGGCGGCATACTTTTGGGGATTGTGCAAAAAGTCAATGATCTCTTGCAGGGATTCTTTGGCTTCGTCCTGACCGGCCACGTCCTTGAAGGTAACACCGGTCTGCTTTTCCATATACATTTTCGCCTTGCTGGCACCGATGGAGCCCAGCATACCGTCGCCGGTCATTTTGCGGGTCAGCAGGCTCATAGCCCCAAAGACCAACGCAAACATTAAGATGGAAATGAGGATGGTGGTAATGGTGGAAGTATCCTTGACGATCTGCCGGTCCACCGTGACACCCATAGCGTCCAGCTCAACGGCTAATGCGAAGGTGTCGCTGCCGGTGGGAAGACCGGTAAAGAATGCCTGGCGCTGGGCGGCAGGCTTATCTGCTTCTTCGTGGGTCAGATAAACGATCCGGTCGTATTGCAGCTGAACCTCTTTCAGCTGCTTATTTTCTTTTGCCTCCAGGAAATGTGAGAAATCCTTCTGCACATACTGGCTTTCTTTCACAAGGCTGAAAATACCGTTGGCCAGCAGGATCACCACGATACTGATGATCAGTGCGATCCAAAGAGAGCCTTTCGGTTTCTTATCGTTGCCTTTTGGTTTGTTATTTTGGTCGTTGCGATTTTCCAAATTCATCGCCTCCCCCAATCATTTTGCCCATAATATCATATTTTTTGCACCTGTGCAACGGGATTGGGGTGGTTTTACGGTAAATTTTCTGTGAATTCCTACTGTAGATAAAATTTCCGGTTGTCGACAGGCAGAAAATCTGTTACAATAGAAAAAAGTATGCCAGTTAAGGTGGGAGAATACTATGAAGATAAGACAGTCCAGAAAACGGGACTATGAAGATAGAGAAAAAAGAACGCAGCCGGTGGAGGAAAACGAAAACCAGCTGGAGGGCCGCAATGCTCTGACAGAAGCCCTTCGCAGCGGACGGACCATTGACAAGGTGTTCATTGCCGCAGGCGAAACGGATAAGGGTCTGCAGCGGCTGGCGGCACAGGCAAAGGATGCCGGTGCGGTGGTGGTGGCGGTGGACCGCCGGAAGCTGGACTTTATGAGCACCACCCACGCCCACCAGGGGGTCATCGCTTTTACCGCGGCAAAAGAATATGCCACCATTGATGAGATCTTGCAGATCGCGCAGGATCGGGGGGAAGCTCCGTTGATCGTGATCTGCGATGAGCTTTCCGATCCCCACAACTTGGGCGCGATCCTCCGCAGTGCCGAATGTGCCGGTGCTCACGGTGTGATCATCCCCAAGCGTCGCAGTGTGGGTCTGACGGCAACGGTTGCCAAGGCATCTGCCGGTGCGGTGGAGTATATGCCGGTGGCGAGAGTCACCAATATCAATGCCGCTATAGAGGAACTGAAGCAGAAGGGTGTGTGGATCTTCGGCACCGCTGCGGAAGGCTCGATTCCTATGTACCAGGCAGACCTGACCGGTGCGACCGCCATTGTGATCGGTTCGGAGGGTGAGGGAATGAGCCGGCTGGTGCAGAAAAACTGCGATGTGACGGTGCATATTCCTATGAAAGGAAACATTACATCTCTGAATGCCTCGGCGGCGGCATCGATTCTGCTTTATGAAGCGGTTCGCCAAAGACTGTAAGGAGGACGCGTATGGACGAAAAAGATCTGCAGGAATTTGATCTTGAAGATATTATCCGGGAGTTCAGCGACGAGCCCCGGGAACCGGAGGAAATGCAAGATGAGCAGCCGGCAGAACAGCCGGAGGAAGTGTATACAGAAGAAGATCTGAAGGAAGAACCGGCAGCGGAGGAAACGATACCGGAGGAAACACAGCCGGCACCTGCGACGGTCACCTCGGATACCATCCGGCTGGACAAAATGCCCGAAGCTTTGGGCAAGGTCCGCAATGCGGTTCAGATCAACGATGAAGAGGAAGCAATGGCAGAAATCCCGGCAGAGCCGGAAGAAAAGACCGAACCCTTCTCAGAGGAGTGGGAACCGGAATACGACCAGCCCATTGCGGAGTATGTACCGGCACGGCCCATTGCGTTCCGGCCTAAGTCCCGTCTGCGGGAACTGAAGCGTCAGTTGGTGGCCGGCCCGGAAAAGCAGTACTATCTGCTGTCGGAGCAGGGCGTGGGAAGATTGCAGCTGGCAATGCTCTGCTGTGCTCTGGTGGCACTGGCATCCGCGGTTGCCAGCGGTCTGTTTGCTTTTGGAATCCTTGGTGAGGAACGGCTGCGGCTGATGGTATTCGGCCAGTTTTTGGCGATGCTTCTGTCGGCACTTTTGGGTTGTTATCAGCTGCTGGAGGGCGGTGCGGACCTGCTGAAAGGAAAATTTACCCTCAATACGCTGCTGTTGTTTACCTTCGGTATTTGCCTGGCAGACGGCATCCTGTGCCTGTATCAGGTGCGTGTACCTTGCTGTGCAGCCTTTAGCCTGCAGATGACAATGTCCCTTTGGAGTGCTTATCACAAACGCAGTATAAAGCTGGGACAGCTGGACACGATGCGCAAAGCGACCAGGCTGGATAGCCTTCTGGCAGTAGAGGATTATTTGGACGATGCCAAGGGATTCCTGCGGGGAACCGGGCAGGTATCCGACTTTATGGATACATACGGAGATACAAATCCCAAGGAAAAGATCCTGTCCATTTATGGATTGGTCGTGTTGGGCTTCAGCGTTGCCACCGGTGTGGTTGGCGGTGTACTCCACGGTGTGACCTTCGGCGTCCAGGTGGCGGCGGTTACCACTTTGGCGGCGGTGCCGGCATCAATGTTTGTGATCTTCTCCCGGCCACTTGCGGTGCTGGAGCGCAGACTCCACGCAGTAGGCACGGTGCTGTGCGGCTGGGCAGGTATCCGGGCACTGACCGGAAAAAACACGGTCTTTGCGGTAGATCATAACGATCTGTTCCCGGTGGGATATGTCCGGATGAACGGTGTGAAATTCTTCGGCAGCCGGCAGCCGGATCAGATCATTGCCTATACAGCGGCACTGATCACCCGGGATGCAGGCACATTGGAGCCGCTGTTTACCCAGCTTTTGGAAAGTCGCAACGGTATGCACTACGACGCGGAGAATTTCCAACGCTATGAAAACGGTGTTGGTGGTGAGGTCGCTGGAGAACCGGTGCTGGTAGGTACCCGTACCTTCCTGAAGGATATGGGTGTGGAAGTACCGGAGGGACTGCGGATCAACCAGGCGGTCTGCGTGGCTGTGGACGGTGAATTCTGCGGCCTGTATGCCCTGACTTATGAGAAAAACAGATCCAGTGCTGCCGGTATCTCCACCCTTTGCGGCTACCGGGGCTTGAAGCCTGTGCTGGTGACGGATGATATGATGCTTACCGGTGAATTCCTGCACGATTGCTTTGGGATATCCGCCAAAAAGCTGGTTACACCCGAGCCGGAAACAGTGGCGCAGCTGCGGCAGGTACAGCCGTCAGAGGATGCACAGGCAGCGGCTTTGATCACAGGAGAGGGCCTTGCGCCCTTTGCCTATGCGGTTACCGGTGCACGCAGCTTGAAAACTGCGATCAATCTGGGCGTTGCTGTGCATTTGGCAGGCGGTATTTTGGGTATGCTGATCGTTCTGCTGCTGGCGATCTTAGGGGCGGCGGAGCAGATCAATCCCGTCAATATGTTCCTTTACGAACTGGTGTGGATGATCCCTGGAATCCTCATCACGCAATTTACCGCATCTCTGTAAGAAGACCTCCCTTGCAATTATTTTGCAAGGGGGTCTATTTTGTACTAGCTTTTTTCGCCATTTTGCGCTATGATGTTACAGGCAATTGGCAGGAGGTAGTGATATGAAACACAGTTTGATCGGTGACCGGTCATTTTACCGGCAAACCATTGCGGTTGCGTTGCCGATTCTTTTACAGAATTTAATTACCAATCTGGTGGCAATGCTGGATAATGTGATGGTGGGTCAGTTGGGTGATGCGCCCATTACAGCGGTGAGCATCGTCAATAATAATTTGATGTTCGTGCTGAATGTGTGTATGTTCGGTGCGTCTGCCGGTGCAGGCATTTTTACCACCCAGTTTTACGGCTCGCAGAATTATGACGGCATCCGGCATACCTTCCGCTTTAAGCTGATCATTTGTCTGCTGCTGGCGGTTGCAGGCTGCAGTATATGCTATTTTGTCAGCGATCCGCTGATCGGTCTGTACTTAAACGGTGATGAAAAACCGGAGCTGCAGCTACAGACGCTGGAATGTGCAAGGCAGTACCTGTACATTATGCTGATCGGTGTGCCGGCCTTTGCAGTGACCAATGCCTATGCCAGTACCTTGCGGGAATGTGGACATCCCACAGTGCCGATGGTGGCGGGCATCGTGGCAATGTGTGTCAACCTGGTAGGAAATTTCGTTTTGATTTTCGGTCATTTTGGCGCACCGAAGCTGGAAGCTGCCGGTGCTGCCATTGCGACGGTGGCTTCCCGTTATGTGGAAGTGCTGATCCTCATACTGTGGACCCATCTGAATCCAAAGAAGAATCCTTATGTGAAGCGGCTTTACCGGAATATGTACATTCCGCTTTCACTGCTGAAATCCATCATTGTGAAGGGTATGCCGTTGCTGGTCAATGAGGCGGCATATACGGTGGGTATGGCACTTTTAAATCAGTGCTATTCCAACCGGGGACCGGATGTGGTGGCGGCACTGAGCATTTCCACCACCCTTTACAATCTGACAGCGGTGGTATTCCGTTCCCTGGGCAATGCCACCGGCATTATCACCGGACGGATGCTGGGCTCCGGTGCGGGACGGAAGGAAGTACAGCAGCACAACAATAAGCTGCTGGCACTTTGTACCGCAACCGGTGTGCTGTGCGGGTTGTTTACGGTAGCCATTTCGGGGCTGTTCCCAATGCTTTTTGATACGGAAGATCCGGCAATCGCCCATATCGCAACGGGTCTGATCACGATTTCTGCGGTGTTGATGCCGCTGCAGGCATACATCTTCCCGGTGTACTTTACACTCCGGGCAGGCGGCAAGACGGTGATCACCTTTATTTTTGACAGCGGTGCCATTTGGCTACTGATGCTGCCGCCGGCATTTCTCCTCAGCCGCTATACCGGTGCTTCTATTTACCTGATTTTTGCCATTTGCAACGGTATGGATCTGATTAAATGCTTTGTGGGATATTTCTTTATGCGCAAAGGCGACTGGGCGCAGAACCTTACAGTATAAAAAACAGGGTGCAAAAGCACCCTGTTTTTTATTTGAGTGTTGTACCGCTGTTAAGAACCAGCGTGCTGTAGAGCATCAGAACATCCTGTCCCTTGAACTGGATCAGATTACCCAAGTTGCGGCTGTCAATATACCGGATATCCACTAAGGTGACGGTCTGATAGTCCTGCACCAGCAGGGGAACGATGGAGCTTCCGAAGGAATCCCGGAACACGATCAGCTCCTTGTTGCTGAAGGCGTTGGGATTTTTGATCTGCACCAGGGATTGAGGACCGGACAGATATACATCGTAGGGATCTTTGCCGGAAAGCTTTTCCATATCATAGACCGCTGTGGTCACCGGGCGACCCATATCGTCATAGGTCTGCACAGTGCACTGGCTCAACGTATCGCTTTCCATAATATACATCTGATCGGGGTCCATCGGCAGTGCCGCCTGCCCGTGATACACACCGTAGAAGGGGATGTCGATGGGGGTTTTGGTGTACCATTCCGACCGGGGGAAGGTGACACCCAGTGCAACGCTCAGCCGCTGTGCCACAGGCAGCAGTGCTTCCTGACGCCAATGGGTATCGGTAAAGTAGTAGTCCTCGATGGAAAGCCGGTCGGTAATGTTTACGTGGGTGGCCCAGGGCATTTTCTCCTTTACGGTGTCAAAGAGCTTTTCGTAGTCCATAGCCGGGTAGCCGTTTTCTTCCGCCAGGTAGTAGCCCTTGTCCGGGATCACAGCCATGACGACTTTGCTTCCGCTGTCCTTCAGATACTTGTCATAGACGAAGTTCAGCCGCTCCATTGCGTGGGAGAGGGCTTCTTCATTTAAGGGGAAATCCAGCTTGGCGGCATAGCCGTCTTCAATATAAATGCCGTTGTTGTCCTGCTGCTGGAAGGCATAGCGATTGGTAAGTGCCTTCAGCTGCCGGAACAAGTCCCGTCCCGGGAACTGATCCAGGGTGTAATCTTCAAATTTGGATGTGAAACGTTCATCATTAAAGAACGCATTTAAGGTGATATCCGGCAGCTGTGCCAGCAGGCGACGCTCCGAATCGGAGGACTCCTTGGGAGGCGTAAACCACGCAAAGCCTGCAAGAGCTACCCAAATAACCACAAGTACCACTGCGCCAACGGCGCGAATTTTCTTCTTCATAGCGTCGCCTCCTTAGAACCGGAAATAGAGGAACGGATTGAAAGAACCGTCCACAAGGTAGGCAGTGCAAAGCAGCAGCAGACCGATCAGAACGATCGGCTCCAGGATCGCACCCACAACGGTGTTCTCCAGCCGCTTGCCCAGATTTTTCAGCAGGGGTGTAGCGCCAACCAGTGCGGCCACCAGCAAAAGGGCATAGCTGCGCAGGTAGTAAAGGGTCAGACCGTTGACCACCGGCACACCGGCAAAGCCGAACATACCGCCAATGTCGGTCACAGCCTCCTGCAAGCTGGTGGCATTAAACAGTACAAAGCCCAGCACAACGATCAGCAGCACATAGCCTCTGCGGATCAGAGAGGGTAGCTTTTGGATGGCGGGAACAAATTTTTCAATCATCAGGAACACCGCATACAGCAGTCCCCAAAGGACGAAATTCCACGCAGCACCGTGCCACAAACCGGTGAGCATCCATACTACCAGGGTGTTAAAGACCCAGCGGGGCTTGGAGACCCGGTTGCCGCCCAGGGGGATATACACGTAATCCCGGAACCAGCTGCCCAGGCTGATATGCCACCGCCTCCAGAATTCACCGATGGATTTGGACAGGTAGGGATAGTTGAAGTTTTCGATAAAATTGAAGCCAAACACTTTACCCAGACCAATGGCCATATCGCTGTAGCCGGAGAAATCAAAGTAAATATGCAGCGCGAAAGCGATGGCGTAGATCCAGTAAAACAGTACGGATTTTTCATCTGCATTCCGGAAAAGGTTGGTCAGCTCACCCAACTGGTTGGCGATGAGGATCTTCTTTGCCAGACCAAACAGGAAACGGCGCAGCCCCAGTGCCACGTTTTCCCAGCTGTGGGTACGGTTGTCCAGCTCCCGTGCCACATCCACATACCGGACGATAGGACCGGCGATCAGCTGCGGGAACAGGGCCACATAAGCACCGAAGCTGAGGATATTTTTCTGTACAGCGGCAGTGCCCCGATACACATCCACCGTATAGCTTAAGCACTGGAAGGTGTAGAAGCTGATACCGATGGGCAGCGCCAGCCGCAGAAGGGGCATAGGCTGCAGCTTCGGTGCGGTCATACCGAGAACGGCGTTGAAGCTGCTGATGGCAAAGTCCGCATATTTAAAGATACCCAGCAACGCAAGGCTGATCACTACGGAAAGAATCAGCCAAAATCGTTTCCAGCCCTGACGGGTACATTTGCCGATGGCAAATCCACAGCCGTAGAAAAGGCCGATGGTAAAGAGCATTAAGAAGACATATTTTGGTTCGCCCCAGGCATAAAAGAAAAGACTAAATGCCAAAAGCGTGGCATTTTTCACGTGGCGGTTGCCGTAAAAATACAGCAGGATCACCACCGGTAAAAAGTAGAACAGAAAAGGTATGCTGGAAAATAGCATCGTTTCACCCTCCCGGGCATCAGAATTCTTCAAATTCCAATTTATCGAGCAGTTTCGATTGATGCACCGCACCAATACCTTCCCCCGGGGGGAAGGTGGCCGAGCGTAGCGAGGTCGGAAGAGGAATGCGGGCGGAAATCCAATCATTACTGCGTAATAGCAGGCTTTTTGCTGACTATCACTGCACGCCATTCCTCTCCCGCCCCTTC